>CAYUGI010000102.1:0-21319 GCA_964444105.1 uncultured Pirellulaceae bacterium
ACCATGCCTTTGAAGCTGGCCTGAGCTCCAGTGATACCCTGGTCAAGAAACGGTTGCTTCCACTTTTGATCAACGAGGTAGGGACCGTGGGGAGCGTTCGTTGGCAGGTACACAAAGAACGGCTTGCTGCCTCCTGCATCGGCCGCAACCGAAGTCATGAAGCTCATCGCTTCGTCGAACCACACGTCGGTGCAATATCCGTCAAACTTCTTCCAACGATCACCCACCAGATACGTGTCGTCAAAGTAGTCGTTGGTCCAATAATCCGAGATCTGCGTCAGTCCTCCGCATCGATGCCAGACGCTGCGTTCAAATCCCTTGTCCATCGGGCGCGACGGCGCGCAGTCTCCCAGGTGCCACTTACCGAAGACTCCCGCCGCGTAGCCATTCCGCGTGAATAGATCGCCCAGAGTTTTTTCCCGCTCGTGCAGCGATGTGCGTCCAGATGATGTTCGGTACGCGCCGGTCCGAGCCGGATAGCGACCGGTCATCAACGCTGATCGCGTCGGCGTGCAGTAAGGTGCGACATGAAAGTCCGTGAAGCGAACCGAATCTGCGTGCAGTAGATCCAGATTCGGAGTCTGCAGCGTCGGATTCCCATGGCACGAAAGATCGCCATACCCCTGATCGTCAGTCATGATCAGAATGACGTTGGGCTTGGATGCCAGAAGCGTGGCTAGCGGCAGAAAAGACAGAATGAACGGGATGGCTACTCTGATGGATCGATTCACTCGGTCCCTTCTTCTTTCATGTAGTGAGATTGTCGGTTCGACCTCCAGTTGAGCATTCGGCAGCCCTGGTCAGGGCTCCGTTCGTGGCGGAAGGAGCCGTTTTTGTTAATATTCCGCCAGCAATGCCGCACAACAAGAAAACTGTACGCATGTACGCCATTCCTTTGTGTTTCTCGCGATTATGGCGGTACTCAAGTTCCCCAGACGGTCGGGTCTATGTAGACTCTCATCACGATTGCGAAAAAAATGTGCTTTTTGCGAAGCCCGCAATTGTGTATTCGCTACGAATAACCCCGCCCAAATTGGGTGAAGGCTCCGGCGAAATACTGTACTCATGCCCTCATGATTTGCACCGTGATGAACTATCAACGATTCATTTGCTGTCTCACCCTCTCGTTCTTGGCGTTTGCTACTAACGCCAATGCACAATTGACGTGGGATCCGGATCTAGACTTAGTCAATAACGGCGGAGCAGGCACCTGGGATACCACCACTTTTGAACTGGTCCAACGGTGTCCTTGACCAAATTTGGGATAATACGGGAGCGACGGAAGCGATCTTCGGTAACTCCGGCGCAAACTACAATGTAAGTGTAGCTACCGGCAGCGTCATCACGGTGGGTGACCTGACGCATGTGGGCACGAACAAAATGTCGTTTCTTGCAGGCGCTGCAACTGCGGACCGTGCGGTGATCACACTCGCAGGCGACGCGACATGGAATACTGGCGGTGGTGAAATCGAGTTTCGCGGGCTCAATAATCGAGATGTGGGCTTAAATCTTGGCGGCAACACGCTGACCGTTGGCGGTGGCGGCACGTTTGACGCAGGCGAAAGAGGTACGGGTGTTCCTTGGAATACGGTTGGCGGAAATGTGATCTTCAGTGACGCCACCGTTGTACGGGCTGCCTCGTACAATCTTGGAGTAAGCAATATCAGTGTGACAATGACTGGCGGAACCTTCGTCAATGAACGCAACACCAATCAGACCTTTAACAATGATTTCGTTCTCAATGCAGACACTGCTTTTACTTCCCGGTTTAGAGGTAACAGACGTTCAATCTTTGTCGATGGTGAAGTCGATGGAACAGGCCGACTCGTCGTCTCAAACATGAACACCTCCACCAACGGTCTTTCGGGATTTTTGAGGTTGAACAACGCGGCTAATGAGTGGAGTGGTGGGCTGACAGTAGACGGCGTATCAAGCGATACAATGGTGCTCATCGCCGGAGGTGACACCGTTCTTGGGGCGGTGCCTAGCTCATTTGATGCGGACAACATCATTTTGAAAGACGGCGGAATCATCAAGATGAATGGACTCAACATGAATGCCAACCGCGGTGTAACGCTTGATGGAGGAGGAGTGATCGTCAACCTAAATAATGCAAACACCATTAACGGAGTGATTGCAGGCAGCGGCGGGCTCACGATCGGTCGAGCTATCGATACCTCTGGTAATCAACTAAATCTAAACGGGGTAAACACGTACACCGGCGGCACTGACATCGTCAGGGGAACGCTCAATATCAGCAACGATAATGAGCTCGGCGCTGCACCAGCCTCGTTTGACGCGGACAACATCATTCTTTGCAATGGCGCCAGGCTGAAGATGAATGTTGGCGGTAGCGGCGTGACCCTTGGCGCCAACCGCGGTATTACTCTCGATGGCGGCGGCACCCTTATCAATGGCAGTGCGGCACACACCGTCAACGGGCCGATTACAGGAACCGGCGGTTTAACGATTGGAGTTACCGGCGACGGCTCTGGGAATAGGACCATTCCTTACCTCAAACGCCAACGACTACGTTGGCGAGACGACGCTGTTTAAAGGCGCGATCGAATTGGGGATCGACGACGCGCTGCCGGCTGGCACCGTGCTGAATGTCGGTGGCAGCAATGGCGGTGGATCTAGGCTCTATATGGAGGGTTTCGATGCAACGATTGCTGGTCTTCAGATAGTGGGTAATAACACGCGGGAGCTAGTGAATAACAGTGCTTCCGATTCCACGCTCACACTCAATGTGGGCAATGGAGAAAACTATGACTTCGGTGGTAACGTCGCTGGTTCCGGTACAATCAATCTTGTTAAGACCGGCGAGGGAACGCAGACTTTCAACCGCACGGTTGCTAGCGGTGCATTTGCTGCAAATATCGGTACGATTGCGGTCAATGACGGCGAACTGGTTTGGAACGTAGAAGGCGGGGAAGTTGATGGCTTGGTCAGTGTGGGTGCCGATGGCACACTCAGCGGAACTGGCCTTGCTCTTAACTCACTGGATGGAGTTGGTATTGTTGACGATGCCACGACCGTGGCTGGTAACCTCGACGCCGGATTTGGTGGAACAGGTACGCTGACCTTTAACGACAGTCTGACGCTGGACGCGACCGCGATTACAACGCTGGAGCTAGCTGGAACGGGTGTGGGCCAGTTTGATGTTCTGCTAAATGATTTGGTCGGCGCTGATGTCTTCACCGCGGGTGGAGCACTGACGTTGGACGCGAGCGGTTATACCGCGATGGATGGCGATGTGTTTCAGGTACTTGAGAACTGGGACACCTTCAGCGGAAGTTTCGCGTCGATCACTCCAACGAATCTGGATTCCGGATTTGAATTTGACACAAGCAACTTGCTTACGACGGGCCAGTTGAGCGTCGTGGCTATCGCAGTCCCTGAACCGTCCACAGCAATGCTGCTGGCAATCGGTGCCGGCGTCATCGGTGTACGTCGACGTAAGCGATAGATCATCGCAACAGGGCGTGTTTCGCATCGACCTGCATCCACGCGATTACTTTCGCGTACCCTTCTCGGGCTCCGAGAAGGCATGTCTTTGGAAGCAACAAAAACGGTGAGCTCGCAACACCGTCATAAGCACTCGGGGCCAGCCAATGATGCCGCTTGAAAAACTTTCGCCCCCCGGTGGCGGTCATGCTGCAGCGACTTTGGCGTTGAGATGTTCTGCCAATAGACTACACTCAAAGTCTCTTCTTTTCTAATGCGAAGGAACCTCTCGGTTTGAACGCTCGATCAAGTCTGACTTTCGCAGCAATCCTGCTCGCTGTCGCTGCGCCGCTTCTGTGTCACAGCAACGTCTATTCACAAGACACCAAGCGTGGGATTGGCGCCGGCGATGGGTCCTTAGCCAACTCCCTGAATTCCCGCTGGGCTTACGACTGGAACTACGACAGTCCCAACGCGTACAACGGCGAGTACGTGCCGATGTTTTGGTCCGGTGGCAATCTGAATACGAAGATCAACGCGATCAAGGGTTATTCAAACGTCAATTACGTTCTGGGTTTCAACGAACCCGAGCGTGCTGATCAAGCCAATATGACCGTTGCCAATGCGATCAACCAATGGGGCACGATCTCCAATGGCTTCGCGGGCACCAACATCAAACTAGTCAGCCCCGCTGTCTCGGATACGGCAAGTGGCCGAGCTTGGCTGGACGACTTCATGACGCAAGTCGATGCGAGCCCCAATCTGGTCGTCGATGAAGTTGCGTTCCATTGGTACGGAACCGTCAACATTAACAACCCAACCGGCACGGCCAATAGTTTTCTGAACAAGGTCGATCAGTACCACAACAACTACGGACGTAACGTTTGGGTGACTGAGTTTGCCGGTATCGACTTCGGCGGCAACTACACCACCGAGCAGATGAACGACTGGAACGCCACGTTCCTGGAGACCGCGATCGCCGGTCTTGAATCCCGAAGCTATGTCACGCGCTACGCTTGGTGGAATCACAATAATGACTCTCGTTTGGTCGCCAAGGACTCGTATGGGCTGTGGCGTCCAACCAAGGTCGGCGACAACTATTACTCGACGCTAATGTCGGGCGACACTCAGGACATGAATGGCGCCGGCATTGGCTTGGACATGGTCTATTTGCGTGGCGGCAAGTTCGTGAACGATGGCTCGAATCTGGGCAACGCGTTTGGTCGGATTTATGCGATGTCCAATAACGACGGAACCGCAGCGACCAGCCAGTTTGGCGGATCGGGCGACTGGGGAATGCACTCTTGGGGCTCCGTTCGGGTCGAAGAAAACGCGACGCTTCAAAAGATCGGTACCAACACTGTCAATTGGCGCAACATGGACCTTTACCTTGACGGCACCCTCCAACTGAACGGTGGAGATGCCAACCAAGGGACGCTCTGGATTCAAGGCGCTGGAACAAATGCCCAAGGAGATGGCAAGCTAGTCGTTGGTTCTAAATCGACCTTGCGACTGGGAAACGCCGCTGACACAGCGGGTTTTTCGCTGGACTATGACATCGATTACCGCGGCGGAACCCTCAAGGTCGACGGACTTGGCATCGTGCTCAACGGAGATGCAACGATATTCAATCAATCGTTCTTCGAGATAAACGAAGACTTTGTCATGAACGGAGCTTTCCTGGGCAACAGTCCCGGCATCGTGAAGACAGGTGATGCGACACTAACGCTGAACGGCGACAACCAGTACCAAGGATTTACACGGGTCAATGGTGGCACATTGGAAGTCAACGGGACGATCGGTGGCAACAACGTACTGGTCAACAGTGGCGGCACGCTCTCAGGAACCGGCACGATCGCCTCGGACATTGTCGCCTCATCTGGCGGCATCGTTTCACCAGGCAATAGCCCTGGGACGCTTACAGCGACAGATGCAACTTTTCGCGACGGCTCGACGCTGATGATCCAATTGGGATCCCTAACAGATTTCGATCAGCTAGCGCTTTCTGGTTTGCTGACGGTAGATACCGGAGCGAATCTGGGACTGAGTTTGCTGGACGGTTTCATGCCAAATGTGGGTGACGAATTCAAAGTCCTAGATTTCAATTCATCGACCGGGACATTCAACATTGCCAACGCACCGACCTTGGCGCAAGGCAATTGGGACTTTAGCTCGCTGGGCACCAACGGAATTATCAGTGTCGTTGCTGTGCCAGAGCCGTCGAGCACGGTAGCCTTACTCACGGCGATTGGCCTGGTGGGTAGCGGTCGCCGCCGAAGACGGAACCTCTAAGCATGTTGGCCCATCTCGCATACGGAAACGACGTGGTGCAACGTGTCGGCCGCTTTAGTGTTTTGCTCTTGTTGTTCGTGCTGGCTTTGTTGCCTGGAATCATTCGCAGCGCCTCTGCGGACACAATATTTGGTGGGGCGATTTCAGTGGGTGACCTGCATAAAATGCAGGTCGGCGAAACCAAAGCGTCATTAGCCAGCGCCATCAAAGCGTTCGAGAGCAACGACTTGGCTAGTTGCAAGGAAGAATTGGACGCCGCAAGAAGCATCAACGCCGACTTGCCGCATGTCGACGTCATTTTGTCGCGAATGTACTTGTCTCGCGGTGACGTCCGCCGAGCGCTAACGCTCTTGGAATCTCACGTCGTCGACCATCCAGGTGACCCTGATGCTTTTCAGAGTTTTGGGGAGATCGCACTCGGGACAGGGCGATTAACAGACGCATGGCTTCAGTTAGCGCATGCAGAATCGTGTGCGAAGACAGCAGACATGTCGGATGTCAAACGGGCTTTCCTGGCGTCACAACTGACACGTCTGCGTGCGATAACCGCGGAGAAACGCAGGGACTACAAGTCCGCTTTACGGCTCTACCGAGAGCTTCTCGCCGATTCCCCTGATGAGAGTCAGCTGATGTGGAAGCTTGGCCAAATGCTGGTGGCTGCGGGCGAAACGGACAGCGGGTTTGATTTATTGGACAAGGCAAATCAAAAATTGCCGACGCTTCCGCAAACGGAGCTCACCGTTGCGACGATTTTGGCGTCCACCGACAGCGACGATGCAGAACGTTGGTACAAGAAGGGATTGCGAGCGGAGACTGCAACGCAGCAGAACCTATTGGAGTACGTACGTTGGCTGCTTGTTCAAGGCCGCCTTGATTACGTCAGTAAAGTACTAGACGCAACTCCGGCAAAATGGAAATCGGACCGCGACGTCATCTTCATCAGTGCCGTCGTTGATCGATGTCTTGGCGAAATGGAATCCGCCGAAGCACGCCTGAGAGCGATTCTCGGAGACAATCCCAACGACTTGGAGGCCTCCGACCAACTGGCGTTATTGTTGATCGAATCAAACGACCAAGCCAAACGCCTGCAAGCGAAGCAACTTAGCCAGAGCAACCTTCAACGTACGCCAAAACTGCAACGATCCATTGCGACTGCCGCTTGGATTGAACTCCAGTTGGGGGCGATTGATGTCGCGGAGCGTATGTTCAAAGCACTTCACCAGTCCGGTTCCATTTCGCCTCAAACCGCTTTCTACATTGCTAAACTGATGGATTCACGCGATCAGAACCAAGAAGCGGAGACGTTCTACCGACGCGCGTTAGACAGTAACGCGTTCTTCCCGCAGCGGCGAGAGATTCGCGCGAAGCTGGCTGAGAAGACTACCCAATGAGTGTTGCGTGAAATGCCCTATCGGCTCTCGGGACAGCGGAGAATTAGTCTGCCGATAAATTGAAACTTCGTGGATGACCCTGCTTGGGCAGAGGTCAAGCCTTCCGGGCGGGGCACGTTTTCTAGTTACGCTCCTTGCTCGGCGAGGCACGAGTCGCCCGGTAAGTGATTCACCGGATGGCTCGCGTCCAATAACGCTAGAAATCGCCACTGCTGGAAAACTGATTTGGAGAAAAGAAAAACAAAGAAAACGATCGACTTCCGAACCTCGAGATTCAACTGGGTTAGTGACAATCAACTAAGCTCAATGCCATTGAAGAGGCTTACGAAAAGCCTGTTCGCTTCTGGCGAGCTCACTTTCTAAGTGCAGGGAAGCCGGCGTCAGATTTGCTTAAGATAGAAATTCTATCCCACCGTCAGACCCCCTGCTTGTCCCCTTTTTAGAGGACAAGGCACGAATCTCCATCATTTAGGCAATCAGCGTGCCACCCTTGGTGAAGAAATATCCTGACTGCGTCATGGATCTGATCATTCGCACACTCATTCTGGGGGTGACTGTATCGTCTGCGCAGGCTGGCGAAACTGCACTGGGCTCGAAGCAGCTTTCCGTCGGTCAGTTGGAGAAGCGACTCGCAGAGATTGACCAGCAACTTAATCATTTGTGCCCGATCAGTTTGCGCAGTGGGGTGGGTGCTGTTGGAAGTCGGTCAGCGGTTGGAGAAGAGGAGACGAGATCAGAGTGGTTTCAAATCGATTTGAGCGAGCCAGCCTCCATTGATCGAGTTGTGTTGGTGCCAACGATTTGGCGAGATACCAAAACAGGCTTTCGAGCGGACGGGTTTCCGTTGGACTTTCGCGTCGTCGTGGGCGCTGCAGGTGATTCCGGTGCAACGGTGGTTGCAAGTTACACAGCCAACGACGGCTTACTACCTCGCGTTGCGCCGCTTGTCGTACCATTCCCATCGACTGTCGCATCCTGGGTGCGGATCGAAGCGAGTCGATTGTCACCGCGACTTTGGGATTCCCGATATGTCCTCCAACTGTCCGAGGTGATGATTTTTAGCGGGCGCGAGAACATCGCCCTGCATCAAAATGTTCGGGCGTCGTCTGGGCAAGGTATACCAGGAGACTCACGCAACAAGCAGTTTCTCGTCGATGGGTTCATTCCTTATTTGATGGACGCAAGCGAGGGCGAAAAGAGTATCGCTTTCGTTAGGCAGAGTGAGAGTTTGGCTCAACCAAAATTCTCGATTGACCTTGGGCTAGCTCAGCCACTCAGCTCCATTCACCTCCATGCAGTCGATCTTAGTGATACGGTTCCTCAGGCATACGCGGATGGTTATGGCATGCCCAGGCATCTGTTGCTTGAAGGGGCGAATCGGTCTGACTATTCTGACGCCGTTCGTTTATTGGAATTTGAGTCGAGCGAAATCTCTGACTTTGGGCCGATCATCATGCGCCGATTTCCGGAAACACGTTGCCGGTATGTACGTTTGACCGCACTCGATCCGGACGTCGCGATTGACAATCATGCTCGCGTACCACGAATCGGCTTCGCTGAAATCGAACTCTTTGCCAAAGGCAAAAACGTTGCCCGCGGAGTGCCGTTCCGCGCCACTCCAATGGACGCAAACCCGAATCGTCCGCTTCGGGCGATCACTGATGGCCGCAATTTTTATGGAAAAATTCTGCCGGTGCGTGATTGGATGAATGATCTGGCCTTGCGTCACGACTTAGAGACAGAGCGTCCGCTCGTGATTGCGGAATTGAATCGACGCTATTCACGTCAATCATCACTTCTGTCTCTTATGACATGGCTGGCAGCTCTAGCTGTGATCGGAATTGGCGTGACGATCCTGATCGACCGGATTATCCGCATGCGTCAGATGGCGAATATGAAAGAACGCTTCGCCGCGGACCTGCATGATGAACTAGGCGCTAACCTGCATGTGATCGGCTTGCTGGGCGATCTGGCTCAAGCGGCGGTTGATTCACCGGAAAAACTGAAGGGACTACATCAACGTATTCGCGTCATGACAGAAAGATCTGGAACGGCGGTGCAGAATTGCACGAACATTTTGGAGGCCAAGGAGCTTTATCAGGATCTATACCAAGACATGCAGCGAACGACTCAGCGGATCATGGCCGACCTTGATGGCAGCCTAACACTGCAGGGAAGCGAAGAGCACTTGCAGCGGCTCAAACTCCGCACACGCGCTGACCTTTTCCTTTTCTATAAAGAATGCTTGGTCAATATCAGCCGGCACAGTGGGGCAACGCAGTTCTCTGCCCTCTTGGAAATCGACACTGCGGCACTGTCGCTGACCGTCAGCGACAATGGTCAAGGCTTGGACGACGCTTCGAAGAACAATGTTCCGCCGTCTCTGCTCCGTCGAGCACGTTTGCTGGGGGCTAATGTCACTGCGACATCCCTCGAGAGTGGTGGCACGCACATCGCTCTAAATTTGTTGACTCGCAGATTTGGACGTCGTAGGTAGACAAGACTATGCAAACAAAAACCCAAGTGATGCTGGTAGAAGATCACCCGGAATACCGCGAAGTCATTCAGTTGGCGCTCCAGGATGAAGACGACATTGAGCTCGCCGATCAAGTCGGCTCTGCTGAACGTGCGATTTCTATTCTGAAGAATACCCGGGATCGCAGAACGCCTGATGTGATTCTTCTGGATCTGAATTTGCCTGGCATTTCTGGCCTTGAAGTTATTCCCTCTCTCTACTCGCTCATCCCCGAGGCCAAGATCATCATCCTCTCCCAGTCGGGCAGTGAGATAGATGTCATTCGTGCCATCCAACAAGGCGCGTCGGGCTACCTGCTGAAATCGTCCACCGTAGCACAAATATTGGATGCGATCCGAACAGTCATGGTGGGTGGAGCAACACTGGACAGCAATGTTGCTAAGTATGTGCTGAGCTCACTACGCTCAAAAATTCCGCACGAAGAGTTGGAGCATGCGCTTTCGCAGCGTGAGCTGGAGATTCTCTCTTTGATTGGAAACGGGCTACTGAAAAAGGAGGTTGCCCAAAACCTGGGCATTAGTGTCAGCACCGTGGCCACCTACATTCGACGGATTTACGAAAAGCTGGACGTGCAAAATGCACCTGCCGCAGTAGCCAAGGCGTATCGGATTGGACTTTTTCCGACCGACGCAGATTGACGAGTAGAGAGCCATGATCACCAGCCTTAGGCGGGATTGCTAATAGTTTGGCGTTGAAGTTGATTCGAGTCGCGCAATTTTTCCTCTGTTCTGCTAATCGCGAAACGACGGCATGCGTACGCCCCGGACGCTAGACCGAGGACAGTGATAACGATCAATCACAAAGTCGCGAAGCAACGACATGACTCCTGGCTCGCGTTTGTTCTGGCCCTTCCTGCCATCGCTGTCCCTATCCTTCCGAGCAAAAACCGCGATGTACGGTTTCATGTACTTTTTTTCGCCAATTTCCCCGTCTCTTTTTTTGTCCAAGCCAACAAACTTGTCCGATTGTGCCGCGGAAGTGGTTCGCTGCTTTGAATTCGCTCCGCCAAGCATGTGGCCGGCCAACGTGGGTCTTCTGTTTCATCCAGGTAATCGAATACTTGGCCAAGGTAGTAATCCAATTGCTGAACCATCGACGCAAAGAACGGACTCAATTGCCCCGAAGTATCCTTCTTGGGCGTACCGGTCAGATCTGTCCCCAATCGCTTCGGCTATTTTCACAAGTGTGCTCCGCTACACGTGTGGATCGGCGCGTACACCAGCCAATTCGCATGCACCTCACTCTCCCCTGGATTCAAATGATGAAATTTGTCTTGCTCCTGGTTTTGTCTTTTACGCACAGCGTGTTAATGGCGGCGAAGCCCGTGACCGCGGACAAACCCAATGTGATTTTGATCATGAGCGACGATCAGGGATGGGGTGACGTTGGGTTCAATGGCAACAAAGTACTCAAGACGCCTCACTTGGATGCGATGGCCGCAGGCGGCGTTCGATTTGATCGGTTTTACGCGTCTGCGCCGCTGTGCTCTCCGACAAGAGGCAGTTGCCTGACGGGACGCTACCCGTTTCGCTTTGGAATCTTGGCGGCTCACACTGCGGGAATGCGGGTCGGTGAGATCACAATTGCAGAAATGTTGAAAAAGCAAGATTACAAAACCGGCTTTTTTGGAAAGTGGCATATGGGTTGGGTGAAACAAACAGACGCTGGTTCACGGGGCTTCTTTTCGCCGCCGAATCAACACGGGTTTGATGAGTACTTCGCGACCACCAGCGCCGTTCCGACCTGGAACCCAACGGTGACGCCACAGGACTGGAACAGTTGGGGCGCAGAACCGGGGGATCCTTGGAAGGGCGGTGCGCCTTACGTTCACGACGGCAAGGAAGTAACCGAAAACATGGCTGGCGATGACAGTCGCGTAATCATGGATCGCGTGATTCCGTTCGTGGAAGCAAACAAAGACGATCGCTTTTTTGCCACCGTCTGGTTCCACGCGTCTCACGAACCGGTTGTCGCAGGGGAAGCGTACAAAAAGCTGTATTCCAAAAACGGTAAACTGCGGCAGAATCTGTACGGCTGCATCACTGCGATGGACGAACAGATCGGGCGTCTTCGGCGGAGACTTCGCGAACTGAAAATCGAGAAATCGACGCTCCTGTTTTTCTGCAGCGACAACGGTCCGGCTGACAGCCTAACCAAAAAAGGAGTCGCTTCGGCAGGTCCGTTCAAAGGACACAAACACACGATGTACGAAGGCGGATTGCTGGTGCCAGCTTGTGCGGAATGGCCAGGAGTCATTCCGGCGGGGCGATCAACGAAGGTGCGATGTTCCACCGTCGATTTCTTTCCGACGATTGCAAAAATCGTCGGTTATCGATTTTCGTCAAAAGACAAGCGACCCATCGACGGAATCGACTTGATGCCCGTCATCCAAGGCGACGTAACGCGCCGTGGATCAGATCTCTTTTTCGGCTACCGAAGGCTTCACTCTGGAGTCGATGGCAAGGCAGTCATTTCGGGTGACTGGAAACTGATGAAAGAAGCCAAAGAAGATGGTGGCATGTTTCTCTTCAACCTTCATGACGATCCCAGCGAAACTTTGAACCTGTTCGATTCAATGCCCGATCGTGCCGAATCGATGAGTCAGCAATTGCTGGAGCTGGAAGCTAGCTGCCAACGCAGTCGTGACGGTGCCGACTATCGATATTGAGCCAAAGGCCCGGCCATTATTGCGTCACGGTTCAAGAACGACCAACTTGGTGAGCCGTGGGCCGTCAGGCACCGGGCCTTGCACACACCAGGCCTATTTGTTGCGCACCGCCAAAGGCCCGGCCGCTCACGCGTCACGGCTCACTTGACTGGCAAATCATTGCCCGCCTTCGGGTTGGAACCTGACTTTCGTATCCGCCGGGTTTAGCTTGACACGCAAACCAGTTGTTTGTCGTTCACGTTTGTTGATTCCAAAAGTGAGTGTGTGTCGTCCACGTTTCACATCAATCGGGTGCGAAAAATCATTGATCTGCACACCATCGACCCTGAGAGTCAAGCCAACAAGGGAGTTAATATCCAGCTCCAGTTGACCAGCGACTTGGACATTGAAGGCTCCTTTGGCAAAGACCCATTGGCTTTCCGAGAAATCCGCTGCAGGTAGTTCACCGTTGACTTTGCTGTAGGCAGTTGTCCACATTGCGTCATTATCAGGAAGTACGTCTCCTCGCTCACTTGAAGCCAGCTGCCACTTTCGCACGACCGGGCTTTCATCGTTGGCGTAGGGTCCAGGGGTTCCAAGTACCGTCAGGAATTTGGCAAGATCCAAAAACTCCGTGCGATCTTTCAATTGGTCTGCCAGGCCGGACGGCATTGCGGATGGCTGGGGTTGTTCGAGTTCGATCTCGTCGGCGTCAATGCGAATTTCTTTTCCGCCGTTGGTCGCATCACGAACGACTACCTCTTTGTCACTTTGGAAGGTGACGATGCCGGTTTGCACCGACCCATCGGCGAGCAGGAACTTTTTGTTCTCGTAGTGCTCGGCAATGATCGCGCTGGGCTTCAGAATGGACTGCTCCAAGTACCCCGGTTTGGAAGCACCGCCAACGGCAACCAAGTTGGGGCCGATCACAGGGCCGGCGGCTCCAATCGCATGGCAGTTGGTGCAAGCGAGCGATTTGCGACGATAAATTTCTTCGCCGCGTTCAGGATTGCCCAGACGCACCACGTCCGCGTGAAGATTTTGTAGATCTTCGGCTAACAGTTCGGCCGTCAAAGAACGATCGCCGGTATTGGATTGAAATCGCTCAGCAAGTTCAATTGGAAGTTGTCCCGACATACGATGGAATTCCGCGACCCGCAGCGTGACGGATGGGTGCAAAGCGACTCCGTCGAGTGCTTTTGCAAAACTCGCTCCACCACCCTTTTGCTTGATGATTGCTTGAACAACCGCGACGGGATCCAGTCCTTCCGTTTCGGTAGCAAACTCCTGCGATGCCATCTCAATTGCGCGTGAAACACTAGCGTGAGCCAGCCCTACTAACGCCGCCTGGCGAGTCGACACGTCTTCGCTGGCATAAAGTTCTGAAAGTGCGGCAGTGTACTTAGGGCTTGTTTTGGCAATGGAAACAGCCAGGGCTTGTCTCATCAGGGCATCCAACGATGTATCGCTAATCCTTGCCAATTCATCGCGTCCTGCCATTCGCCAAACGCCCAGGTTCCGCGCCGCAAGCAGCGCAACATCTTTGTTTTTGTGATCCAACAGAGTCTTCAACGAACGCATTTTGCGCTGCAGCGATTTAGTCCGCTTGGACCTTGGCACCGATTCGAACGCTTGCAGTAAAGCAATCGTCGCGTCGTCCGACGCGAGTCCTCCACCTCTTGTTAACGCGTTGAACGCCATCTGGATGTCGGCTTCAGTCCCTACCTTCTGCAACTGCGTCTTGATTGCCAAGATTTCGTCTGCACTAGGCGATTTCTTCCGCAAGAATTTCGAGAGTTGACGATCCAAGCCGCCGCCAGCGTTGCTCTGTACATATTCGCGATGGGATGGGGCGGCGAACTGAAGCGTTCCATTTTCCATCGCCGGACGCCAATGGTTTTCCAACGCAATCATGGTTTGCGGAAGCGCTTGATCCAAAATCGGGTCGCCAGGGTGATCGAGCGAATTCAGCGCGGCAGTCAGCGACTCCGCCTGAGGGATGAAGCCCGCTGACAACACCGCTTCCATTCGAGTGCGAGGAAAAGGATCCGCCGCTGCCTTGGCAATCATACCGATTGGGTCGGATAGTTCTTTGTGCCAGTAGCGAATGGCCCTCGCGCCTGCCGAGCGAGCGTGCCCGTCCTTTGCGGCTAGCACTTGCTTTAAGATCGGCTCGCTCACGCGGCCAACGTTCTGGCAAGCCCACATTGCCTCGACAAGATGCTGGCTGGAGTCAGTGTCTTCCGGATCGAGCGTTGCCGACCATGCTTCGGCGACGGCCAGCACTTCATCAGGATCGCGAAGACTCAGTTCACTTCGTGCTTGATGACGTGTCCAATCCTCTTGGCTGCGGAGTTGGTCAACAAGCGAGGCGACGGACTTTCCAACGAGTTCCGGCTTTTCGGTCAGAGGGCGGTTCTTGTGCGTGATCCGCCAGATGCGACCATGATCGTGATCGCGACGCTCATCGCGGAAGTCGTGACCCGCGTGATTGATGATGGAGTTGTACCAGTCGGCAACGTAGATAGCCCCGCGCGGTCCAACTTTGACATCGACTGGCCGAAAATTCGGGTGTTTGGACGCGATCAATGGAGATAGAACATTGCACGCAAAGCCTGCGCCTTCTTCGATAAATTCGTATCGAACCACGGTACGACTTTTGAAGCGACCGGTAAGCAATTGACCACGAATGTCATCGCCGACATGCGACCCTGAAGCGAGGTCACCCCCGCATTGCTTTTCGGTCGAAATCAGCGGTTTCACTGGGACGATCTCGCCGCTGTTTCCCGATGCGGGAGACAAATACAGAATACGTGGATTGTTGACCATGAACGATTGGCCCCATTGATCAAACACGTGTCCCCAAGGATTGCCGCCAGTGCCGCGGCAAAACATGCGCAGCTCTCGTGTACGCGGATTGAATTGGTACACACCGCCGTTGAAGTTACGGACGACGCCATACTGCGTTTCAACTTGTGTGTGAAGAAAGATCCCCTCTTGGAAATACAGCCAGCCACCAGGGCCACGGCGCCAAGCGCTGATTGAGTGGTGGCTGTCTTCGATTCCAAAACCCGTCAGCACCAGCTCTTTCGTATCCGCGACGTCGTCGCCATCAGTGTCCTTGAGGAAAAAGATGTCAGGCGACTGGGCGACGTAGCATCCCCCGTTGGCAAACTCGATGCCGGTTGGCAGGTAAAGTCCATCGGCAAAAACAGTCGACTTGTCCGCTTTCCCGTCGTCGTCGGTGTCCTCCAAGATGATGATCTTGTCATTCGCTTTTTCACCAGGCTTCAGCTGCGGATACGCCCACGAGCACGCGACCCAAAGCCGTCCTTTGGAATCCCAGTGCATGTGAACCGGGTTGGCAATCATTGGATCGGACGCGAAAAGGTTGGCTTGGTAGCCTGGGAGAAGTTCAAAGTTCTCCAGCTCCGAATTGGGATCATGATTGTTCATCAGATCCAGGTCAGCACCCTTCAAGTTGGCTGCCTTGATTCCCGTGGCGTCTTGAGCAGGTGCCGGTTGCGTGAACGCAACTGCGATGAGTAAGCCAAGGCAGCTCCACCGAGTGAGTCGAGGTGTCTGCGTGGATTGGCTGGGGGCGAGATTTGTCATTAGTTATTTGTCAGTAGTCAATTGTCATTTGGATGACGGGGTTGTTTCGCTGTGTTTACTGAGGCGTTCAGGATTCTGCAGAGTTGTTGGTTCTCATCGATCAATTCCTCTAGGCGTTCTGGCTGCATTAGTTCCGCGCGGCATGCCATTCGCAGCCAGACAGAAGTCTCATTAAGTTCTTTCAAGGCTATCTTCAGCTTGTGTACAAAGTCGGCGTTGCTTTCCGCACCGCGAGCTTCGGCGTAGTTCGGTGCAGGCGACGTTCCAGAACGCAACATTTGCCGTGAAACGTGCCTTCCAGCTGGCGATTCCGGCAACGCATCGGCAACCTTGATAATACGCACCGCAAAGTCAATGAGCCGATCTTCTAGCTCAACGGCTTTCGCGGAATCCCCCATTTTTTGCATCTACCAAATGACAATTGACTACTGACAAATAACTAATGACAAATCTATTTCGTGTCTGTCACTCGCGGCATCAATCCCCAACACGACGAAGCAACCACACACGAGTTTTAAGTTCTATCCCTGATCGCAACTCAGCATCTTGCTTTCGCGCCAAACGATCAAACTCGATCACTTCCCCTGGCAGTGCCCGACCGCTGGGCGATTTCTTCCGCTCACCGACAATGTGAACTTGATTTAGCGCTTTCCAGCTATAGACAAATTGCAAATTCTTGTCATTGACGGCTTTGCGATAACTTTCCAACGCATCGTGCGCTGGGGACGCGTCGATGGCAACGCCTTCAGACCACGCTCCGGCGCTAGCCGTCGCGACCGTCTTTTTGTCGACGGTCAATTGATAGGTTCCCGCGGGCAGGTTCAGCACTTTTAGTGTGTCACGCTGAAATTCTAATTGTGGTGGAAGAGACTGATCCGAAGGAGGCGTTGGCGTTGGTGCTGTCGTTTCGGTCACTTCAAATCGCAGTCGGTTAGATTCCTTTGACAGAGCGGTGATCTGGACGCCGTTTGCTTCGGCCGTCGACTCTGCAAAGTTGATTGACAGTGACCATGGCTGGGGTGGCCCGCTGTTGTCGGATGTCAGTTGCGAGAAAAACGCCTGACTCAGCGCCCAATAGCCATACGAATTTAGGTGAATGCCATTGCTTGTTAGGTTGGGTCCAGCCGATTCATCCATCAGATAACGCGAAGGAGCGAACAGGTCGACGAATGGAACCGAGGCTTTCTCGGCAACCTCTTTCATCGCTTGCGTATACGCACCCAGATCACCGTTGCGTTCGTTGCGCCTCGGTGTCAGGTCGCCAAGGTCTTCGCAGGCAATGGGGGAAACCAGGATCAAACGAACGGCGGATTCGCCGTTGTAGCTCTGTCCCGCGTGAGATTCGATGAAGGCTTGCAGTTGCCGTTTGAACTCGCCGATCGAGGCCTTGCCACCAAATGATTCACCCATGCCAAAGCAGGCGATGATGACGTCAGTCTGATGTGCGGTGAGCGTCGTTTCTTCGGACGGAAAATTCGTGGGGCGATCTCGAGCGGTCAACATGTCACCGCCCCACCCAAGGTTTCTAATCGAAACGGGTTTGTCGATCGTGTGCTGCAACAGCAGCGTCTCCAGGTACCCGTGAATTCGCAATTGATCGGCGAAGGTGTTGCCAACCAAAGCAATTCGATCACCCGAACGGATCGGCGATTCAGCTTGACTGAAGGTAGCTGCTAAGCAAATGATAAGCAGGATGCAATGACGGTGATTCATGCGTGGGAACGGTGTGTGCTGGTAAAGATCTGTCATTAGTTATTTTTCAATAGTCATTTGTCATTGAATGATGCCGATCAGGATCTCAGCTCAAATGACAACTGAGAGATGACAAATAGCTAATGACAAATCGGCTGACTCTCCGGGCTTCACTCACTTTGACTTCTTGGGTTTTTTATCGACACGTTCTATCTCCCAGGTCGAAACGTTCTCGCCTGCTGCGGGAACAGGACGGTCGAGCGCCCAGCATGTCGCATTGACCAGCATCCGCACGACCGACTCTTCTGCGAAGTCACCGGGATGCCCAAAGGAGGTTCCGAACACTTTGCCGCCCCACTCATTCTCCCAGGCCCAGGCAACAACATCGGACTCATGCGGTTTGACGTTCACGGTGCCAAATGCCTTTTTCAAAACACGCGTTCGGCCATCGCCGGTTCCGGTCACCAATGGAACGCAGCCTTCCTCAAGCCGCGTTAGATAGAGCGTCCCCGGCGACACCCATTTCTTCTGGGTGACATTTTGCATGATCGGATGACTTAGAGAATCATCGACCACGCTGATGTTGGTCTCGCTTGTTTGATGAACGACGTAGGGTGTTCCTAACGCGCGCCGGCCAAATCCATCGTTCCATTCAAACCGATCATGGCCGGCCGGGTATTTAAACGAATGGTTCGCTGTACGTAGTCCAAGGACAGGTTTGCCCGACTTGAGATAGTTTTCGATTGGCTCCCACTCAGCGTCAGGCAGCTTCAGGAATCGCATGAAGAAGATTGCGAGATCCGCATCCGCAAGTGCCTCAATACCGGGAAGCACATTCTCCGTTTTCTTTTCAGGATTTCCTTCGCCCATCACAACGGTTGTGCGAAACCCAAACCGCTCAAGCTCTTTTGCGAACACAGGCATCGTCAGTTCGGGCGAGTAATGTAACGTTCCAACGACGATGACAACATGCGGTTTGTCATTGTCATCCGCCACTGCATCTGGCGAAGACAACGCGACAAATGCCATCGCAAGAGCGATGGCGAGCATTCGATGGAGTTGTGTCATGGCGTATCTAATTCAGTCTGGTAGGAAGTGATTTCGGGATTAGCCGCTAACGGTTGGTGATCAAATCGCTCACTGCGATGCTGACCAGCAAATCCTTGAACCGATAGTCATTCGCAGCAGCTTGACTGACAAGCGATTGTACGGCCGGGAAGTCTGGCGCGACAAGTTTTCGCCCCTTAGCGTACTCCGCGATACGGATGATCAGGTTACGTGCAAATGGGTGAATGTCGGCAGCCAAAATTTTCTTCAACTGGGAAACGTTGGTAAAGTCGTGCCCAAGGTAGTTCCCCTGTGTGCTGACCGCTTGTGTCTTGGAGTACCGGGTGCGTAGGCGTCCAATCGGGTCAAAGGCTTCGAGTGCGAAACCAAGCGGGTCCATCCGGCGGTGGCATTCCATGCACGCGGGATCACTGCGGTGTTTCACCAGCATGTCACGCACTGTGACTGCGCCGTTTAGATCGGGCGTCAACGCAGGCACTTCTTTGGGCGGTGGCGGAGGAGGCGTGCCAAGTAGTTCGGACAACACCCAAACACCGCGCTCGATGGGAGATGTTTCGACTCCGTTGGCGCTAAGCGTCAGAACGCTGGCGTGTCCGAGAAGTCCGCCACGTTGTGACTTCGCAGTGAACTGGATTCGAGTGAAATCATCGGCTGACTTTCCGCTGAACGGAACGCCATACAAATCAGCTAAACCCTGATTGATGAATGAGTAGTCGGAGTCGAGAAAGTCGCCAACGCTTTGATTTTCCTCAAGCACATATCGAAAATAGTCGCGTGTCTCCCGAAGCATTGCTGCCCCGAGCCGCTGTTTGTAGTAGACGCGAAATTCACCCTTTGCATCGGGCGGCATGCTGCCCAGCTTGTCCAGGGCCAGCCATTGGTCGGCGAAACTTGTACTGAACTGACGGGAACGCGAATCATCCAGCATGCGCGATACCTGCTGGCGCAAAATCGACGGCTCTCTTAGCTTCCCATTTTTGGCAAGCGCAAAAAGCTGTGCGTCCGGCATGCTGCTCCAGAGAAAGTACGAAAGTCGGCTGGCCAATTCGAAGGAGTCGAGTTCACTGCTTTTTTGGCGAAGATAAAGAAAGTCCGGCGATGACATCATCGCAGCGAACGTTTGGATGACCGCCTCG
Organism: uncultured Pirellulaceae bacterium; assembly: GCA_964444105.1. Lineage (GTDB taxonomy): Bacteria > Planctomycetota > Planctomycetia > Pirellulales > Pirellulaceae > K23-9. The sequence goes on from CAYUGI010000102.1 coordinate 19,825, forward strand.
TGCCAGTCGCCCGTCGCTGAGTGCTTTTCGTTCAAGAAGTCGAAATACGCAAGCATCTCTTCGCGACTGACTCGGCGGCGGAAGGCTCGCGTCGCAAAACGACCGACCAGCCATTCGCGTGCGGTTTTGTCACTTAGATCGGGGATTGTTTTGGAATCGAAGGTCGTCACAAACGATTGCGGCGGCCACTGATCTTGGAACGGTCCTTCTATTTTGAATTCGGTGATTTTGATTCCCGGCCCACGGTACGGCTGCTTCGCCGCGGACGGTTTCAGTTTCCTTCTTCGTATGTTGGCTCGAATCTGCGTAATGGGTTTGCTGGATCCGTTGACGAAGGAGAGAAAGGGAAAGTGGCCTCCATCGATCCAAACATCGAACTGAAACGTTTTTTCAACTTCGTCGGTCAGCTCGAACGTCTTCAACAGCTTTCCGCCCCCCGAAACGCTCTCGGTTGCGGTCTGAGCCACGCCGAACCCCATGATCAACGGCCCTTTGGTTGGCGTGAACCGAATCGGATAATAGTCTCGGTCGACTCCAGATGCCGTCACCGAGATTCTGTATCGCCCAGGGAACTTCAACGTACGGGTATCCTGGCCATCGAAGAGTTTGGCCTTTCCGCCTGATCGGCAAATCACTTGGTCCTCAGCGTTGTTGATGTATCGCCGGGAAGTGCCCTTCATCTTATTCAAACGCACTTTTGTGATCTTTGACTTCGGTTTCGCAGTGCTCGAAGTGAAAAGAGCTTGCCTTAAACTCTTTTCGGCGGCGCCCATGTATTCAAGCAGTAATTCATTGGAGATCACCAGCGACTGACCGTTCGTGTCGAATCCTTCGTCGATTTCGTCTTCGTAAATGTACTCGCCAGGATCAAACGTTCCATTTCGCAGCCCCAGAAGATCACGAACGGTATTGCCGTACTCGCGTTTGTTCAATCGCCGCAGTCCAGTCGACGCGGTACCGGAATGCTGCCGGGCAACATCAAGCACTCGTTCCAACAAGATCGTCCTTTCAGCACCGGTGGGTTGCGGCGCATCGGATGGCGGCATCGTCTGGCTGGCTAATTGCTCGTAAATGTCTGTCCAGGTAGACGCATCAACCGCCGCAAGTTGGTCTAAGCGGACATCCCCTTTTTGCTTGTTCTCGCAATGACAAGCGGTGCAGTACTTCCCCACAAACACCGACACCTCGGTGAAGTTGTCGGACGCGTTCGCGCAAAGAGAAAAGCTGGCGAGAATGAATATTGGAAGGGATTTCACTTGGCAATGCCGAGTAAATGGGGGCGAGATGGAAAGGGGTTTGCGGTAAAGATGGAGGCCTTATCCACAAGCTGCATCTTGTTACCATCAAGACTCAAGGCAAAAACGAATCGCTCCGAAAAGGACGCGCCGGCAGCCCAGCTTTGTTCACCAAATTGACCTCAGGCTTTGCCGCAAAGGCATAACGCACATGAAGCGGACGTTTCAGCTTGGATGAACTCAGCTTGGATGAACTCAGC
>CAYUGI010000103.1:0-14127 GCA_964444105.1 uncultured Pirellulaceae bacterium
GTCTCACTTCGATTCGCGGCATTTCGATTGACGGCACACGGGACCGCCATTAGCCTAGTGCTGTGTGAATTGAAGGCGCTTAGCGTCGTCGCTTCGCATCCCGCCTGCCCATTTTGAGGCTACCTGCATCGGATCGATTCCCCGTTTTCCGTGCCGGATTGGCGTTGTCAGACCACCAGTGACTTGCCCGTAGAAATATGGCGTTCAAGGAATAAGCCGGTGTCACACACAACGTTTCTATTTCTCAAATGTCGTCCCCGTCACAGGGGCGTTCTTTCCATGCGCGATAATCGATTGCCAACATTCATTTGGCCCCTGCTTGCGGTTCTCCTACTGACGGCCAAGTTCTTCCCGACGAACGAAGCAACGGCTGAGGAAACGACACCGGTCAACCCCGATCCTGTCAGCTACCAAAGTCAGATCGAACCGCTGCTACGGGAGAACTGTTTCGGTTGCCATCAAGGCGCCAAGCAATTGGGTTCCTATTTGATGACTGATTTTGCCAGCATGATTGCCGGCGGTGAAACGGAGAACGCCGCGATCGTTCCGGGCAAGCCAGGCGAGAGCTACTTGGTGGAACAAATTCGCATCAATGATGGCCACGCGGAGATGCCCAAGGCTCCCGCAAAACCACTGAGTCAGATCGAAATCGATTTGATTTCGCGGTGGATCAGCGAAGGTGCGATCGATGATTCTCCCGAAGACACTGGGCCACGATTCAGCACCGATCGGCCTCCCGTATATTCAGGGGCACCGTCATTACCGTCGATCGATGTTTCGCCCAATCAAAAGTGGATCGCAGTCGCTGGTTTTCACGAAGTCGTCTTGCTGTCGGCTGAAAGCGGAGAAATCCAATCACGGTTGGTCGGCATGAGTCCTCGAATCAACACGGTTCGGTTTTCACCCGATGGCAAGCAGCTCGCGGCGGTCGGTGGGACTCCTTCGGTCAGCGGTGAAGTCCAAGTTTGGCAAATGGATTCCGCAAAATTGATTCTGTCAGTGCCCGTCACCTACGACACTCTAAGCGGAGCGAGTTGGTCACCCGACGGTGCCATGATTGCCTTCGGAGCTGCCGACAACACTCTGCGTGCCGTGGATGCCAAGACAGGCGAAGAAGTTCTATACCAAGGTGCGCATGACGACTGGGTGCGTGACACGGCGTTCACCCCCGACAGCAAGCATGTCATTTCGGTTGCCCGCGACATGACGACCAAGTTGACGGAAGTCAAAACCGAGCGATTCATCGACAACATCACGTCGATCACCCCGGGGGCTCTTTCGGGAGGGCTCAGTAGTGTTGCGGCACATCCAACGCGAAACGAGATTGTTGTTGGCGGTGCCGATGGTATTGCGAAGCTCTACCGTGTCTTTCGCCAGACAGCGCGCAAGATTGGCGATGATGCCAATCTAATCCGATCGATGCCCGCGATGCCTGGCCGAATTGTTAGTGTCGATATCAGTCCAGATGGTTCGCGAATTGCTGCTGCAGCGACTTTGGATGGAAAGAGCCAAGTACGCGTGTGGAACAGTGAATTTGACACCAAGCTTTCAGAGGAAATCAAAGCGATTGTTGCCAAGCGAGTCGCTGACCGGTCGCCTGACGAAAAGAAAATGCTGCAGGACTATCGCGGCAAGCCCACCGAGGAATTGATCCAGCTTGATGTCCGCGCGGCGGCGATCTACGCAGTTTGTTTTGCCGCGGATAACTCAGTTTTCTTCACAACTACCGACGGGCAGGTTCATCACGTAGGGCAGAAAGGCAAACTGATCAAAACGTTTGCGGCAGCAGAGGTCGATGTCGATTCGAAGACATCCAAGCTGGTTTTCAACGCGAAGGACTGGAGCGATTCGCTTACGCAAAAAGAAGCCAAACAGGAAAAACAGGAAGGTAGCGTCGCCGGCGATCTTGCGAACATTGAACGTTTGATGGTCCAACCCGATTCGATTCAGCTCGACTCTCCTTATGCTTATTCTCAATTGGTCGTTTCTGCCATCAGCAGTGATGGTGCAACGGTTGACGTAACGCGACAAGTCAATTTGACGCTTCCGGATTTTGTTACCTGCACTCCCGCCGGGTTGATTCGTCCGATTCACAACGGCCAAGGAACTGTCGGTATTGCGTTTGGGAGCCAAAACACAAAAGTCAAAATCGTCGTCGATGGCGTTTCGTCTGACAACGATGTCGCAGGCAATAAGGCGTCTCAAGGTGCAGCCTCAGAGTTTGGATCCGTGGACTTCATTCGCGATGTCAATCCGGTGCTGAGCCGATTGGGCTGTAACCAAGGAACATGCCACGGGGCACAGAAGGGAAAGAACGGATTCAGGCTTTCGCTTCGGGGCTACGACCCTGTCTTTGATCTGCGAGCGTTAACTGACGACCTTTCGGCACGCCGCATTAATCCTGCGTCGCCAAACGAATCGCTGATGCTACGCAAACCCCTTGGCCTTAGCCCGCATCAAGGTGGTGCATTGATGAATGTGGGCGATCCAAATCACGTGATCTTGCATCGATGGATTGCGGACGGATGCCAATTGGATACGCAGACCGCCAAAGTCGATCGTTTGGAAGTCTTCCCGATCAATCCCATCGTCCAATCAGTGAGCGCGAAGCAACAGGTGCGTGTTGTCGCGCACTACCCGGACGGTTCATCGCGTGACGTGACTCAAGAAGCATTCGTGGAGAGCGGGAACACGGAGGTCGCCACGACCGCAGCGGGCGGACTTGTTTCGGCGATCCGACGCGGTGAAGCTCCGATCCTGGCTCGCTATGAAGGGGCTTACGCGGCCACCACGTTGACAGTGATGGGTGACCGAGATGGCTACGCGGCCACGGAGACAGAATCGTGGGACACCATCGATGAATTGGTTGCTAAGAAATGGGAACGCGTCAAAGTTGTGCCCAGTCAACTGTGTGACGACGCGACTTTTCTGCGTCGCGTGCATTTGGATCTGACAGGGCTACCGCCGAGCAGCCAGGACGTCCGTGACTTTTTGGCCGACCAGACACCGGTTCGTGAAAAACGTTCGCGAATCATTGATTCGCTTCTAGGCAATGACGATTACGTCGATTTCTGGACGAACAAGTGGGCGGACTTACTGCAAGTCAATCGCAAGTTCTTAGGCGTTGAAGGTAGTACTAAGTTCCACGAATGGATCCGACAGGCTGTCGCTGAGAACCGTCCCTACAACGATTTTGCTAAACAGATTTTGACTGCCAGCGGGTCCAACAAGCAAAACCCGGCCGCGTCGTACTACAAGGTGCTTCGGGACCCCGAGGCGACCATGGAAAACACGACTCATCTCTTTCTGGGGATACGATTCAACTGCAACAAATGCCACGACCATCCGTTTGAGCGTTGGACGCAGGACCAGTACTACGAGATGTCGGCTTACTTTGCGCAAGTAAATCTTCAAAAAGACCCAGAGTCGGGAGATCGCAAAGTCGCTGGAACAGCCGTCGAAGGCGCTAAACCGTTGTTCGAAAAAGTTATCGACGGAGCGGGCGAAGTAAAGCACCCGAAAACAAACGAAGATGTCATCCCGAGCTTTCCCTTTGCCGTCGATCACCAAGCACCCGGCAAATCCAGTCGACGGGAGAAACTGGCCACGTGGATGACCGATGCGGACAATCCCTACTTTGCCAAAAGTTACGTCAATCGGTTGTGGGGATACCTGATGGGCGTGGGGCTGATCGAACCGATCGATGACATTCGCGCTGGCAATCCCGCGACGAATCCAGAACTGCTAGACCACCTGACGCAGTCCTTCGTTCACTCCGGATTTGACACTCAGGAGGTGCTGCGAAAAATTTGCAACAGTCGGACGTATCAGCTCAGCGTCGAAACCAACTCGCTGAACGCCGACGATTCGCTGAACTACGCACACGCTCTGCCACGGAGATTGCCCGCGGAAGTCATTTATGACGCGGTTCACGCGGTCACTGGTGCGGTCAGCCAAATCCCCGGGGTTCCGCGCGGAACGCGAGCGGCAGCGTTGACCGACTCCGGCGTTAAATTGGCCGACGGTTTTTTGCAAAACCTGGGACGACCGGCTCGCGAAAGTGCCTGTGAGTGTGAACGTAATTCGGATTTGCAACTTGGTCCTGTAATGGCTTTGATCAGCGGTCCGACAATCGGAACGGCGATTTCTGACCCGAAGAACGAACTTGAAAAACTGGTCCGCGATTTTCCAGATGATGACTTGTTGGCCGAAGAGATCTTTCTACGAGCGATTGGCCGAGCACCTACAACAGCCGAACTTTCTGCGTTCGAGCAAATGACTGGATTGATCAAACAGGATCACGTCAAAGTGGTGGAACAACTGCAAGCGGCGGAGAATGAGTGGAAAGGAACACGTAGCAAGTTGGAATCACTTAGAGAGAAAAATTTGGCGTCGGTGACGCAGAAGATTGCTGCTCGTACGGAGGCGATCAAAACCGATCGAGAAAAACTTGCTGCGGAACGAGAAGCGTCAATCAAGGCAGCGACAAAGAAGCTTGAGCAATCACAAAAAGGCATCCCAGCAAAGATTGACAAGCTGACAAGAGATCACAGAGCTCGCACGAATGACTGGATCCCATTGCGATCTTCTGTTGCGACGGCCACCAACAAAGCCACGCTGAAGCCGCTTGCTGACCGGTCGATTTTGGCTAGCGGAAAGAAAGACAAAGGCGTGTACAACTTGCAGTTCCCCACCGAACTGAAGAACATCACCGGATTTCGTATCGAAGCTTTGACCGATCCAAGCCTGCCCAGCAATGGGCCTGGTTTGCCAAGTAACGGCAACTTTGTCGTGACTGAGGTCGAAGTCAAAATGGCGCCGAAATCGGATCTTAAGAAGTTGTCGCCGGTCAAGATAAAGTCGGCAAAAGCAGATTTCTTGCAAGAAGGCTTTGCGATCAATCAGACATTTGACGGACGCACGCGGGATCAAAAGGGTTGGGCAGTCGCGGGCGCGACGGGGCAAGAGCACTGGGCGACGTTTCAATTTGATAAACCAATTGCGAATGATGCCGGCGGTGTGGTTCATGTTGCCTTGCATCAGTTTCACAATGCAGGAGAACACCGGCTTGGACGCTTCCGCATCAGCGTGACAACACAAGCTGGGAAGATTCCACTGGGGATCTCTGAATCTCTGGCGGCCGCCGTGTACGTCCCCAAGGCTCAGCGAAGCGACGCGGAAAATCAGCGACTAACAGACTTTGTTGGATCGACTGACAAGTCGATCGTCAAAGCCAAAGCGGAATTGGCGACCGCGAAAAAGCCGCTCGCTCCCGACGCCAAACTGGTCGCGTTGCAGAATCGGCAAAAGGTTTTGCAGACGCCAACTGCGGATGACCCCAAACTGGTGCAACTTCGTGACGACGCCAAGCAAAGTACCAAGCAACTTGCCAATCTACGTCTCACCGCTGCTGAAGATTTGACGTGGGCGCTGATCAACAGCCCCGCCTTCCTGTTCAATCACTAACTCATTTTTCGCAATCCGTTCGCTTTAGGAAAATCGCCATGCTTTCGATCAAAGGCTTCAAAGCAAAGGATCTTTGCGATCCACATTTGGCAGCTACGCGTCGCAGTTTTTTGCGCGTGGGCAGCGCTGGGATGCTGGGGCTGTCGTTGCCAAACCTTTTGCGACTGCAGTCGGCGTCTGCCGGCGAGCTATCCAGTGGTGGGCTATCCAGTGGTGGGCTATCCAGTGGTGGGCTATCCAGTGGTGGGCTTTCCAGTGGTGGGCCCGGTTGGGGCAAAGCGAAAAGCATCATCTTGGTCTACCTGCAGGGCGGACCAAGTCACTTGGACTTGTGGGATCCAAAGGAGAACGTGCCAGACAATGTAAAAAGCATGTTCAAACCGATCAGTACGAAGCTGCCCGGGATCAAATTCACGGAGAATTTACCCAGGCTAAGTCAGATCAACGATCGCTTCACAACGATTCGGTCGATGTCTTACACACCCAACGGCTTGTTCAATCACACCGCCGCGATCTACCAGATGATGACCGGCTACACGACTGACAAGGTAAGTCCATCGGGCCAACTGGAGCCACCTTCGCCGAAGGATTTCCCTAACTTCGGTAGCAATATCATCAAAATGCGGCCGGTGGATGAACCCATGCTGCCGTTCGTGATGCTGCCGCGACCACTACAAGAATCCAATGTGATTGGCAAAGGCGGCACGGCTGGTTTTCTGGGAAAATCGTTTGATCCCTACACCTTGTATCCGTCAGGCGACGACCTGGACATGAACAAGATGGATCGGATCAAAATTGATGACTTGAAACTGCGTCCCGAAGTTTTCAGTGTTCGATTGCAGCGCCGCGCATCCCTGCGAACACTGCTAAACGAGCAAATGCCGCACATCAACAAAGCGGTTGAATCCTATGAACTGGACGAATATTACGATCGTGCCTTGTCGTTGATCGTGTCAGGGCGGGCTCGGGAGGCATTTAACCTCAATGATGAGTCCGAAGACACTCGCGATAAGTATGGCCGCAATACGTTTGGACAAAGTTGCCTGCTTGCGCGCCGGCTTGTCGAAGCGGGGACACGCGTTGTCGAAGTCATTTGGCCTAAAGTCGCCAACAGCGACAACCACTCCTGGGATCATCACAAGGATCTTAGCAAACGAATGAAAAATCAGTCCGCCCCGATGCTGGACGGTGGTTTGTCGGCCTTGATCGAAGACTTGGATGATCGTGGAATGTTGGACGAAACACTCGTGGTTGCAGTGGGCGAATTCGGCCGCAGTCCGCAGCGGGGTGTCAGCACCAGTGGCAACAACAATTCCGACGACGGTCGTGATCACTGGCCGTATTGTTACACCGCTGTGATGGCTGGCGCAGGAACGCGGCGCGGCTACGTGCATGGTAAGAGCGACAAGACGGCTTCGGCGCCGTTGGAAAATCCGGTTCACCCAGCTGAGTTACTTGCAACGATCTATCACAGTTTTGGCATCGCGCCCGAAACGATGGTTTACAATCACTTGAACCAGCCCCGTGAATTGGTCAAGGCGGAGGCTCTGACGCAGTTACTCAGCTAGTAATCGTCATTCAACAGCATGGAAATTGCTTCGACACGAATTCGATTGAGGGCATAAAGTGTTTGACAAGATCGCAAATTTTGACGTGGCGAAACTGACGCTCTCTGGATGGTTGCTGTTTCTTGTGACGACTGCTTTGTTGCTGGGGGCCAGTTTTTTGTTGGCGTTCCAGGCGAAGGATGTTGCCGATACCGCCCTACAGAACCGAGCGTCTCAAAGGATCCTGGGTTATACGATGCTGGCCTTCTGTGTCGTTTTCTTCGTTGTGGTTCGGAAGCTACTGGAGAAGCTTGGCGTCGTGATTTATCGCGCCGACGACAATGACTCCGACATGGCCCCCTAAGCAATCGGCTTCAGTTGCGCGCGTTACGCCGGTTTTTACAGCGGGAAACCCCTCAATTTCTGCAGGCTCACTTTTCACCGCTCACGCTACGGTGGTGATCACGCGTGAATCATTCTGCTTTTGACCGCGCGCCATTTCCATAAAAAGCCCAGTTGAGGGCCGTTTTCTGATTCGGATTCTTCGGGTCTTGCTGTCTGCGACGCTGCGCAGAAAAGCCACACAAACTGGGTGAACTTTACGCTTCGGATGGATTTGTGAGCTAGGTTTCAAATGGAAGTTAGAAATTCCAACCCGTTTTACAGATCATTCACCGAAGCTAACGTCGCCATGAAATCTCTCCTCAACACAATGCGATCCTCGTCCAAGCGACGTGGCTATCGAGCTGGAAAACGAAAAGCCGCTGCAACGGTCGAATTTGCGATTTGCTTGCCTGTGTTGATCGCGTTAACGCTGGGCACGATGGATCTCTGTTCGGTGATTTTCTTGAAAGAGTCCGTCACCATTGCGGCCTACGAGGGTGCTCGTCGAGGCGTGGGCAGAGGGCGCACAAACGAAGATGTCACCAACCGAATCATCGAGTTTTTGGACGACCGTGACATCAACTACAACCAAGGAAATTTGGTTGTTTTTGGATCTCCCGATTTCACGAGTGCCGAGACACTAGAAAACGTGACAGTCACTGTGGCTGTACCGGCTGCAGGAAACATGATCATTCCATTGGGGATGTTTGACGACCTGACCGTATCTTCGTCAGTGACGATGCGAAAAGAATACAAGAACCTACCGACATCTTAAGCGACCCAACACCGTTTTCGGCATAACCATCCAACGAACTTGCTTTTGCATTGCTGATCGAAGTACTAGATCCATGAAACGACTCACCAAACAGCCCAACCGCCGAACCGGAGCAACACGCCGCTTGAAATCCAAGCGTACCGATCGCACCGGTGCCGCGATGGTTGAATTTGCAATCATCGCCAACCTAATGTTCATGGTGATCCTGACTTGCATGGAATTTGCACGCATGAACATGGTTCGCAACTTGGCTCAAGACGCTGCTTACTTTGCAGCTCGCGTCGCGATCGTTCCTGGTGCTACGTCGGATGAGGCCACCGACGCAGCCGAGAATATCATGAACACGATGATCTCCGAAAACTCATACACAACAACGGTGGGCGATCTTGACGCAGACACGGGCGAAGTTGTTGTCACCGTCTCGGTTGACCTGGATGATGTCGCGTTTTTCGCACCGCTGTTCTTGCCTCAATCGACGATCACAACGACCGCTCGCATGAGAACTGAACGCTACGACGGATTTTACGAGCAGTAAACCGATTCTCGACTGCGATTTTCCCATCCTCTCTTTTCTAAACTCACTTTTCACTGTTACTCACCAACGAAGCTACATCATGAACTACTCCATATCCTACAAGCGCTCCTCACGCGCGGCTGCTACGTCGCGGCGAGGGAGCGTCATGACTCTGATGGCCTTTATCCTACCCGCACTAGCGATTCTGGCTGCATTCTGTGTGAATACTGCGCACATGCAGCTGACTCGCACCGAACTGGTTGTCGCAACCGACGCATCGGCGCGAGCCGGCGGTCGAGCATTCAGTGAAATGCAGACGGTTTCCGCCGCAAAGAACGCCGCCAAAGTCACCGCCGCGATGAACATGGTCGATGGCAAACCGTTGAAGATCCGAAAAGGAAACAACGCGAATGAGATCGAGTTTGGAAAAACGAATCAATACAACGGCACAAGCAGCCGCTATCACTTCGAGAAGATCCCAACTTCGACGATCAACCAGAATGGCATCGTTGCCAGTGCGGTTCGCGTAAACGGCGTTCGCGATTCGGGATCACTCTCGGGGCGCGTTCCGCTCATCATTCCTGGATTGCTGGACAAGCATGATTTCAGCACCCAGCAAACTTCCGTCGCAATGCAAGTTGACCGTGACATTTCAATGGTTATCGACCGATCGGGATCGATGGGTTGGGTCGATTTTGATTGGCCCAGTGGCACATCACCTTGGTACAACTCGACGATGAACGCAGGTGTCAGCGCCGGGTTGTTGACTAGTAGCAGTCACTGGTACTACGGCACCAGCTACTACTACGCATCCGGTGTTACGGAGCTGGAGTACAAACAATGGGCTTGGGAAGACCACTACAATTTGGGCCCTGCACCGCGACCACCATGGCAAGACTTAGTTCTGGCCGTCGACGCGTTCTTGGACGTTTTGGATACGACCAGCCAAGAAGAGCAAGTTTCACTTGCCAGCTATTCGACTTACGGATCGCTGGACACGTACTTGGAAAAAGACCACGACGTGGTTCGCAACAAAGTTAATCAGCTCTATCCAAGCGGCGCAACAGCGATCGGACGCGGCATGCAAGAGGGAATCGACGCTCTTCTTGACTCCGCAGCCCGACCCTACGCGGAAAAGACGATGGTTGTGATGACGGATGGAATCCACAACACCGGAACCAACCCGAAAACGGTCGCTCAGAACTTCGTCAACAGCTACAAGCTGACGATTCACACGGTGACTTTCGGCGAAGGTGCCGATCAGAACCTGATGCAAGAAGTAGCGACCATCGGAGGCGGTAAGCACTACCACGCTGCCAACGGTGATCAACTGATTGCCATTTTTGAAGAAATTGCAAACAACCTTCCTACGATTTTGACAAAGTAATTTGTCAAGACGAAACCAATCGTGGCGTGCTGATCTCGTTTGAAAGCGGTCAGCACGCCACAGAGAAAAAACACAACGGGGGACATCATGTCCGAAGATAAATCAAAACCAGTCTCTGACAAATCTAAAACGACAGCTGGCGCATCAGCGTCGAAAACGGCTGACCAAGGCCGAAACGAACGACGCAAACTGCAAGGCGGTATTGCCAAAGGCGGACGTCGCAAGGCTGACCGCGCTGTGGTCACTCCCATGAACAAGTCCGCGCGGATCTGGTTTGGGCTTTCATTGGTTTTGACCATCTTGATCATGATCTGGACCTTTTCCGTTCCGTTCCGAACCGAAAAGCCAATCTTCGCCTGGGACAAGTCGGACCTGCCAGTGCGTGCTGTCAGCATCACTCCTGAGATTCTTCAAGATCCGGAGCATATGATGAGTGACGAGGAGTACCGATCGTACATTTGGGAAATCGAAGACGATCTGCAAGCCGAATTGAGAGAGCGAAACCGGATTCCTGACAATTTGCCCGACGCAAAAGTAGTAACACGATTTGCGGAGCAAAAAGTGTCTCACTTGGAGTCGGAGCTCGACGTGCTTGCCGAATTGGAAAAGAAGCACGAAAAAGGCTTCGACAAGAAATCACTGCAATTTCAAGCGATGGAGAATCTTCGCAAACGCCTCGAAGAGTCCGACGAACTGCTTCCTGCTAAGTAGATATTCGCCGCGGATGCAGGCAGTTTTCGCCGGAATCGATCCGCGTTGTGCCGGATCATTGGGGGCGCGATCGATTAGCTGATTATGATAAGCCTGCTCGGTCGTGTTTTACGCCCAGCGTTTTTCGTTCCGCTCTTTCGCCTCGCTCACGGCCAATCCTTGGTATGCAATCGGTTCACTTCCATCCAACCCAAACGCCGATCTTGTCCGCGGTGAAAGCCTGGTTTCGAGGGATCGCGCTGAGTGCCATCTGGTTAACCGTGTTGTCAACAGGCTTGTTGACATCGGCAGCGACAACATCTGCGCAAGATGGCCCTGACGCCCAGAGATTGCAGCTAAATGAAATGGCAGCGGTCGGATCGATGGATCTAGCCGACGCCCTCTCGTCATTCGCTCGAGTCAAACGTTGGGCCGATGCGGATAAATGGATCAAGCAGGGGCTAGGTCCGATCAAAGATCCCGCCCAGCTTGCAGGCCTAGCGAATCGGATTGGTGCTGACAGTCTGGTCAAGCTTTCGATCAACGATGAAGTCAGCGACGAAGCCAAAATTATCTTGGCGCGAGTTGGCAAGGCAGCAAGAGACTATGCCGAATCTAAGCCACGATTGGTCGCGGCAATCAAAGACCTCGACTCCAGTTCGGTTGACAAGCAACTGCAGTCAGCACGCACGCTGTTTTCCGGCGGCAAGGCCTCGGTGGCAACCTTGGTCGAAGCAGCCGTTTCGGAAAACCCCTCCGCGCCGCGCGAGAAAATTCTTCGGACCATGTTGAGAATCGGAGGTAACGGCAAACAAGCGTTGCAGCAGTTTGCGATCTACGGGCAGGGCAAAAAACGACTCAATGCGATTGAGTCACTCACACGAATTGACCGTGAAGAAGCGCTGCCTGATCTGTTAACTGCGCTGTACGCCCAAGACGCTAGCGAATCGGAGAAGGAGTTTTCGGCTGTCAACTTGCCACCGATTACCCAGTCGATCCCAACGTTCGAAGAAGCCCAAACGTATTTGCTGGAGAAACTGAAACTTGCGCGCCGTCGCTGCCGGGAATCTGAAAATGATCTCGCCATGACCACACTGTGGTCTCTCGATGCAGACCGAACATCCGTTGATCATCGGCGCGTTCGCGAAATTGTATTGACGTACCGCAACGCCGTCGACGCTGCATCGCGGCTACGTCGCATCGGCAACGTCTCCCCGGGCGTTACGGACGAAATTCTGGCGGCAGACATTGGCTATCGAGTCTTGATTGATTCAGACTGGGGTACTGACGACCAAATCAAAGGTTTGACGACTGCGTTCGGCGATCTAGTTGATTCACGCGGGCTTTCACATGCGATCGGCTTGGCAATCAAAGAAGACGACGCATTGGCAACCGTCGGACTGTTGCGAATGGTTGGACGCGGCCCCAACAGCCCTGACAGCCGAAGCCTCTTGGTGGGTCACAATTCGAATCGACAGCCGCTGGTCGAAGCAACTCTCAGTGGGCTTCCCCGCGTCCGTTATGAAGCCACCGCTGCGATCATGCGTCTGGATCCCCCTGAGTCATTTCCTGGCAGCAGTTACTTCTCTCGCTGCTTGGCAGAAATGAGTCGACTAGATAACTTGCCCTCGGCGATCGTGATTGAAACAAGATCCGAAGTGGCGATGCAGCAAGAGATCATTCTCGCGAAAATGGGGTACCAGACCGAGATCATCGGTTCGGTGCTCGACCTGGAACGGTGCATTGCCAAAGGCGGTGATCTTCGTTTGGTTCTTTCAAAAACTCAGCTTTGGGATATTCCACCAGTCGAGATGATCGATCGAGTTCGTCGAATTCCCAACGGACAAAACGTCCCCATCGTCTTTTATGGTGAACCCGCTGTCGGAATCGACTCGAGCCGTTGGAATGCGATCAGCCGATTGATCGACCTGCCCGGTACGCCCGCGGCTTACACGGATTTGCTGCTCGACCTGGATCTAATCAATCGACTTCCCGCACTCACTGGGATCGATCGTCAGGCGTTTCGACGCCAAGCCAGTGATTTTCTTCAATCGCGAGATCAGTGAATTGGGCGACAGGGAGTTTTAGCAGCAATAAGTGATCACAATCGGCTATGAACTCCCTTCGCACGATAGATGCGACGTTCATGGCATCGAGGCTATCGCCAATCTGCTTTTGAAGCTATCGTTTCTCACGCTGCAGCAGGCGGTAGCAGTCGATTGATTCCTCCAGAATCGACACGTTTCATTCATCCCGCTCCGCGTTTTCATGGCAATCCTAGGCAACCCTCCCCACGACGACTTGAATGACTCGTTTGGCCCCGCACTTCCCGGGATCATCGGATCATCCAATGCGATGCGAGAAGTCTATCGCGTGACACGACGGGTCGCTGGAAGCAATGCGTCTGTCTTGATTTTGGGCGAAACGGGTGTCGGCAAAGAGCTAATCGCTGGTGCCGTACATCAGCTGAGCCATCGCAGCGGCGGACCATTCGTTCGAGTCAATTGTGGAGCCTTGAGCGAGAGCTTGCTGGAAAGCGAATTATTCGGGCACGTACGGGGAGCTTATACCGGCGCCGTTGCCAATCGTGCTGGGCGGTTCGAGGCGGCGCATGGCGGCACGATCTTTCTGGATGAAATCAACAGCACTTCGTTGACCCTTCAAGTCAAACTGCTTCGCGTCTTGCAAGAGAAAGAGTTTGAACGCGTGGGGGACACGGCTACGATCCAATCCGACGTCCGCGTGATCGCAGCTAGCAACTGTGATTTGATGCAATCGGTGCGCGATGGTGATTTTCGCGAGGACCTTTATTGGCGACTGAACGTGGTGCCGATCGAGATTCCGCCTCTCAGACGACGGCAGGAAGATATCCCGGCACTCGTTTCACACTTCTTGGACTACTACAACGAAGTCAACGATCGTTACGTCGTTCACATGGGGCCAGGTACCTTGGAGGCGATGAAGCAGTATCACTGGCCAGGTAATGTTCGTGAGTTGCAAAATTACATCGAACGTGCCGTCGTGATGTCCGAAACGGACGAGCTGAATGTTGATCTACTGCCTGATTGTGTCACCAACGACCAAGCGCCTTTGGGTGTGAATATCAAACCGGTAGACGTAGATTCGCTGACGCGCGACGTCGTGATGCAAGGCCTGAGCGAAGCTGGCAAAGAAGCGGAAGATGTTCACAGCATGATTGTCGATCGAGTCGAACGCGAGTTGATCGCGCAGGTACTCGCTTCATGCCGTGGCGTGCAAACACAAGCCGCCAGCCGATTGGGGATTAACCGCAACACACTGCACAAGAAAATCAAGCAGTTTGGGTTGGATGAAACCGACGACGATCAGTGACCCCGGTATCAAT
>CAYUGI010000103.1:14227-21310 GCA_964444105.1 uncultured Pirellulaceae bacterium
CCCGGTATCAATGACCCCCGTCTCTTCGTGCCCTTTTGATTGATCGAACGTTTTCCCGTTGACGCTCGTATCGATCCTAAGTTGATACGTTTGCACTTGAGGAAAACCATGGCTCGCAACGGGTTGAGTTTGACGACAGCCTCTGGGGTAATCCTGCTGGCTTGGCTACTTGTGCCAATGCCTTTGCTGGCCAAAGATCGGGAGATTGAGCAATTACGGCAGCGATTTACGGATGATACCGGTGCGAACCTGGTGTTCATTCGGGATGGCTTGCCCGATGGGCGATACCACGACGTCTTAAAACCGCTCGATCAAGTACGTCGCAAAAAGGCAGCGTTAATCTGCATCGACGAAGCAAAATACTATCCGCAAGGCTATTTCGGTCGCGTCGGCTTGAAAACGATCGGCGTATTCGACGCTTGCGTGTCCAAGACAACCACTGATCCGTCGCGTCCCTTCGATCAACAACTCGGTGGCTATCGCTATTTCGGCGTCTACAACAAACACGACGCGATTGCCGCTGCGTTCTACAGCGAAGGGCAATTGGCGTTAACGTTTCATCACGAGATTTTTCATCATGTGGATTCCACGGTGCTCGGCCAAACTGCCGCGTGGCATCTATCCGGCGACGACGCTTTTTATCAAGCCGCTGTTTCGGGCCGACGTCCCTACACAGCGCCGCCCATCCGCCCGATCGATCTACAGCTTCTTCGGCAGAAGTGCATCGGTTTCACGTTGAAAGATTCAGTGAGTGCTTATGCCGCGAAGAATTTGCGAGAAGACCAAGCGGAAACGGCCAGGCATTTGATGAGCATGCTTCCGAATTCTCTCGTCCAAGCAATCCAGCAGCCTCATTTAGCCGGTAGTCAACGGATCTTGCATGTCTTAGGCGAGTACGAAAAGTCCGTTCCCGACGGCCCCGACTTCGACTGGTTCGTTGATGTCGCGATCGGTCGCGAAACCTTTCCCGTTGCGGACCTAGCGATCGATGACTTAGTCAGTCAGTTGCAGGGTTTTGCCGATGGCAACGTTCATCTCAGCGACACCAATGCGGCCGACATTCGCCGGCTGCTTAAGGCAGCCGTTCGATTTTCACCCGGCGGTGTTTCGTCGCAACAAGCCAATCAACTGATACTTATGGCTGCGGTTCTGACTGAGAAATTGATGCGAGACCGGATCCAACCGGATCAAAGTGACCAAACGTTTTCGATTTGGGGCCGTGAGGACGCGGACGGTGCGAACCACACGCTCCGGCATGACTTGATTACCTTTGGCCGCGATTCAAAACGACTCGCGTGGATCCTGGCAAACCTCCAGCCTTCTGAGTCCACTGTTCACACAGAACCAACGACTCGGGCGATTCTGGCGAATCTTCGATTGCTCGCCAGGTATCGGAGCTTTATCGCAAAAGACTTTTCTCTTTCATCGGGAACCTCCGACGTCATGGATAAATCGCGATCAATGATGCTGCAGGCGTTGACTCCCTCCAGAACGAAATCCAGATGGCGAACGGCCTCTTGGACCGAGACGGCAGCGATGCCCGACTAAGCGAACACCTTTTTGACCACGCGGCCATGCACGTCGGTTAGTCGGAAATCGCGTCCCGCATAGCGATAAGTCAGGCGTTCGTGGTCGAATCCCATCAAACGCAGAATCGTCGCGTGTAGGTCGTGAACGTGGACGCGATCTTCGACGGCCTGGAACCCAATTTCGTCCGTTGCGCCGATTTTTTGGCCGCCTTTGGTTCCACCACCTGCCATCCACATTGTGAATCCCCAGTGGTTGTGGTCGCGACCGTTCAACTTTCCCTGGTTCGTCCCCTCCTTGGGCATCTCGACAACCGGAGTGCGTCCGAACTCACCTCCCCAGATGACCAATGTATCGTCGAACAATCCAAGACGTTTCAGATCAGCAAGCAGCGCCGCGATCGGCTGATCAACTTGGCCAGCCAACTTGCGATGCCCCTTGGCCAGGTCGTCATGATTATCCCACGGTTGCCCCGCGCCGGTGTAAAGCTGAACGTAGCGCACACCACGTTCCACCAACCGCCGAGCAATCAATGTTTGCCGCGCAAAGTTTCCCTTGCCGTAAAGCTCAAGCGTTTCAGCGGTCTCGCGCGAAACATCAAAAGCTTCGGCTGCTTCGCTTTGCATTCGATAGGCAAGCTCGAACGATTCGATCCGTGATTCCAGCCGAGGATCATGCGGTCGATCCTTGCGGTGTTGTTCATTCATCCGAGCCAGCAGATCAAGTTGCTCGCGTTGGTCTTTGCCACTCACCGCTGAGGGCCGAATATTCTTGATCAGCTTATCGACTCGCTGATGGCTGGAATCAATGTAGGTCGCTTGATATTTGCCAGGCAAAAAACCGTTTTGCCAATTCTGCGATTCCTTGATCGGATATCCGCCCGGACACATTGTCACGAAACCAGGCAAATTATCGTTCTCCGTTCCCAGGCCGTACGTCAGCCACGAACCGACACTTGGACGCACCAAACGCGACTCGCCCGTATTCATCAGCATCAGCGAAGGTTCGTGATTGGGCACGTCAGCGCGCATCGAATGAATCAAGCAGAGATCATCGATATGCTCGGCGGTGTTGCTGAACAGCTCGCTGACATGAAATCCTGATTCGCCATACTGTTTAAACTTGAATGGCGATCCCATCACGTTGCCAGTGGGACGTTCCGTTTTCAAGTTGCCAGTCGGCGCAGTTTTGCCGTCAAACTTCTGCAGCTCTGGTTTGTAGTCGAAGGTATCGATATGGCTTGGTCCGCCATTCATGAACAGGTGAATGACATGCTTTGCTTTGGCCGGAAAATGGCTTGGGACTGCGCCCGACGCGACACCGTCACGGCTTAGTAGATCGGATAGCGCAAGCGTACCGAATCCGGTTCCGCACAGGCGGAGCATTTCGCGACGGCTAGGATTCGTATTGAATGAGTTCATCATTGGGATCTAATTCGGCTAGTCAACAAAAGCGAATTCGTTGCTCATCAGAAGCACCTGTGCGAGTTGCGCGAGGCGATCAAGTGGTTCGTTGGACTGAGCATTGAAAGGCCCGCTGAAGTCCTGTTCCGAATCTCCTTCGATGATGCGTCCATCGGTTGATCTGAGCTTGATGCGCGTTCGCCAAAAGAACGAATCGAACGATTCGGATTCTCCTGGCGAAGCCACCAGATCCACGAACTGGCCTTTCTTAATCGCGGCGCTCACGGGCCCAAACGGGCGATTGTTGCGTACCTGAGTCTCCGAAAAGACCGACCGATTGTTCACCAAGATCGTTGCCCGGATACCATCGCCCTTTTCACCACGGTGCCCCATCTGTCCGATCAGCGTTACCCGGCCCGACTCAGTCGCCTGCCATCGCCTGACGACACTGTGTCGATTGTTGCGTCCGGGGTGACCACCGTCTTTGGTGATTGACGCGTAGCTATCTTCGCTTTTGCTGGGGAATTCCTTGGCTGACTGCCATCGATCAGATTTGTACACAGCAAACGGCCGGAAGTTTTGCACGGAATGCGTTTTGTCGACCGAAGCGATCCCGTATTGCCACGAAGACCGCGGATCGACATCGATCGAAGACGCGTCTACCGGATTGTCCAGAAAGTCTGTCATCATCCGAAGCTCTCTGGTACTTGGTTCGCGTTGTACGACCTGCCGAAACAAATCAACAACCAGATTTGCGCCGTGTCGATGTTCGTCAGGGCGACGAACATTTCTCGCCACTCGCCTTGCCAGTTCTGCCGTCTGTTGATCGTTCAGCAGGTAAAGCGTTTGCTGCGGAACAGTGGTGAAGTAGCGGCCCGGCGAATGTGCGTCAGGACTTGCAAAATCAAACGTGCGGAAAATCGAGGGTAAGTTCTGTCGATCGATCAGTGCGTAGACCGTGCGACGCGGCACCAAACTCCGTAGCGTCACATCGACACTTGCGCCACCCAGATTTCGCGTCAACGAATCGGCGACGAACAGCATCGAATCTCGCATCGACTCGAAGTCCCGACGGCGACGATTCGCTCGAGCAAGTAATCGATTCTCTGGGTCTGCAGACCTGGATTGCTCATCACACTGACAAGACTGTTGGTACGTTCGCGTTAAAACGATGCGCCGAACAAGACGCTTGATACTCCAGTGGCTCGCGAAATCGGCGGACAAATCATCCAGTATTTCAGGGATCGCGGGCGACTCCGTTCGGAAACCGAAATCGCTGGGTGAATCCACTAGTGGCTTTCCAATTAAATGGGTCCAAATCCGATTGACCATCACACGCGCGGTCAGCGGATTCGCTGAATCAGCGATTCGGTTGGCAAGTTCTAAACGGCCGCTCCCGTCAGTGAATTTGGGTTCATCGGACGAACGCAGCGATGTTAAAAACTGACGCGGTGCGATCTCACCACGATTTCCTTGTTGACCACGAACCAGCACGTGGGTGTCCCGCGGGTTGTGATCGACCAACATCAGCGGGCTAGGCCCATCGATTTTTTCTTTACTGCTTTGGATCACACCCAGCAACGAGTAGTAGTCTGTGGTTGGAATCGGATCGAATTTATGATCGTGGCATCTGGCACAGGCAACGGTCATTCCCTGCAAGCCACGTGTGATGACATCGATGCGATCGTCCCACGTGTCGTACTTGTTTAAGAACCGACGACCGATTGTTAAGAAACCCATCGCATCCAAATTGCCCTGTTCATTTTTGGGATCCGTTCGGTCGCCAGCTAACTGGTGTCGAATCATCTGGTCATACGGCATGTCACTTGCGAACGCACGGATCGTCCAGTCGCGAAACCGCTCGCTGCCTTTGATGCGACGTTCCTTCCCGCCCAACGCGTAGCCCACCGTGTCCGCGTAGCGTGCCACATCCAGCCAATGTCGTCCAAACCGCTCACCAAATTCGGCAGAAGCTAGCAAACGATCGACCAAGCGATGGTAAGCGTCAGGTCGCGCCGAACTTGCAAAGGCGTCGATCTGCGACTTTGTTGGCGGCAATCCTGTTAGGTCAAAGAACAGGCGACGGATCAGTACGTCACGCGAAGCTTGCGGAGCATTTTCCAGCTTTGCTTGCGCCGAGCGACTCGACGCTAACACGTCAATCACGTCGCGATCGCGATCTGTTTCGTCAGGTAAATTGTCTGCCAGTTGTGGTTTTACGAATGCCCAGTGAGTTGACGGATCACGACTAAGCGGAGAAAGCGTTTCGAGCGACTTGGTTTCTGGCCTGGGGTCGGGAGCTCCCATCGCCAACCATCGTCGAATCAAATCAATTTCTTCCTGAGGCAGCTTGCTGCTGGGCGGCATTTGCAAATTGCGATCATTGTACTGGATCACGCGTACCAACAGCGACTGCTCGGGATCCCCGGAACCAATCAGAGGCCCGTTGGCGCCACCGCGTTTCATTGCTGCGGCACTATCGATCAACAGGTCGCCCTCCGATTCGCCGGACTCTTGGGAGTGGCATTCGTAGCAACGATCAATGAGCAAAGGACGAATTTTCGACTCAAAGAAATCGAGTTGGCTCTGCGTTGGATCGTCGGCGGAAACGGACTGCCCCAGAGCAAGCCCAATCAGGCAGTGAAACGCGAGCGCGCAAGCTCGTTGGAGGGGCGAACAATTCATCCAGGATGATGAGCTGGGTAAGACAGGAAGGCGGGACACGAATCGTGCGTCCCCAGTATAGACCAACACCGATCAGGACTGAACCAAACCAAGCGAATCGCGTATGATTAGTGAAACGAGCCTTTCCTCACGCAATCTCAATCAGGATTCTCCCATGCGTCCCTTGTCTACATTCACGAAAACCATCCTCCTGGGTTTCTGTCTCATTGGTTTCTCTGGATGCGGCGGCGAAGCAGCGACCGAAACCAATGCGGAGGGACATTCGGATCATGACCATGATGACGCCGGACATGACGATCATGACCACGGAGATCACGCGGGGCATGATCATGGCGACCACGCCACACAGATTGATGCTAGCGCCGCGG
Source organism: uncultured Pirellulaceae bacterium (assembly GCA_964444105.1). Lineage (GTDB taxonomy): Bacteria > Planctomycetota > Planctomycetia > Pirellulales > Pirellulaceae > K23-9. The sequence goes on from CAYUGI010000103.1 coordinate 20,211, forward strand.
GTTTGAGCACAGATGATTTGGTTTCGCTTGATGAGCCGCCAATTCCAGATAACTTCAGCGATGCAGTGGCTGAGCTAGCGACGCTGTCAAAAACAATCGCAGCCTCCATCAAGAGTGGCGACATCAAAGACGACCACGGCCCACTGCACAACGTTGGTGGATTGCTGGACGGCATCGGTGCGTTAGCGAAAAAGTCGTCGATGAAGGACGACGTCAAGAAAGAAGTCGGAGCAGCTGTTGAATCGTTGTTGGACGATTTTGGCGATGTTGATTATCGGTTGCATGATGCCGAAAAGGGCAAGGACTACGATGATGTTGCCGACAGTATTGGTGCAGCCATCAAGACACTTCAAAGCCATGCAAAGTAGAACCATGCAGCCAATTTGCATTCGATTTCTCCGATGCTCGTTCGTCGCGGCCGTCGCAGTTCTGATGGTGTCGGGTTGCGATTCGGCGTCTGATACAGGACTTGCCCAGCAACGTGACCAGTGGATGCTATCGCAAGAGCCCGCTGATGCGTTGACTCCCACCGACGCGATGGAAGTAAGCGAAACGCAAGAGATTGTCTTGGCCGGTCGTATTCACGCTGGCGATATCGATCCGTTTCAGGCCGGGCTGGCCTCTTTTATGCTGACGCAGCTACCCGACGAAGGCCACGGCGCGGACGATCCGGACCACGCGGATAATTGTCCGTTTTGCAAACGCAGGCTGGAGAAAGCTCCTAAGGCGATTGTTCAATTCAAAGACGATCAGGGTGAAGTAATCAAGATCGACGCGAAAGAACTGTTCGACGTGAAGAAGGGAGACGTCGTTGTGGTGCGAGGTAATGTCGCTTACCAGGAAGCGACGAACACGTTGACGTTGGACGCGACCGGGTTGTTCAAACGCTAGTCATAGATTCGAGCTTGTGCATCGCCGCTGCTGCTTCACACCGCGGTCGTAGCGGACTCTAGTGCCCCGAATTGCTGCATACCGAATTTAACTCTTCCTCTGGGAGAGTTGAGCCTAGGCGAGGAGAGGGGCGATCCGGATCGCCAACGAGGTCTAGTTGCAACGCGAATTACCCTCACCGGCCGCTACTGCGTCCGACTCTCCCGGAG
>CAYUGI010000104.1:0-5407 GCA_964444105.1 uncultured Pirellulaceae bacterium
GGATGTGAGACGTGTGATCTTGGCGGAAGATAAAGATAGGGGTGAAGGTGAAGGGCAGGGCAGCGAGGATAACGGGAAAGATGATCTGAGTGACAAAGGTGCAGGTGAAGAAGATGAAGGTAAGGAGAGGCAATTAGGACCAATATTTGAGAAGACTGAATTGGATGAAAGTCGGCTTATTGAAGTGGATCTTGCTGACACCAGCCGACTGATTGGCTATCTGTCGATTGCGGACAAGGGAGAGTTCGGATTCAAAGCTGACGGAATTTTGGGAATGCTGAAATCTGCGCCTGACCAAATCGTGGCGGTTTCGGGCTCGGCGATTCGGTTTGCCGGAGAAGAACTGGCTGGCAACATAGGAACGCTTGCCACCGATGTCGCGCGTCTTAAAGGGGCATTGGTTGACAATGCGAAGCCAGATGGCGATGCAGTACTCATCTGGCAGCCATGGGCTAGCACTACTCATGCTGCGATCTCTCGCCAGTTCAAAGGGTCAATCGAGTACTCGAGCAGGCAACCAGCTAAGCGGGTTACCAATGCATCGGCGAAACCGCGAGTCGCTGTGCAGCGACAGCAACCCAATAACGCTTTGGGAGCGTTGATTGGTGGCATCTTTGGAAATGGTGGTGCTCAGCCTCCAAAACCCGAAAAGAAGCCTGCGAAAGCAGCCGAGCAGAAAAGTGAATTGCCTGCGTTTGAGATTGTCTTTCGCTCAGGTGATACCGTCGACGGTGTTGTTCAGTCAGTCGATGACCGTGGTGTCACATTCGCGTCCCAGGAAACGAGTACGACGTTTGTGTCGCACGATCAGATGGACTCTATCACGTTGGGCAGCGCAACATCCAAGCCAACGTTTGATGAGGAGGAGCTGAAGCGGTTGTTGACCGTGCCACGGAATCAGAAGAGCGATCCTCCCACGCACTTGTTTGTCTCTACGACGGGGGACTATCTACGTGGCCGATTGGTTGGTGTGACGCCTGAGGTCGTGGGCGCTGAAGTGCGACTGGAAGTGCAAGAGATTCCACGTGACAAAGTGGCTCGGGTGATTTGGTTACACGAGCGACCGTGGATGGACGCGGACAAGAAGGTAGAGGCGGAAGACGGAGGGCAGGCCGAACCAGATGATGATAAATCGAACGATAAGGCTGACGAACGTTTTCTGGTTCATGCGGTTCGACCTGATACTCGGGGCGTCACATTTTCTCCGGAGAAGGTCGTCGATGGCACTCTGATCGGTACCAGCGATTTGTTGGGCGACTGTAGCGTCAAACTGGCATCGATTCAGTCGTTGCTGTTTGGTCGCGATGTGGGTGAGAAAGCACTTGCTTTGCGAAAGGAGTCATGGAAGTTGGAGCTTGCCGCGCTGCCGAAGGCGTACTTGGACGACGGGGAAAGCGATACGGGAGCGTCTGCGGCCACTTCGTCACCTTTGGTTGGCAAGAATGCGCCAGAGATCACACTTCAAACCATCGACGATGTTGAGTTCGTTTTGTCAGAGAATCGCGACAAGGTGATCGTGCTTGATTTTTGGGCCAGTTGGTGCGGGCCTTGTATCGCGACAATGCCGAAGGTCGATGAGATCGTTGGCGAGTTTGACCCGCGAGATGTTGAGTTGGTCGCCGTGAATCTGCAGGATAGTGTCGAGCGAGCACGCATCGCGTTGAAACGAATGGAGATCGAACCTACCGTAGTGATGGATGTCGATGGTGAGACAGCAAGGTTCTACGACGCCCGGGCGATTCCGCAAACGGTGATCGTTGATCGCAAAGGTAAGATTACGCACCTTTTCGTTGGTGGCGGATCGAAGTTTTTGGATCAGTTCTCAACAGCGCTGAAAGAAGTTGTCGCGGCAGAGTAGGCCAGCGATGCGATTGACGAGAAGTGCACGCGGAGTGTTCACTTTTTCTTCGTCTTGACTTCAATCATTTTCGGTTCGGTGGAATCGAGCGTGAAACGGATCGTTGCTCGCAAAGCGTCGCCGTCAGCATCTTCCGTTTCAAAGACGTAATCGTCATGTTCCAGGATGATGGAGTAACTCATGCCGATCGGCAAGCCTTTCAATGTCGCTTTGCCATCGTTGACGCGCTGATCTGAAAATTGCGTCGAGAACCTTTTGCGATAGTTGACTTCCTTTTTGTCTCCGATCGGTCGGAGTTGATTTTCGATGCGAAGGAGCGAGGCAAATCGGCGACCAAGAATGGTGGAGCCGCCGAGGTGGTATTGTTGGTTTGGCCAACTGGAAACTTTGCCACCATCGAGTGGTTTGCCATCGGGGTCGAGGATAGAGACTTCCAAAGTGCCGGTTTTTTCCATTTCCACCAATGGATTGATGACATCATCGTCAATTTCGAACAGCTGGCCTTTGACGAAAGCACGGTGTTTGGGAACGGTGGTTGATACCCAGTCGTCGCAAACAGCGATAATCTGTACTTCGCCGCTACGTGGAATCGACTTCAGGACAAAGGTGCCGTCTTCATTGATTTTGGCCCACTGTGACCAAGTCACGGTGGGATCTTCATCGCTGTATGAATCGCCTGCTGGTTTGGGGGCGGTGCAGGTGATCGCGAAACCGTTTTTGATGGGACGCGGTACGTTGTCGGACAACTTGCCTTCAACGCGAGTTCCCGGTTTCATCTTCAAGTTGCGAATCCGGACGGCTTGGCTGGGGCGAACGCGAAGCGGCATGACACTGCTAAAGAGCGTGGCTCCATCTGGTTGTGGTTTGACGAGTAAGGTTTGCCAATTGCCGTCGCTGGCGGCACCGGTGCGACGACCGCCTGTTTTAGGATCGTCAACCCATTGCGACGGTGCGTAAGGGCCAGCGATCAGGACGCCAAATTTGTCGATGGTTTGTCCATCAGGATCAACGGCGGAAAGTTGGATTTCACACCCTCGTTTTAATGTGACTTCGGCCTTGTCGGGGCCTAGATCGAAATGAACCACCTTTTGGACATAGTCAAAGTGGTTTACTTGGAACGTGACCAAACGAGTTGTCAAGGTTTCCTGAGTGGAGCCAACATTTGCGGGATACCGAACAACCGAGATGCCGTCCGCGTTGCTGACGACATTCTTGGGATTTCCGAGTTTTTCGTAGTTCCAGTATCCGTGGCCGCCGCCTTCTTCCATTCGCATCGCGTAGGCCATCACAGCGGCACCTTGGACTGGTTCGCCATCTTCGTTTTTCAGTTCGACAACCAAATCCGTTAGCGATTTTTTGTCGATGTTATCGCTGGCTGTTGGCGTATCGGCTGACGTACAAGTGATGGTCGAAAACGCAAGAGCAGCGAAAAACAATTTTGCACTAGTGGGCATAGCCAGACTCCATCGAAGAAGCGAGAGATTTGCAGCCATGCATTGTAGGACTTGCGTGTATCCCTTGCGCATCAATGCTCGAGATTTGCGTCACTACTTTGCGGGGTCTTCGATGCCGTTTTCGTGGAAGCCTTTTTGTCGAAGCAAGCAGGCGTCGCAATGACCACACGACTTGCCGCCGTCGTTGTCATCGGGGAGCGGGTCGTAGCAGGAAAGCGTTGCGCTGTAGTCAACGCCCAGTGATAAACCTCTCGCGATGATCTGTGCCTTGGTCAGATCGATCAGCGGCGTGTGGATCGTCATGCGGTCTGTGTCGGTGACGCCTGACTTCGTCGCCAAGTTGGCCATCGACTCGAACGCTTCAATGTACTCGCGGCGGCAGTCAGGATAGCCGCTGTAGTCGAGTGCGTTGACGCCAATGAAGATGTCGTGCGAGCCAATCGTTTCTGCCAATGCCAGGGCGAGCGAAAGAAAGACAGTGTTTCTCGCGGGCACATAAGTGACCGGAATCTCGCTACCCATCGCTTCGACGCTATCCGCTTTGGGAACGGCGATCGCTGAATCTGTGAGTGCGGATCCCCCGAACTGAGCCAAGTTGATATCGACGATCCGATGTGATGTTGCGTCGCCGGTACTTGCCAGTCTCTCTGCCAACTCTAGTTCGTACTGGTGTCGTTGGCCGTAGCGAAAGCTGATCGCATGCGTCGAAAATCCAGCGTCATTGGCGATTGCCAAGCACGTGGCGCTATCCAGGCCGCCCGAGAGAAGAACAACGGCGGTTGGTTTTGAATCAGTCACGTTTCTTCCAGAGTTTGCGTCCGATCGATGGGTTGTAGTTGGTCCAATTTCCATCCGCGGCGACATCGGATTCGATCACGCTGGTGTAGGAGGTGATCTTGGCGTCCAGGTTGTCGATGTGATGCAGGGCAACGGCTTCCAAGGTGACGGGCAACTTTGGGCTACCGTATTCCAATTGTCCGTGATGGCTAACGATCAAGTGTTCTAAGTGCAGTTTCAGTTCCGTTGGAAAGCGGTCCTTGCTGTCAGCTTGCAATACATCGATTTTCTCGCCTAGCATTTGTATTCCGATCACGATGTGCCCCAGCATTTGGCCGCGGTCGGTGTAGGAGACTTCTCCGCCGGAGGATAGTTCTTCAATCTTACCCAGGTCATGCAAGAATGCCCCGAACATCAGCAGTTCGGTGTCCATTTGCGGGTAGCGTGGCCCGATCAAGCAACACATTTCCATCAAGTCGATGGTGTGCCTTAGTAATCCTCCTGGGTAAGCGTGATGGTTGGAGACGGCAGCGGCGGCGGATTTTAGTCGGCCGATTAACTCCTCATCAGCCAAGTAAGTTTCGCCCAGCGCGCGAAGGTGAATATTGCGGAGCCCGCCCAAGAGTTCTCGAAGCCTGGTCTCCAGCCGGTCGGCCGCACCTGCATCAAATCGCTCGAATTCCGTGAGTTCTATCTCCGACGGATCCATTCGCTCGACTGTCGTGACGATAACTTGGAGGTTGCCGTTGTGGATCTGGGTCCGGCCTTTGCAGAAAACGTAATCACCGCGGTCGAACGTTTCGAACATTTTTTCGTCGGCGTTCCACATCATTCCTGCGATGGTGCCGCTTCGATCCGACAGTTTCATCAGGATGTACTTGCCGCCTTGGCGATTGACGCGTAGTTGTTTGTCGGAGGCTTGAAATGCCTGTTCAAAAGACTGTCCGTCGGACATTTCAACGATGGGGGTTCGATCCACGGCGGACTCGTGCGGGGCAAGGGGAAGGGCAGGGGAGGCACGTTTATTCTATTGACCCAGAAGCATGTCGTTTAGCTAGGTTGTTTTGCAAGGCCCGGCAAACGGCAAAGGCTAACGGTACAGGGGATACGCTCAGGCAATTGGCACGTCCTTGGAAACGGAAGATGCGAGCGAAACACGTTGTTTTGTCCACTGAACTCAGTTGGATTGGTTGCATCACGCAAGGGGCTACATCATGCTATGAAGCTGATAGGTGGTTGCAGCGGCAGGTGCAGTCGACTGGCTCGCTTTTCATCGTCCGAATTACCAGAATCCATGCCCGAGAATTTACCGTCCGAT
>CAYUGI010000104.1:5507-15002 GCA_964444105.1 uncultured Pirellulaceae bacterium
TCGCTTTTCATCGTCCGAATTACCAGAATCCATGCCCGAGAATTTACCGTCCGATTCGTCTTCGCGGTCATCGGTTAATCTAGTTCGATCTTCGCACTCTTGGACGGAAGCGGACAGTGCAGCCGGTTTTGTACTTAGGTATCTTTCGCCGATGCGGAGGCAACTCTCGCTTGTCCTCGGGTCAAAAATCGAGGCGGATGAAGCGCTTAAGATTTTGCTTGCGCATTTGGTCCAGGCTGGATTTGGGGACCACAAGAAAGGTCGTCTGCGAGATTTTTTGGTGCGAGGTGTTCGTTCTTGTGCCAAAGCTCGCATGGCAGAAATGCCAGAACAGGATCGCGGCAAAGTAAATTTGGAATGCGTCACGCTTACGTCGAAGGAATGGATGACGTTTTGGCGAGAGTGCATGCTGGAACGCGCTTGGCGTGCTTTGGAACGGCATGAGCACAAAGACCCCGAAGTGAAAGTGTTCGCTGTGTTGAGCGTTGCTACGACGTATCCCAAGGCTGATGCGGCAGAGTTGGTTGGGCGGATCGCCGAAGAGCACTCGATCGATCTTTCTCAGCGTGAAATCGAAGAAACGCTTCCTCAGGCGAGAGCACTTTTTGCGCAGCTGATCGCCGACGAAATCGTTGAGACTTTGGAGAGTCCGTCCAAGAACGACGTCAAAGAGGAAATCAAGCTCTTGGGGATTGCCAGCGCGTTTACCGGTTTGGGTGTATAGATATTTCGCTTACGTCGATCAGGGCCGTCTAATTCTCTGGCAAAGATGGCAATCGAGGGGCACAGTTTTCGGCCGTACAAAAATTAGAAGGATGTTTCTACGATGCAAAATCGTTTGTTTTCATGCACGATGTTCGCTGCATTTTTCTCGGGCTGCCTTTGGCTTGTGTCGCAGGAATGTGGTACCCGACAAGCTATGGGGCAAGAACCGGTTGTCAGCGACGCGGAAGCCAGTGAGCCTGCGGCGGGCGAACTGGTGACCACGGGCGAAACGACGCGTGCAGCAGTTGATAGTGAAGGTCGAGTGGTCCGTTTCAATCGTGATATCGCTCCTATTTTTCGTAGGCACTGTTTGGAATGCCACGGCCCCGAAGATGCGAAGGCGGATTTTCGTATTGACGACGAAGATTCGGTCGCTTCCTACGTCGAGGCAGGGGATTTGGAATCCAGTGCGATGTACACGGATTACCTGCTGGGTGAAGACGAAGACATGATGATGCCGCCACCGTCCAAAGGTGGTCCGTTGTCAGCCGGAGAGTTGGCGTTGATACGCGTCTGGATCGAAGAGGGGGCTAACTGGCCTGCCGACGCGCGTGTTTCCGATGCCAGCCCGCTCGCCGAAGTGCCCATTGTGGTAACGGAAAAAAAGTCGTTGATCGGACGGGCCTGGGCATTCCAAGGTTTCTTCCATCCAGCGACGATTCACTTTCCTGTTGCGTTGTTGACGTTTGGAGCGATTTTTGTCGTGCTGGGATGGAAGTGGCCTGCGATGGGAACGCAAATACCACTGGCTTGTCTGCTGTTTGGTGCCGTCTCTGCCGTTGGTGCAACGATGATGGGGTGGGCGTTTGCGCCAGAAAAGGGTTACCCAGGCTGGACACATTTTGACATGGACAACGAGTTCTTCTGGCATCGATGGGGGGGGGTGATCGTCACCGTTTTTAGTGTCGTGATGGCCTTGGTGGCTCTTGCGGGGCTAAGGCGAGGAGATGATTCGTTGACGAAGGTCTGGAAAGTAGGATTGTTAGTTGCCGCAGGGATGGTCGGAGCGGTCGGACATCAGGGTGGTGAGCTGACTTATGGAAAAGACCACTACCCTCGCGCATTTCGGATTTTGTTTGGGACGGAAGACGAAGAAAGCGACGAGGAGAACAGGGCGGGAGCGGTTCCTGAAATTGGCGACGCAGCAGTCAGTGAACAGTCCGGTCAGCCTGCCTTTGCATCGATCAGTGGAGGGCGGATTTAGACGTGGCCAAGAAAAGCAAACGCAAGGCAAAGCGAGATTCGATCATTGATCGGCCGTTGCCCGATGATCGATTTATCAATCGCGAGTTGAGTTGGTTGGAGTTCAACCAGCGAGTGTTGGAACAGGCCGCCGATGAAGAGTTGCCGTTATTGGAACGCGCCAAGTTCTTGGCGATCACGAGCTCCAATTTGGATGAGTTCGCGATGGTTCGTATCGGCGGACTGCGATTGCAGCATCAGCGAAACCCTCAGCAACGAGATCCCGCGGGCTTAACCGTTGCCGAACAACTGAACGCTGTCTTGGGTAAAGCCAAAATCATCGTTGCCAGGCAATATCGATTGATGCGTGATTCGTTGGAGCCGTTGCTTGAAGAAGCGGGGATTTCCCGAATCGACCTTGGGAACTGCTCGGAGAAGTGCAGTCATGCCGCGGAAACTCGCTTCCGAACGGACATTTCCGCCGTGGTGTCGCCGCAGCAAGTTTCGGTGGGGCATCCCTTTCCGCTGCTCCAGGGTTTGGGCGTCCAATTGTGCGTGAGGTTGAGAGCGGACCATGAAGCTGAACTAGGTGGCAAGCCGATCGGAGAAGATGACTCTCCTTGGCAGTTCGCGATGATTCCCATTGGTCGCGTTCTTGATCGAATTGTGACGATGCCATCCGAGGGCGGATACGCCTACATATTGCTAGAAGATTTGGTGACACACTTCGTTCACGAGTTCTTTCCCAATCGGGAAGTGCTCGAGTGTGTTCCTCTGCGCGTGACGCGTAACGCGGACATTGAATTAAGAGAAGACTCGGCGGCAGACTTGCTGGGCGGAATGGAGGAAGTCCTAGAAAGTCGGCGTCATTCTAGTGCAGTCCGTTTGGAGTTTGGTGCTGATGCCAGTGATGCGATGGTGTCGTTCTTGTCTGAATCGCTTTCGCTGACGAATCAACACTTATTTCCCGTCGATGGTCCTTTGGATCTGACTTATCTCTTTTCCCTTAGTGGGCTTGAGGGATTCGAACACCTGAAAGACGAGGCATGGCCATCGCAGCCGAGTCCGCAGATTGACCCGGCGGAATCGATGTTCACGACGATCGCTAGCGGCGACGTGATTTTGGTGCATCCCTACGAGCGTTACGACCCGGTGGTGCGTTTGATCGAGGAAGCCGCTGTGGATCCCGACGTGCTGGCGATCAAACAAGTGCTTTATCGCACGAGCAAGAAGAGTCCGATCGTCGCTGCGTTGAAGCGAGCTGCTGAACGCGGCAAGTATGTGTCCACGATCGTGGAACTGAAAGCGAGGTTTGACGAGGCCAGGAACATAGAATGGGCACGCGAAATGGAGCAGGCTGGCGTTCAAGTTATCTACGGGTTGCGCGGCCTGAAAACTCATGCAAAGGTTTGCATCATTGTCCGCCGCGAGCCTCAAGGGATTGTTCGCTATGTGCATTTTGGAACCGGAAACTACAACGAAGCGACCGCGAATCTTTACAGCGACATCTCGCTACTGACATGCAACGATGTGATGGGGGCTGACGCAACGACTTTTTTCAACGCGGTGACCGGTGCCAGCCAGCCTCAGCAGATGCAGGAATTGGTGGCAGCGCCGATCGGTCTGCGAAAGAAAGTCAATGATTTGATTGATGCCGAGCGGCAGCGGAGCACAGAAGGGCAGAAAGGCGAGATCACTGCCAAGTTGAATGCGTTGGTGGACAATGATTTGATCGATGCGCTCTATCGCGCCAGTCAGGCAGGCGTGAAAATTCGCTTGAATATCCGCGGTGTTTGTTGTTTGAAGCCGGGAGTCGAAGGATTAAGCGAAAATATTACGGTGATTTCGATTGTCGATCGTTACTTGGAACATGCACGCATTATGCAGTTTCGACATGGGGGTGCGGAGGAATTGTTTATCAGTAGCGCCGACTGGATGCCCCGGAACCTGGATCGCCGCGTGGAGTTGCTGGTGCCAGTGGCGGAAGGGAGTTGCCGACGCAAGCTGATCGAGGCCTTGGATCGCTATTTCGATGACACCCATAGCGCATGGTTGATGCGTCCAGATGGAAGTTACAGAAAAATGCAACCCGACGGTGTCCCAGTGCGGTCCCAATGGGAGCTTTACCAATGGATCAGTGGGCAACGGCAGTCTGCCGAACAGAGTCGACGGACGACATTTGAGACTCACGAACCGAGACGAAGCGACGCTGAGATCAAAAGATAAAAGAAATCGCTTGGAGGTCCGGCGGGGTTTACAAGCGTCGATTTCGAGAAACGGTTGGTCTTGGAGGCCAATTTGGTCGTTTGTCACTGAATTTATTTGCGAAACAACTCGAACAAACACGAATCCGGGCTCAGACGCCGTTTCGGCCTGAAAACGAGTTCGATAATATACAGCTTTGACGATTCAAGCAGCGAGTGTTGGTCACTACGGCCAACCGATCCTAGTTTGCGGATTTTGCATGAGCTTTCTATTTGGTTTGAGGTCACAGTACGATTCATCCAGCAGCCGACCTTGGGTCGTTGTGGGAATGATCACGGTGCTCTTCGCAGGAAACCTGCTGGCTCAAGATGTGCCTGCTAAGAATGAAGCCGCGAAGGTCGAGGTTGACGCAGCTGGCGGTAATTTCATGACAGCAGCGGATCTGCTGCCCCAGAATACCGCTGGATTTGTCCGCATACCGGACGTTCCCGATTTTCGCGTCGCTGTTCGTAAACTGCACTTAGGGCAGTTGATCGACGATCCGGCCATGAAGGATTTCATGGATGCCCAACGTGCACGAGCGGAAAACTATTTGGATTCGACCGACAACAAAATAACGGTGAGACCGAAAGAACTCGCCGATGCCGTTTCGGGTGAGATCGCTTTAGCGTGGATTCCGTTTGAGAATGACAAGGTGCGACCTTATTCAATCTGCATTCTCGCTGACATTCGAGGGAATGAAGCCCAGAGTCGAAAGGTACTCGACAAAATTGATGCCGATTTAAAGGCTGCTGGAGCGACTCGAACCGATGTGACCTACCGCGATCAGACGATTCGCAATTATTCGACGAAGCCGAAACCGGGCCAGTTGAAGGTCAATCAAGTTGCCGTCACGATCAACGACTCAAGAGTGATTGCGTCGGATCGAGACACGGTGATCCAGGACTTGTTGGACGCCATTGCTGGTTCACCCAAGGGCGAGCCACTGAGTCGACTGGAAGACTTCGGAACAGTGATGGACAAGTCCGCTGAGGGTTTGCAGAAGACAACGGATGACAATGCCAGCACGGGACTGGAATGGTTCGGTCGTCCTTTTCAAATGGGACGAATCCTTCGTGAAGTCTTGGAAGTCGATCGCGGAAACCAAGTTGATATTCTGAAGCTGTTGGAAGGCCAGGGGTTCGATGCTGTTCGGTCACTCGGCGGTATCGCCACTTTCGCCGGTGAACGGTTTGACATTTTGCATCGCGGACACATTCTGGCAACACGACCGATGAAGAACGCCGCTGTCATGCTGGAGTTCTTGAACAATCCTTACGAGTCGATTCCTGACTGGATTCATAATGAGGTCGGTAGTTTTAATCGACTGCATTGGAATATCGAAAAAGGTTTTTGGGCTTCCGAGTCCCTGATTAATGAAGCGCTTGGCGACGAAATTTTTCGAGACATGATTGAGGGAATCCGTGACGATGAAGAAGGCCCACAGATCGATTTGGAGAAGAAGTTTCTTCCCAATTTGGACGACACAATTATCTTGATCGCCGACAACACACAGCCGGCGCAAATCGATTCTGAACGCATGCTGGTTGCTGTTGAGTTGAAGAATGCGGCAGCGATCAAAGAGGTCATTCGCAAAGCGATGGAGGTCGAACCCGACGCGACCAAGATTGAGGCACTTCCTGATGTAGACATCTGGCGCGTGCAGCGTGGTGAGTCGGAGGATGATTTGGATGCCGAGCTGGCGGAGCTTGGGTTCGACGAAGAGGAAGGTGGCGGCGGAGGTCAAAAGCCGCTGTTGGATCACTGGGCCATCGCAGTAGTTGATCAAGGCCCCGGATCTCCGTCGGCTTACTTGATGTTCTCCAGCCACCCCGAATTGTTAATCGAGTCGGCCAAGCGAATCAAAGCAGGGGCAAACGATGGTTTGGCATCGCTTGAGCCAACTAAGAATGTCGTCCAAGCAATGAAGGACCTGGGAGCCCAGAAAGTCGGAATCGATCGCGTTTCGCGTTTGAAGATGTCGATGCGTGCGAAGTACGAGCTACTGCGTCAGGGCAATCTGAAGGATAGTGATTCGGTGCTTTCGACAATACTTCGTCGCGTCATTGACGACGAAGATGGTGGTCAACCGGACCCGCTAAACGCTCGGAAATTGCCTCCGATCGGTCAGATCGAAAAGCACCTGACCGACGGTGGTGCCTTTGTCGAAGAAACGACAGAAGGCTGGTCGATGACCGGGTTCTTCTTGAAGTAGCTGGCGCCAACGGTGATCTGGATCAGCGACCCAGGGCTTCTTTTACTGCGGCGATGACGACGGGTAAGACACGGCCACGCACATCGTCCAAGGTGCCTTCCTGAAAAGCGCCTGCGGCGGCTTTGTGTCCGCCACCGTTGAATTGCTGTGCGATCTTATTGCAGTCCATTCCGCAACGGCTGCGAAAGCTGAGTTTAAATCCGCCACGCATTTGACCGACGAAGATGACGGCGGCGTGCGTATTCTGAACCGAGAGCGTCAGGTTGATCGCATCCTCAGTATCGCTGGGAAGTGCTTCCATTTTCTCAAAGTCTTCTCGCTGAACAAAAGTGTGCATTAAAGCACCGTCGACTTCGGACTCGGTGCGAGACAAAATGAGGCCGCGTAGTTTTAAGCGCCCCAGGGTGTCACGTTCGTACAGGTCGCCATAGATTTCACTCGGCACAGCGCCTGCTTCCATCAGCCTAGCAATCACCCGGTATGTTTCCGGTGTAACGCTGCCAAATCGAAACCATCCGGTATCCGTCGCGATCGCGGCAAAGACAGGGTTAGCCAACGTGCGTGTTAGCGGCACCTTCAAGGCATCAGCAGCTTGAACGACTAGCTGTCCCGTAGCCTCGGCTTGATAGTCCTTGTACATCGTCGCACCCAACTCGTCTTCGCCTACATGATGGTCCAGCACCATCTTGTCGCAACTTGCCGCACGGATGACGTCGCCCATGTCGCCCAGCTGCGCCCATGCGCTTGTGTCTAGGATCATAATACAGTCGCAGGAAATGTCCTCGGCTTCGACATCGTCACCGAGCACTTCGATGTTGCTGGCAGGGTCCAGAAACTGGAGTGCGGGTGGTGTGCGATGGGCATTGATGATGCGAACGTCCTTACCGATTGCTCGAAGCACTTCCGCCATGCCCAACTCGCTGCCCAGGGCATCGCAGTCTGGTCGAATGTGGCTGACCAATACAAACGATTGGTAGTGGCTGATCTGATCGACGAAAGCTTTCCAATTGACGCCCATGGAGACGGGATTCCTGTGTTAGCTGAAAAGGGATTGCTCTGATAAGTGAGCGGTTTTGCATTTTAGATTGAGCGACGTATCGTAGTCACATCTTGGTGTAACTGCCCGACAAGCTCGTCGGCTGAATCGAATTTGGCAATGTCACGCACCGCAGTGATGAAGTCAACCGTGATCGTCTGGCCATATAGATCGCCCGAAAAATCCAGCAGATGGACTTCAACCTTATCGCCCATTTCTTCGAACGTAGGATTGGGACCGACATGAATGGCCGCCCGGTAGCGAGTGTCGTTCACATTGGCGTAGCCGCCATAGACACCTTGGCTTGGGATGACGACTTCAATGTCAGACAGATTGGCGGTGGGAAATCCGATCGTTCTTCCTCGCTGCTGACCCTTCACGACATTGCCGCGTATGCGATACGGCGTTCCCAGAAATTCATTGGCCTGGGCAAGTTTGGCGTCTTTCAGCAAATTGCGAATTCGCGTGCTACTAATTAGCTGCGCATTTTGCGTAGCGGGCTGTGTACTGTCCGAAGCGGGCTGCGTAATATCCGAGGTTGGTTCCGCAATCGTAAAGTCAATCTGATTGCGTTGACACAGTTCTGCCAGCGTATCGACATTCCCTTGGCGATCTCGCCCAAAAAAGAAATTGGGGCCTTCAACGATGGCGCGTGCTTTGAACTGCTGGACGATCAGAGCGTCAAAGAAAGCTTCAGCAGACAGGCTTAGAAATTCAGGTGTCGTTTCAATGACCAGTAAGCAGTCGATCCCAAGTTCGCTTAAAAGTTCCGCGCGACGCTCAATCCAAGTCAATCGTTCAGGAATAAAGTCGGGCCGTAGAATGGCTGCGGGATGGGGATCGAAAACGACGACAATCGTGGGTGCTTGTAGTTCCGATGCGATCCTCTGCACGTTTCCCAGTAAAGCGCGGTGTCCCAGATGCACACCATCAAAATTACCGATGCTGACAACGCCGCCCTGCAAATGCGAAGCAAGCGTTTGCGAAGCGGCATCGTCTCCCGAAGGCTTAGACGATTGGGAGTAGCGAACGATCTGGGTCACGAGACAATCGCGGGGCAGGGCAGGGGAGTCAACAAGAAGCCCTGATTATGGACCAGATTCAAGATCGGACGTAGGTGGGTGAAAAGATGGCGGGTGATACTGAGTTGGAGTTTGTCAGCTTGGCGTCTATCCGGTGGCCTGCTGAACCGCAGATCCAATGGAGTCCAAAATCTCCTGACAAGTCATTCCGGGCTGCGAGTGTTGTTGAGCTGCCAGGTCGCCCGCCAATCCGTGGACCCACACGCCCAGCCTGGCCGCATCCCAGGTTGATAATCCTTGTCCTAGCAGCGATGTGATGATTCCCGTCAACACGTCGCCGCTACCAGCAGTCGCCATGCCTGGATTGCCAGTTGTGTTCGTCCAGGTCTGTTTTGCTGAGACAACGACCGTGGGTCCTCCTTTGACCACAATCACGGCACCCGACTCTTTTGACAGTGACTTCGCCGCATCGATTTGAGCTAAGCGTGTTTTGCTACTCACGCCGGTCAGCCGCTGCAGCTCTCCTGGGTGTGGTGTCAGTATCACATCATTCGAAAGTCGCCGAACAAGATTTGCATGCGCAATAACATTGATGGCATCGGCGTCCATCACGCGCGGGATTTGATTCATCGAAAGAAGTCGTTCGACGATCGCGAGTGATCCAGTGCAAACGGTCATGCCCGGCCCACAGCCTACCGCAGCAACTCTTTCTGTTGCATCGACCACATCCATTGCCGCAGGAGCCGCGAAGCCGCCTTTATCATCAGCCGCCGGTATCGTCATGATTCCCGGATGGAATCCCGCTACGGTTTCCAGACAAGCATCAGGCACGATGGCTGAAACGAGACCTGATCCAGTGCGCAATGCTGCGATCGCGGAAAGGGCAATCGAACCACTCATACCTCGCGAACCACCAACCAGTAGCACACGTCCAAAGTTACCCTTGTGGGCGTCTGTACTGCGTGTGGGCAACGTGACAGGCGGTGAGGTGTCGGGGGCATCAGGCATTGGAAGACAGTTCCTTTTTCGCT
>CAYUGI010000104.1:15102-21114 GCA_964444105.1 uncultured Pirellulaceae bacterium
ACAGGCGGTGAGGTGTCGGGGGCATCAGGCATTGGAAGACAGTTCCTTTTTCGCTGAATTCGCGGGAGCATTGTTCGCTCGTCGAACCTGATCGATCACAAGGCCCGCCATGTAGCCCGCCTTAAAACCGGCGTCAATGTTCACAACGGCAACTCCGGCGGCGCAGCTGCTAAGCATTCCCAATAAAGGGGTCAATCCTGCTAACGTCGCGCCGTAGCCAACACTGGTTGGCACCGCGAATAACGGCACGGATAAGTGTCCCGAAACAACCGATGGCAACGCACCTTCCATTCCCGCGACGACGATCACGGCGTTTGCCTTTTGTAGCGCCGGAACGGCATTCACTAGACGCTGTGGTCCCGCGACTCCGATGTCTTCAAAGCGGGTGAACGGTATTCCCATCCACGCTAGCGTCTCGATCGCTTCGCTAGCTACCGGAGCATCGGTGCTTCCCGCGGTAACGACGGCGACATGGGGCATCGCCGCGGAAGCTGATGTTTGCGGGCTCGCGGAAACGATTGGCTGATGCGAAATTCTTAGCGTACGCGCTACTGCGTTGTAGACCGAATGGTCGAATCCGATGGCGGCTTGTTCCGCGGCGGTGTTTTCGATTCGAGTCACCAACACGTTTTGTTTTGCGTCGATTTGCGTGCGAGCGATTCTCGCGATCAGTTCGGGCGGTTTTCCTTCCCCATAGATCACTTCCCCAAACCCGCACCGTTGTTGTCGTCCCAAATCGACGGTCGCTCCGTCGATTGGAGCCATGGTGCTTTTCGGATCTTGGGATATCCGTTCCGAGTGAACGGCGTTAGTTGGCGGTTGCGGGGATACTGCGGCCAAGACTTCGGCGACGGAAGCTTGCCCGCTGGCAAGACGTGTGAGCAGATTTCGCCATTCGTCCTGGCTCTGAGCGGGCTGTTCCTGATCGTGCTGCGTTGCGGCAGGATCTTGTGAACTAGCGTTTTGCGGGGTAGGGGAGGGCGTTGGCATCGCAGTAGGGGAGGAAGACAGCGTGTTGATGGATGAGAAACAGCGGTTTGGACCACATTTCACGGTCAAGGGTGCTTGTAGTTCGGGAAAATCAAATTCAAATACTTTCAGGACACTCGCGCTGATTTCCTTCCGCTGCGGGACATCCTAGCACGTTCCTCTTTCAGCTTCCCCTATCAGTTTCTCAGGCCACGGCCTGAACTCAACCCACTCCAAGCGGATTTCCTCGTCATGAAAAGTTGCGTACTGGCCTACTCAGGTGGGCTCGATACTTCGGTGATTCTCGGTTGGTTGCAAGACCAGGGCTACGAAGTCCACTGCGTCTATGTCGATTTGGGGCAACCTTGTGAAGACCGTGCCGAGATCGAAAAGAAGGCTCATGACTGTGGTGCAGCATCGTATCGCAACGTCGATGTGCGTGAGGAGCTATGCCGTGATTTCGCGTTTCCGGTTTTGGCGTGGCAGGCAAAATACGAGCAAATCTATCTGTTGGGCACGTCGATCGCGCGTCCTTTGATCAGCAAAGTCTGTTTGGAAGTGGCACGAGAAGTCGGTGCAACCGCATACGCTCACGGAGCGACTGGAAAGGGCAATGATCAATGTCGTTTTCAGTTGGCAGCCGAAGCACTCAATCCCAAAGTCGAGATGATTGCTCCTTGGCGTATCAAGGCGTTCCGCGAAGCGTTTCCAGGACGAACAGAATTGATCGCTTACTGTGAAAACAAGAACATTCCTGTCAAAGCGTCGACCGCCAAGCCTTACAGTAGTGATGAAAACGTACTGCACATCAGCTATGAAGCCGGCAAGTTAGAAGAGCTTGACGTGAACGGCGTGGAGCTGGTTGATTTTGGCATGGGTGTCAGCCCGCAAGAGGCACCCGACAAGCCGGAAAGTGTCACCATTGGTTTCCAGGCGGGCGTTCCAGTCACACTGAACGGAAAGAAGGTCGGCGCACTGGAAATGGTCGAATCACTAAACGACATTGCCGGACGAAACGGTGTCGGGCGCATCGACATGGTCGAAAATCGGTTCGTTGGAATGAAGAGCCGCGGCGTCTACGAATCGCCTGGCATGACGGTGCTGTACAACGCGTTGATGAATGTGGAGCAGTTGACAATGGACCGCGACTTGATGCACTTGCGCGATCGCATGGCACCCGAAGTAGCTGAAATGGTTTACTATGGATTCTGGTACACGCCGAAAATGGATTCGCTGTTAGCGTTCATCCACGAAGCACAGAAACACACGACGGGCGAAGTCACGCTGAAGCTTTACAAAGGCAACATTAGCGTCGATGCGCGTAGCAGCAAGAATAGCTTGTACGACGAAGACATCGCCACGATGGAAGGTGGCGGGTCCTACAACCAGGACGACGCAGAGGGTTTTCTGCGAATCCAAGGGTTGCCGGGACGAGTGCAGGGCACGGTCACACCTCGGAAGTTCTGAGAAGACGGAGGGGTTGAAGAGTGACGCAAGGATTTGTCATTAGTTATTTGACATTCGTCATTAGTCATCGGTGTGTTGCCCGGGCCTGCCTTTGAATGACAAATGAACGCTGACAAATAGCTAATGACAAATTGCCCGCACAACCGTAAAACCGAGGTGGTTCACTGTCCCTCGTCAACATCAATCAAGCGTATCATCCGGCAGCGGTTCACCGCCTGCGGGTGTCACCAACGCGTTGAAAACGGTCACTGAGGTCGCTTCGGGCAGAAAGTGACCGCGTCCGTCGACGGTTGCCATCGCCGCTCCCTCTTCGAGGAGTTTTCCTGGGTCATCGTTGCGCATCCCGTTGATCTGGCCCGACATCTTCGCAAAATCCAGGTCAATCGGTTCTGTCCACATCCCGGTTGATATCGTTGGATCGCCTTCGACCACCAGCAGCGTTTGCGTGGGTGAGTCCAAGATGTCTTTTGGGCTGAGCGGTCCTGATGGAGGGAATAGTGTGTTTGCTCCGACGACCAAGTAGTAGTCGGATTCGGGAGCTGAAAACCCTTGACTGGCATCAGGATGACGAAAGACCGAAGGCATCGAGTAGGCGGCTGCCATGTTCGCCTGACTCGTCCAGTCTTCCTTCAAGTTGAACGAATCGAACAATTCGTTTTCTTCCAAGTAAGGAAGGATCAGCACCCGCCACGAAAGCAGTGGTTTCCCCCTGGCGTCGGTCACGACGGCTGGCGGATAGTTGCCATACTCCGATGCGTAGGCGTTCAACGCGTCAGCAATTTTCTCCAAATTGCGCATCGACGAATTGCGAGAGCGGTTTGACGACAGTTGCTGAATCGTCTGACCTCCGAAACGAAAAATCGCAAAAACCAAGCAGCCCAGCAGTACCAGGACAACGCTGGCCGCGACGATCCATCCAAAGGGCTCCTTGGCACTCGCAGCACCTTTGGCTAACCGTCTCTTGGGAGCAAATCGCGGAACGTCGATCGGTTTCCCGCAAGTCACACATTCACCGCTGCGACCACTGTATTGATCTTCAACTTGCGTCTGCGTGCGGCAATGCGGACACGTAAA
Organism: uncultured Pirellulaceae bacterium; assembly: GCA_964444105.1. GTDB lineage: Bacteria > Planctomycetota > Planctomycetia > Pirellulales > Pirellulaceae > K23-9. The sequence goes on from CAYUGI010000104.1 coordinate 18,613, forward strand.
TAGAAAAGGCATGATCTGGTCAGGCGTAGACGGTATGTGTCGGGCGAAACACGCTGGGCGGCAGCAATATCCAATGCAGGATTGCCAACCATGCTGGTTCACTACCAAAATGTGGGTCCATTTTACGCTATCTCTCATCACTGTGGGAATCAACTTTGCGAGCCGTACTGCAACGCGTGACCAGCGCCAGCGTCGAAGTCGATGGAGCGATCGTCGGCGAGATTCAGCAAGGTTTGTTGGTGCTGTTAGGTGTCGGGCATGGCGACACAGCGGCTGAAGCGAAATGGCTAGCCGACAAAACAGCGGACTTGCGAATTTTCCAAGACGATGTGGGAAAGATGAACCTTAGCGTTTTGGATATCGAAGGTTCAGCGTTGGTTGTCAGCCAGTTCACATTGTTGGGCGATTGTCGCAAAGGTCGACGTCCCGCTTTCACCGATGCGGCCGAGCCAACGCTCGCAAATGAGCTTTACCAACGATTTGGGGAACTGCTACAGCAGCGCGGTGTGCCTGTGCAAAGAGGGGTCTTTGCCGCGGACATGAAAGTGTCGTTAGTGAACGACGGTCCCGTCACGATGGTGATTGATCGCCTGCCTAGCCAAATGGCGTCTACTTGAGCCAGCGCTGCCATGGTAGCTCTTTCGGAGCTGGCTGCGCGATATGTGGATCATCGAAACGCGTGTGTTCGCGGATGCGATCACTGATGTCATGATCGCCCCAGGCCAAGTAAGCCAAGAAGATGACTTGTGCATAGACAACCAGATTTGAAAGTTGGTTGTTACCAAAGAGCTTTAGCGCTGAGCCAAACGACTTCTTCGCTCGAAAACGCAAAAAGCCAAACTCGATGGCCCAAATTTCGTCCAAGATCAAGTGCACCAGGAATCCAATGACGATCGCGGCGGTCTTAAAGAGGCGAATCGATTCTTCCGGACATGGCATTACCAAGTAGGCAGCCAGGCCCGCCGTCGCCGCCGCAGGTAGGCTGTGCCACATTCCGCGGTGCACGGTGAAGCGGCGGAAGAACTCGACAATGACAAACCGAATGCCAAGGTAAATCAACATGGTCGCCAACACCATCGATTCATGCGACAGCTGCATCTCGCGAAAGCGATCGAGCATCAGGATGGGGACGACCGCCGATGCGAACATGCTGGTTTCGCGAAGCGGAATCCCAGAGTCGCTATCCAAGTCGGGCAACATACCGCTGACACTGCACAATCCAGCCGCCAAGATGCCTGTCTCAACCGACATGCCTTGCTGCGTCACGCCCCAGTATCCAAATGCGATACCGACCAGCGTGCTACCGGTGATGTGAGTCTTGAAATCAGCCACGGAAAGGGGGAGGGCAGTGCAAAGAAAAATACGGCGAAACCGCCGCATTGTCGGATTGATTAGGGAATACGCATTTTCGACGTTCCCCGCCAAGACGAATCGATCTTCGGCTGGCCGCACTTGATCGCTATACTCCGTAACAACGCAGACACGGCTAGGCGATTGCTAGCATCCATTCATCCACTTTGCACGGAAGCGAAACGGTGGAGATTTACGACATCATCATGTTGGTCATCATCGTCGGCGCAGCACTCTTTGGTGCCGTCAAAGGCTTTGCATGGCAACTCGCCTCGATCGCGTCGATCGCAGTTAGTTACGTCGTCGCCTACAAGTTTCGCGAGCCTTTCAGCCAGTCGATCCAAGCCGAACCTCCTTGGAATCGATTTCTGGCGATGCTGATTCTGTTCATCGGTACATCGCTGGTGATTTGGGTCCTATTCCGGATGGTCAGCAGTTCGATTGACCGCATGCGACTACGGGAGTTTGATCGGCAGGTAGGGTTCCTTTTTGGCGCGATCAAAGGCTTTCTTTATGCCACGCTCGTCACGATGTTTGCCGTCACTTTGATGGGCCAAACCGTTCGTTCAAAGATCGTTGCTAGCAAAAGCGGGAAGTTCATCGCCGAGGTCCTCGATCGGAGCGATTCGGTCATTCCGGAGGAAATCCACTACGTGCTGAGGCCGTATTTGGACAAGTTCGATGAACGGTTCGCTGAGACTCAAAATTCGATGAATTCAGGCTATCCCGATCCGCGTGAAACGGCCTCTGGTGGCGTGTTTTCTTGGCCTGGTGGAACCGCTCCGCAGGCGACAGTTGAGCAGGCTTCGCGGGCCGCCAATGCAGTCGATTCGTTCTGGAATCGTGTACCAGGAAATGCTAGCAATCCGCCTGCAACCGCGGCTCCATCGGCACCTTGGTTTAGCAGCCAGCCGTCGAGTCAGGGCAACACGGATCCCCGATATCAGCGAGCAGAAAATCGTGCCATCGAATCGGCTCCCGGATTCTGGCAACGCTAGCAATGTTCGCTTTGTCTACGAACGTCTTGTTTGAAGCAGAGTAGACGGTGGTAGTAACGGAAAACGTCTGAAACACGGGGTTTTTGCTACCTCTAATACAACATAAGAGGCATTATCGGACGTTGGGAAAGGGGCGAAATCGCCCTGTTTCGCC
>CAYUGI010000105.1:0-12510 GCA_964444105.1 uncultured Pirellulaceae bacterium
AAGTGGAAACTCGCGATGAAGAGATGGATCGGCTGCGTGAAGCTGCCGATTCAGCCGATAAACGAGTGTTGATGGCACAGGCCGAAGCCGAAAATTTCCGCAAGCGAATGCGCCGCGACTACGAGGACCAACTCAAGTATGCAGCCGTTCCCTTGGTCAGCGACATCTTGCAAGTGCGAGACAATTTGTGGCGTGCTTTGGAAGCTGCGGAATCATCCGAAGACAACGCGGGACTGAAAGAAGGCGTTGCGATGGTTGCCAAGCAGTTGGACGATCAATTGGCGAAACACGGCGTCAAAGAGATTCCTGCTGCGGGCGAGTTGTTTGATCCAAATTTTCACGAAGCCATTTCGCAGATGCCCAGCCCGGACCACGCCGAGGGAATGGTCGCCCATGTCGCTGCGACGGGTTTCCAAATGCACGAACGGGTGATCCGTCCGAGCCAAGTCGTCGTTAGCACGGGTTCGCCTGCTTAGAGTCAGCCCGGCCGGACGCTTCGCGTTCGGTTCTTAATCATTCCGACCGCGGAGCGTTCGGCCACTTCTAATTTTTCGATTTGTCATGCCCACCTACGATTACGAATGCGAAGCTTGCGGTCACGCGCTGGAGATTTTCCAGGGAATCAATGATCCGGTGAAAAAGAAGTGTCCTGAGTGCAAGAAGAACAAGTTGAAACGACAGTTTGGCACAGGCGCTGCGATCGTATTCAAAGGTAGCGGTTTTTACCAAACTGACTATCGAAGCGAAGGCTACAAGAAGGCCGCTAAGAAAGACAGCGAGTCGAAGTCAGAGAAGAAGTCCGACAGCAAGAAGTCGGAGTCCAAGTCATCTGACGCGAAAAGTAGCAAAAAGAAAGCTGATTAGTCTCTGCATGGCTCCTGCGTTCTCTTCGCTGGCTCTTCGCATGAAGGAATACTGACCCATGCCGCACGTTCGTTCGCCGTTTCGGATCGACACCGATCGCAGTGCGGTATTGGTGATCGATCTACAAGAAAAACTCGTGCCGGCAATCTCTGATTGCGATCGGATCGTGTCTTTGGCGGATCGTCTGTTGAAGGCCGCAGATGTTTTGGCTGTCCCATCTGCCGCGACGGTGCAGTATCCCAAGGGGCTGGGCGGGCTTATTTCGCCACTTGCCGCGCGGTTTCCTGATGCGGAAGAAAAGCTAGATTTCAGTTCGGCGGTCTGTCGACGTGCCTTGGATCAGTGGGGCAAAGACGGTCGCGATCAGATCCTCCTGATCGGCATCGAAACACATGTTTGCGTTCAGCAGACGGCATTGGATCTAGTCGCAGAAGGGCTTCGTCCAATCATTCCTGTTGACGCTGTTGCGGCGCGAAGTGAAGTTGATCACGACGTTGCAATTCGGCGAATGCGAGACAGCGGCGTCGTTTTGACAACGACCGAGTCAGTCCTTTTTGAGTGGTTGTCGACGGCGGATCGTCCTGAGTTCAAGGCGATCAGCAAACTGGTGAAGGACTTTTGAACCGCTTGTTTACGAATCGAACTCTGCCAGGATTGCTTGGACTTTCGTTTCGATAGGCTTCAAGTACTGCTCGTAGCGACGCCATTTTTCGACCGAAGATCGATACATCGGTTGGCGGACCTGCCATTTGCTGGGCGTATGGACCGCGCGGTCATTCTTGTGGAAATCCAAACATTGTTCGTCCCACTCAAGTCCACAGTGTTCTACGAGTTCACGCGAGTGTGTCAGCGGATCGTTGGTTAATGATTCGTACTGAACCGTGTGGATCTTGATTGGCAACACGTTGTGCCAGTGCCGCATCAAACGACGGTAGTTGTGGTAGTAATCAACGAGTTGTTCGAGGTCGCAGAAGGGCGCCCGCAAGTTCTGGCAGTAACTTGAAACGAAGACATCCAACGGGTTGCGCTTACAGTGAATGATCTTTGCGTTTGGAAATAGCGTGGAAATAAGACCAAGGTGCATGAAATTCGTCGGCATTTTGTCCGTGACATGTTGCCGCCCACCGCGATACTGCTCCAGCTGTGCCAGATAGAAATCGGCCGATTTTCGGAACCACTCTGAGCTGAGTTGTCTCGTGGCTATGCCTTCTTCAACGCGTTTAAGATCTTGATGGATATGGTCCAGGAAGTGGAGTTCTCCGGCACCGGACACATTTGGGTGGCTGCTAAGGATCTGCTCGGTCAGTGTTGTGCCTGAACGCGGCATGCCGACGATAAAAATGGGGGTGTCGCTTTTGCTGCCGATGTCGGCAAGATCTCGAAAGAAACCGCGTGAATAAGTCGCGGCCGTCTCGGATACTCGCCGCGCAAACGCCGCTTTGGACGAAGGGGCGCTGCGGGAGTCTGTTTTGTGGGCGATGGATTCTTTGCCGATGGTGGCTTCGCTTTGGGTGGACGCGTGCCGCGTCTTGAGTCGATTTGCTTGGTCGTAGTTGTGCCAGGCAGCATCGTAGTCCCCGGTGTCCTCCAGAACTTTAGCCAAGGCAAAGTGAAGCAAGACACGACCGGACCGTTTGTGGCCACCGGAACGTTTATGGCCAGGCTCTGCCAGCATCGATCTGAGTAAAGAGATGTAAGTCCTTGTTTCTGGTCCGTCGATGAATTTTTGAGCTCGCGAATACCTGAAGTGAGTGAATGCACGTCGAGAGTCGATGTCCAATGCGGACTGAAAGTGAGTGATCGCGGCCTCCAGGTCTCCACAGTCCACGTTGGAAACCGCCAGCATCGTTAGCGCAGCAGCCGACCGTGGATCACGCGAGACTGCTTGGGTGAACGATTCTCGCGCGGCGTGAAACTGGTTAAGCTTTTGCTGTAATCGACCCTGCGAGAGCAACGAGCGTGCATTTGGGTCGCTTGCATTGGCAGTTAAGTAGCAATCAAGTGCCTCATTGAGCAAACGAATGCTCTGGATGTTCTTACGTTTTAGCCGCAGGACGGTAGCACGGCGTCGAAGGAGCTTGGCAAGTGCAATGTTTAGCTTGGGCGCACGCAGGTCTCGAAGCAGGCAAACGCGTAGTGTATGAATTGCATCCTGGAGGTTGTTCTGTCGAGCATGAATCTGCGAAAGCGCAATTGCGGAATCATAAGATGTCTGATCCAGCACCACGGCTCGTTTGTAGAATTCGATGGCGCGGGTTTCGTGTCCTTTGAACTCAGATAGTTTTCCAAGTAGTGTCCAGCAGTCAGGCCGATGTGGATCCAGGTTCACTGACTGTGTCAAGTATTGGTCCGCATCCTGGTATCGGTTGGTAAGGACGCAGGCAAATCCGGCAATCTGGCTGCGGTCCGAATCTGGTTCCTGATTAATTGGCAGTTGCGAAAGAAGCCGAAGTGATTTTTCGGGTCGGTTGCGAAGTAAGTCATTTGCAGCAACAAGGTTGATTGCTGGCTGATCGACTTGGTCGCTGTTTATTCGCTGTTTGGATTGTTGGACAATCGAGCGATCCGACTGGCTGGCTGATGTTCGGTTTTGATCGCATAGCCTTGAGAAAAGTCGTTCGATCTGGGCTGAGTCTACGTCAACTGTTGTCTGCATGATCGTCTCCGTTGGCGCGCACCGATAGCGGAAGCACCCATTTTTTGTGGAAAAATGATTGTTATTTGAAAGAGCAGATTCAGAACGCCAAGTCTTTGGTGAATCTGAATGGGTGGCAATTGAATGCCAATTCTCTAGCCGTTCAAGAACGCCGTTGACCGTGATGTCATATCGCTTGTTGTCGGCTTACGCATGCCAGCCTTGGGCTAGTAGTAATAATAGTAGTAGTAGCTGTAGCCGGATTGATATTCGTAGTCGTCGCCTTCGAGGTCTTCGTAATCGTATCCGTAGTTATAAGGATCATCATCTGGGTCCTCGTCGTCTTCATCTTGGTCGTCAGATAACCCGTCAGTTGAAAGTGAGTACGAAAGAGTGGCGGGGGATGTTGGGTTGTTGGCAAGGTTGTCTGAAAGAGCTGTGAAGCGAAGGATGTAGTCCCCCTGTTGCAGCATCGCAAATGCGCTTCGGCTCGCACCTGAGTCTGTTCGCAGCACCAAGCGAATTTCACGTGTGTGTGCGTCATAGATTATCAGTCGAACGCCTTCATGGGATTCGCCTTCGCTGGCCGACAAGTCGAATCGAAACAGCTTTGTTTTGTCTGCTGTCCATCGAATGAATTCGTCTACCGAACCATCCAGTTGACCATCAATCATGTGGTTCATCTGCGCCGACGGTGCTTCGAATTCGGCAGTGACAAGGTAGTTGCCAACACTGACCGCTGAATTCGGATCGACGCTGACACGGACGATGTATTCAGCATTGGCTTCGGGGTGCTGAACTTCCATCGTCCAAGTGCCGTCGGGATGAAGTCGACCGATAGCTCCCACGTTGCCTCCTTCCGCAGAAAGCAAATTCACTTTCAAACCAGGTTGGTTCGCGCCAATGGCAGCTACATCGACTCGCAGCATGCCGTCAACCTGCTCAGGTGCAGTAACCTTCCAAAGATCCACATCGCTGGCGGTACTGACCGATGACACAGACTCATATCTGTTGGCGATTTCCGAACTACCGGCGTCCAACTGCCATGCGTTGGCAAATTCATCGGCCTGTTCTGTTTCCGTATCGATCAATCCCATGTCCGTGAATAGATTGTCTGCGCCAGAATCAAATGCTCGTGGAGCGATGTCTAACAACTGGGTGTTTTCGTCGCGGTAATCGACTTCGATCTCGTAGTCGCCGACCGCGTAGATATCGTTTGCGTCCGCAGCGGCGACGCGCAGATACATCGTTGTTTGCGAACTCAGGTCGAGGATTTCGATACGGTGATCGTTGTCGAAAACAGAAGATGCCATCGATTCTGCAAGAACATTTCCGCTTGCATCAACAACCTCCATTCGTGAATTTAATAGGCTAATGCCGGCCGCTCGGAGGTGAAGCGTGACAGAGTCCATGCCAGCAACGAGGTCGATCTGGTAGACATCGACATCAGAGTGGTTTGCCAAACTTCCGCGAACACGAACGACTTCGGTTGCCGCGTCAAATCCAACGGGTGTCGCAATACGACTAGCAAGTGATATTTGGCCATTATTGGTCGATTCGTAAGGATCACTTCTTTGTCCGTAGAGCGATTGGATTTCTTGAATGTCTTGTGTTGCAAGCAACCCTTTTGGCGTCGTATATTGCCGAAACATGACCGACGAAGCATCCTGGTTGTCATCGATTCCAAGCGTGTTGCCTGCTTCATGGAGCAGGAGACTAAACAGATCACGCTCGCCCTCCTCAATCGAATCTGGGTCAGGTCCTTCGTCGTTGGCCCAATCGTGAAACGTAAATGTCTCGTTCGAGTTGAGGACGAGGTCGCCGGAGTAGGTGCCTGCTATCGCCTGAAAAGGTAACGAGTTCGCAAGCAGTCCTTGCTGAGGGATCGCACCGATTCGAAATTCACCGAACCGCGGATCGTTGGTCATTAGGCCAGGGGCACCGAAGCGGACATCGAAGTCGTTTCGTAGGCCAACGTTAATATCTGCATGAACGGCCCAAGTTTGATAGGCACGTAGTGCTAGTTCCTGCCACTCATGGCGGTCGGTGACTTGATCTAACGTCTCATGCAGATTGTTTTCGTAGTCCCCGATTTTGACATCTTCCGCAGGAAAGCTGATCGAAAGATCACGAGCGTCGGGCCATGGTGTGCCGAAGGCAGCTAACAGGCGTCGGTCCTCAAGTGTTTCCAGGGAGGTGGGTTTTGAAAGGAAACGTTTTTTTGTAGACATAGTTTCAGCCTTGGGGCTGTAGGGGAAGAGCCGAGAATGGAGAGGGAATTGGAAACGATCGCTTTCGCTATCGTTGAATTTTGGTGTCCGAGCGATCGCGTTGAGAGAGTTCGTAGGCTTTCTTTACGAAGGCATAACCAGGAAGATCCCTCAGGCTGGCCAGATCTTCGTCTTCATCCAGGCGATCAGCGTCGTAGCCTGCGTGTACTGCTTTCGCCAAGTGCGTGACGCCACGCTGGTGAAAACTGACTTCAGGTAGAAGCGCGAAAGTGCATGCTGCTTGGTAATACGTTCGAGGTGCATTGTGGCCTTCCAACGCAAGATCCAACGAAGCGAGTGCGTCCTCTTGACGTTTGACGCGAGCACATTGAATTGAACGATCAATCAGTGCCCGTTCATTCTGCGGGTCGATTTCGAGTAGCCGATCGAAGATTTCGATGGACTCTTCGTAGCGTTTCAAGTTAACCGAGAGTGCTCTTCCAATCTTGCTTAGCACTAGCGTGTTGTTCGGGTCAATTCGCAGGGCTTGCTCCAGATCTTGCAACGCTGCGTCTGGATCGGTGTCGTCGTTTGCTTTTGCCCTCGCAATGAGCGACTCTACGGAAGTCGCTACATTGCGATTGGCGACCGCTAGATCTTTTGCGGCACGATCAGCTTGTCCATTCTTGATGTAAGCTTCCGCTCTCTTCGCCAAAGAATAAACACTGCCAGGACGCAACTTTTGTACTTCAGAGAAGTCTTTTATTGCACTTTGGTAGTCTCCACGATTGAAATGAATGATGCCGCGATTGGACCATGCCCATTCGTTCCCGGCTCCCAATTCAATAGCCTTGTCAATATCCATCAAAGCTAGGTCGTATTCACCTAGTTTTCGGTGGCATCGACCGCGAAGGACATAAAGGTCGGATGAATCGGGAGCATGAAGAATCGATTGTGTGACTGAACGTTTGGCAAGTTCGAACTGATCGTTTTCATAATGCGAACGGGCCTGTAGTGTCCAAAACGATGATGTTGAGAGGATCTTCGAGTCATCTAGTGAGTTAAACGTATTTAGAGCTTCGCGATACCGATGCTGTGTCAGCAAACGGATTGCTTCGAGATACTTTTCTGACTGGCTACTGGCCGCAACTTGTTCGGCCCTGTCTGCCAACTTTCTCCCGTTGGGATCCTTTGCCAGTGATAGACGTCTAGCTTCTAAGAACAGTAGTGAACGAGACTCGCCTGGGATCGGCAGTTGTTTCGCGGTTGCGATTAGCTCGTCGATTCGCTTGAAATCCGATGGGGCAAGCTCGGACTCTCTGGACGCAATCCATAGCCTTCTTGCTTCCAGTCTTGCTATTTGAATCACGTGACGCTGAATACGTTCGAGAATTTCTCGGCGTTGACTTGCCGGTGCATCGCTCGCGATCAGCTGTTGATAGCCATCGGGTTGCAATAGTCCGTGGTCTTGCAGAACTTGGGTGCCTGCTTGGATGTTATCTAGAGTCTGGCGAGCAGGATCGACGTTGATTTGCGCTAACATCGCGGCAGATTCGGTTAAAAAAGTCCGTGAACGTTCGGCTGCCATCATTTGTTGCGACGACTGACGCCAGTGCAGTGCGTAATAAGCAAGTGGTATCGCCATGGCGAGCAATAGTGTCGCAACTGCACCTGACGATGCAAATTGAGGATTGCGGCGAAACCACTTTTTAGTTCTTGAATGAATTGGTTCGGTGGCGAACTTTAGCGATCTCGCCCCATTTTCGTTTTCAAGATCGACACGTAGATCTTCTGCCGATGAATAACGGTCTTCTGGCGAGAACGCGAGGCAGCGATCGATCACACTCTTCAATGAAACAGTGACGGCGTCGTCGCTTTGCCATGCTGGCTGCTGTTTTCTTTCTTCGATCGCAGGTTGTAGATCGACTGGGGCCATCGATGGAGGCGTGGAGTGCGGCAGTCGACCGGTCACGAATTGAAACATCATCACGCCCAAAGCGTAGATGTCGGATTCGGCGATCGGTTCGGATTTTTGCATCATCATCGCGCGATAACACTCGGGGGCCATGTACGGCAGTGTTCCGCCAATGGCGCAATTGTGACTGTGATCAAGCGTTTGCGACAAATTGAAGTCGAGTAACGCCGGTTCTCCGTCATTTCTGATCAGGACATTGCTGGGCTTCAGATCGCCGTGCAAGATTCCACGTGCGTGCGAGTGAGCTAATGCCGAGGCGAGCCGAACAAAAAGCCATCCGGTTAGAGCGTTTCGGTCGAGTGTCCGAACGCTTTCGAGCGGTTTTAGGACGGCTTGTTCGTCGGCGGCGGGAGCAAACGAAAGTATTGGCTGGCGCGTCTTCTCTTCTACAGTAGAAATCGTTCTGTCGATTCGTTTCTCGACCGTTTTGATGAGACTTTGGCCGGCAAGCGATGCGTCAGCCCCCTGTGTTCCCATCACATCTTTTAATGTCACGCTCCCTGTGTAAGGCATGCAGATCACCGTCCGCGAGCAGATCGGATGAACGCTGTAGAGCGGCACGATATTCGTGTGCTGTAGCATCGCCATGTTGCGAGATTCGCTTAGGTCATCATCGACGACTTTCAGGACGACGTAGCGTCTGGCCAGTTCATTCTGGATTGCCAAATAAACTTTGCTGAAAGTCCCCTCCGCAATTTGATGCACGATTTGAAAGCCCTCAGATTCCAATGCGACCTGGAATGCATCTACAGGACGATCGGGCGAAAAGTCGATCGCGGGCTGTCTGTTTTCAGGGAATAGTCGTGAACGCGACGTCTCGAACATCAGTTTTTGAAACCACGGCTCGTCTTCGATTCCCGGAAGGTCCTGCCACCTGGAAATACGGATGTCATGGCCATAGGCCGATCGAGATCGAAAGTCCTCAAACGCGATTTCCGCGACTTTTGTGGGGCGATCCAGCAGGTCATTCCATTGACCGAAGTATTCGTCCAGCCCAAGGGAAAGTCCTTGCTTGTATCGCAATTCAATGTCGATGCGAATCAGTTCAGTCAGTACGTCCACGTCGGAAGCAAGCCCATGGTCACTTAGCAACTGACCGATTCGTGCGCGAGACGTAGGGCTCCAGTCTTCCTCGAATAGATCGACTATTTGATCAAGACTGCTGGTCGCATTTCGATTAATCATTGCAGGACTCACTCCGTCGTGTTAAACGATCAATAAGACTTCCTTTTAAGACGCTGTCTTCAAACGCCTATTAGGTAGAGGCAAAGTGGGCATGAAGATCCGCCAGGAAAAACCGAAACTTCAGAGAGTTTTCTACGGATCTCTTGTCATTGCCTATTCGTCAAGCAAGAGCGATGCCAAAGTTTCGCGGCTGTTCTGAAGGCTGCGTTCAACCGAGCGACAGCTTCTTTCGACTTGCTCAGCGATATCTTTGACACTGTTGCCCTGGATACGCAAGGTTAAGATCTCTCGATCAAGAGGTCTTAATGTCTCGAGTATTTCGCGGACGCATGTCTCAAAGAAAGCAATCGATGTGCCGTCCATTTCTAATGGTTGCATTTCATCGGCCTTGTCGATTGAGATTTGACGATCAACGTTGCGGCATTGCGCATGGTGATGAGTTGCATTGCGTCGCAACTTGTTCATCGCGATCACTGCCATCAGGTTCCAGAGTGTCTCACCAGGGGGCGCTTCGTAGTGTCCCGAAAGCATTCCCCGAAAGACACTGCGGAAAACCGACTGGACAATGTCCTCTGGTTCGGTCGCGGTTTTGAGTTTCTCACCTAAGTTAGAGCGGACGAGCCCGAACATTCGTTTCGCATAACGATCGTACAAAATCGTCGCGGCTTCTTCATCTCCGCCACGTACCATTGTTACAAGCGTGCGATCGGACGGGGATAAGATGCTGGAAGGTTGGTCCTTGGGATTCACTGGTCGGCGCACGGATCAAGGGCAGCAAGCAAGGAAATCGGCTGCTGGAATTTAGCAGGTATACGATTGTTCGTTGCTGCAACGTTCCCCTGAGGAATTGAGTCTCCCCCTTTTGAGGAGTCATGGATTTGGCCCTCTGCGGCGGCTGCGGTCGCGTTCCACGCGCACGTGGTATGCCCCAAACGTCGACCGCAGCCGCCCAGAGCATGCGGCTGGAGGACGCAATCTGCAAATTACCCAAGCAAATCGGCCCTATTAGGTAGAGGCAAATCACGAGACGATTTCCGCCAAACAAAACCATCAAATCCGAGAAAAAGATTCAGATAGTGTGGTTTGGCTTCAAATACCGGGAGAATTTGGGTCTTTTCTCTATCGCGTCGACAGTCCAAATCGCGTCGTGACCATGGGATATGGCAAGAACAGAGCCTTAAAGCGATTCCAAAAAGCGTCTGACGCGAGTGCTAAACTCCAGTGGGTCATGTCCCACGATCTGCTCAAAGTCCTTCAATCGATCAGCTCTTTCGTAATTGCGAAAAGCGGGCCGTTTGGCCGTGTAGTTCAGCAGCTTTGCAAAATCTCGCGGCTGCCGCTCCGCCAGATAGAACATCATTGCCCAACTAACCGCGTAGGCCTTGTACACGTCGCGCTCGCTGTCAAACATTAAGTCGTCACTGAGCAGTCGCATGACGGCTTTGTGGAAGTGGACTTCGTTCAGCCCACTTAGATCTTTTTTGATCAGGTACATGCTTTCCGCGTTCGCCCGATCCGCGACACGTGATGCAGACTGACTTTGTGTCATGCTGGCCGTTTCGAAGAGCTGACCGATGCCTTCGGTGATCCATTTTGGCGTGTCAGTGATGCGTGAGTGGACGCCCGAGTTGAACGCCGATTGATGAGCTGCCTCATGGCGAACCGTGGCTGCTATTTGGGCGAGGCGGCCGCCGTCGTGCGTCATGATCCGATTGGTTTCGTTGAAATAAATTCCGGCGACGCGACTGACATCGATTTTCTCAGCCCGCAAAGCTCGCTGCATCGCGGTCTGATCTGGGTAGACCACCGCAACTAAAGGGAATCGCCCTTCACGAACATTTACGCCGCGTTTGCTCAGATAGGATTTGAAAGATCGGTGAGACTGTTCAAAAAGTCGTGGCCATCGATCACCACGTCCCTTTGGTTGAACGACTAAGTAGTTTTTCGTTGTCACCACCTCGAAGTGTGGCCCGAACTCCGCGCGAAGTCGATTGCGTAGTTCCGGCATCTCAATCGGTGTGTACTTTTGACGCGGTAGATGAACATTGGACTTACTGTTCGGGTCGATAGAGCGAATGCTCCCGTCGCGTCCCAGAACAACCATTTCGTGCGCCAATTCGACTAACGCGAGCCCTTGCTGTCGTTTTCCCGACGAAACGAACTCGATGATGCCAGGTATCTGTGCCGTCGCAGGAACGGTGGAAATCCAAACAATAAAGCACACCACAAGCCGTGTGATGACAGGTGAAATGCGTGATGCGGAGACTCTGCGGAGTCGCGGGAGGTCGTATGTCATCGAATTTGCGTTGTCGAATGCTTCGGTTTGGACGGATATGACAACGCTAGGTTAGAATCCAGGCTAAGAATTCGATGTTCCTGGTGTTCGGTTTGTTTTCCGTCGACCAGGCGGATTCAATGGGTCTTTCAAGTCCACTTATAGGGACAGTGTCGAAAATGATGCTCACGAATTCACGCTTCAATTGGCAGCGAAGCTTCCTCGTTATTCTTGTGCTGCTAGGAATTGCGGTAAGCGTTTCGAGGAGTTCACCTGCGTTTGCGCAGGACGCTGATGCGGAAAAGACGCAGGAACTGAAGAACGATGTGCTGGAATGGGTCGATCAATTGGACGCTCCCAGCCTGAGCAAACGGAAGCTTGCTGAAAAGCGTTTGATCGAAGCGGGGCCCGACGCGTTGGAGTTCTTACCGAGCGAAAAAGTCGGAGTATCGATCGAAGCCAAGGAGCGACTTGCTCGTGTCCGCAAAGCGCTGATGTCTTCCAAAACGCAAAAGCAATCTTCGGCAATCACGATCCGAATGAATGACGTCGAAAATTTGGGCGAGGCACTCGAGTCCATCAGTCGCGACAGCGGCGTGGAGTTTGAACACAACGCAGACGAATTTCAAGCGATTGATTCGGTAGCGACGCCGTTGTCGTTTTGGCATGCACTGGATTTGGTTTTGGATCAAGCCAATTTGGATATCAATTTCTACGGCGGTGATCGTGGGGTGTTGGCGTTGGAACCACGTGCAGAGGGACGCCCATCTCGTGTTGATTCAGCGGCCTACGCGGGCGTCTATCGAATTGAGCCAACCTCCGTTAACTCCCGACGCGTCCTCAACCAACCATCACAAAGTGGAATGAACGTCGCGATGGAGATATCGTGGGAGCCGCGGATGACACCGATTGGCTTGACAATTCCAATCGATCAATTGGCCGGGAAGCTGGACGACAAGAGTGACGTGGAACCACAAGAGTCTGGCGAGAAAATTGATATCGCGACGAACGCCGATTTGGCATTTAGCGAGTTCTATCTCCCGTTAGAGTTACCGCCTGGTCGACCGGGAACGATCAAGTCGCTTTCGGGCAGTATCAAAGCGATGCTGCCCGGTAAGACTCACACGTTTGAGTTGCCGCTCAAAGACGCCAATCCGAAAAAGACGATCGACGCATTGACGGTACAAGTTGAGGAGATTCGCAAGAACGGACCGCTTCATGAGATTCGCGTTGGGCTTCAACTGGTTGATCCCGACCGATCGCTGGAAAGTCATCGGCATTGGATTTTTGAGAATCCGCTTTACGTCAAGCTCAAGGATGGCTCGCGTGCCGAACACCTTGGGTACGAAGCGTATCGGCAAGCCAA
>CAYUGI010000105.1:12610-20859 GCA_964444105.1 uncultured Pirellulaceae bacterium
GACGGTTCCCCGATTTTTCTGGGGGAATTGAATTTGATACTCCACGATCGACTGAAAATTCGCGACGTCAGCAAAGCACCCGTCCAAGTTCAGCAAGCAATCGCGGCGACTTTGGTCAGGCAGCATCTAGCGATGAAGTCGCTGAAGGCTCAGGGAGGCAAATCGCTAGAGCAACTGATCAAGAGGCACATTGGTAGCCTGGAGCAAGAGTTGAAACGCCGTCGCAGCGACTTGCGGGAACACGCGAAACTTCGCAGTAGCGACGAGGCTTCTCTGCGAGCATCAATGGCTTGGGAAGTCGCTTGGCGTGGTTACCTGAAGAGCCGTATGACCGACAAAAACCTGGCAACGTATTTTTCTCGCAACCAAGCCAAGTATGCAGGCGGACGTTGGGATGTATCGCAGATTTTCTTGAAGGTTGATCTCTCCGATCAGGCTTCTGTGGCAGCCGTGTCGCAGCGGCTACAGGATCTGACAGCCAAGATTCGCGAGTCGGGTGATCCTGAGAGTAGCTTTGCACAGGCGGCACGCCAGCACAGCGAAGGAGATTCGTCCGACGACGGTGGACGCGTCGGTTGGGTCACGAAAGAGGGCGATTTGCCCAGCGCAGTGATGTCGGTTATTCGGACCATTGGAAAAGGGGAGATTAGCGATGTGATTCGTTCGCCACAGGGCCTGCATGTGGTGTTCGTTCACGACCAGCAAGCGAGCGATCTTGGGTTTGATGATTTGACCGATCAGGCACAGCTACGACGTGATGCGACCGATGCGCTCTTCCATCAATTGGTACGGCAACAGAAAGACGCCAAGGTTTCGTGGTACATTCCCGCTTTGAAGCCGCCGCAGGACGTCAGTCTGATTCCCGAATAGGGGATGCCGATTTCTGCCGGGCTTATTACAGCGTCTTTCTCGGATAATCCAACGCAAAGAATGTCGATTCTGCAACGACTCGAAACCCGCATCGTTGGGGAAATGACGGATCACGAACGAACAACCCTTCGTTTTAGTTCCGCGTGGTTCTTTTTAGTCTTGTTTGGCTATTACATTCTGCGGCCAATTCGCGAGCAAATTAGTACCGAATACGGAATCAAGAATCTGTCGTGGTTGTTCTATGCGACCTTGGCCACCATGTTGGTTGCGATTCCGACGTACTCCTTGCTGGTGTCCAAGTTTCATCGAAAGAAACTAGTGCCATGCATCTACGCATTCTTTTGCGTCGTCCTGGTTGGTTTTTGGGCTGCGATGTCGTTCGTGTCCGAAACCGCGACGATTCGCGGAACGCCCGCGCTTGAATGGGTTGCACGGTTGCTGTTCATTTGGATCAGCGTCTACGGTCTATTCATCGTTTCGTTCTTCTGGAGCGTCGTTGGCGACATGCTGGCGTCGGAACAGGGTCGGCGACTCTATGGAGTGATCTTTGGCGGAGGAACCGTCGGAGGGTTGCTTGCGTCGCTGGTCGCTACATTTATGGTCGAAGGCTTGGGGCAAGCCAACTTGCTTTTGATACCCGTTGGCTTACTGGTTGCGGGGCTGTTCGTTTACTTCCGTCTTGAAAAGGCATGGGAACAACACCATGCCAACCAAGTTGAACTTTTGGCGGCACGCAGTGGAAAGCCTACTGGCGGAAATCCGTTCGCAGGTTTTACCGCAGTCTTCAGTTCGGGGTATCTTTTTGCGATCTGCATTTACGGTTTGTTTTTGGCGACTTGTGGTACGACGATCTACTTTCAACAGTCCGAAATTGTTGAAGCGGCGTTGGATACCAAAGAGGCCAAGACAAAGTACTTCGCTAGTATCAATTTCTGCGTGCAGGTTTTGACGCTGATTCTTCAGACAGCCATCGTCGGACGAATGATGCGACGCTTCGGCCTGGGGCTAACGCTCGCAGTCTTGCCCGTCGCCTATATCTTTGGGATCACGTCGCTAGCGATGGCACCGTCACTGGCTGTGCTGGCAGTCATTTCGGTGACTGGGCGATCGGCTGAATACGCGATCGCCAACCCGGCTCGTGAAGTACTTTTTACGGCGGTTCGCCGCGAAGATCGCTACAAAGCGAAGAGCTTTATCGACACGATCGTGCGTCGAAGTGGCGATTCGCTCGTTGGCACGTTTTATCGGTTGATGCGCGATGTTGGAGGCGTTGCGATGACCACCTTGTCGTGGTGCATGATTCCGATCGCCGTCCTTTGGGTTGGGCTGGCTTGGTTCATCGGAACCGAGAACAAGCGCGTCATTGCCGAGTTGGAACAGCTCGAAGAAAACAAAGCCAGAAAAGACTGAAGCACTACAGAACCGTCAACTCCACCAGTTCTTGCTGGGCTTGGTTTCGATTCGCTTCAATCGCTTTGGCTTCCAAGCTGGGATCGACCAGGTTGTAGAAGACGTCTCTTTGACGCGGTTGGAATCCGAGCTCTTGGATGGCTTCGCGAATTTGATCGAGCGATAGAAAGTGAACCGTACCTGCTTCGGCAACCACGTTCTCTTCGATCATCAGGCTACCCATGTCGTTCGCACCGAACAGCATCGCCAATTGCCCCATCTTCAATCCCTGGGTCACCCAACTACTTTGGATGTTGGGAACGTTGTCGAGGAACAAACGCGAGATCGCCTGCGTTTTTAGGTATTCGAACGAACCTGATGGACCGACATGATCTAAGTCCGTGTTGTCTGGCTGGAAAGTCCAGCAGATGAACGCGGTGAATCCGTTAGTTTCGTCCTGTAGGTCACGGACGCGCTGCAAGTGCTCGATTCGCTCGGCCAACGTCTCAACGTGCCCAAACATCATCGTTGCGGTGCTGATACCGCCAAGCTGGTGCCAGACACGCATGACATTCAGCCAGTCGTCGGTCATGACTTTTCCGCGTGTCAGTTCACTTCGAACTCGATCGACCAAAATTTCTGCGCCACCGCCAGGAATGCTGCCAAGTCCGGCCGCCTTCAACCGTGTCAGAACTTCCTCAATCGAAAGGTTGTTCACTTTGGTGAAATGGTGAAGCTCCGGTGGGCTGAAACCATGCACGTTCACACTCGGGAAAGCGGTTGTGATATCGCTTAGCAACTCTTCGTACCAATCCAATTTGAATTTCGGGTGTAGACCACCTTGCATCAAAATCTGGTTGCCGCCGAGAGCGACGGTCTCTTCGACCTTTTTCAGCAGTTCTTCACGAGGCAGCACGTAGCCTTCATCACTTTTGGGTCCACGGTAGAACGCGCAAAAATTGCAGACGGCCGTGCAGACATTGGTGTAGTTGATGTTCCGATCGACGTTGTACGTTCGGTACGTCTCTGGGTGCATCCGTCGCGAAACCTTGTCGGCAGCGGCACCAATCGCTGCCAAGTCGTGGCTCTGGAGCAACTGAAGGCCATCGTCGCTGGAAAGTCGCTCGCCAGCGATGGCTTTGTCAAGGATGTGACGAATGGAAGAATCGGGGGCAGAAGCAATCATGGTATTCAGGTTCAAAAACGGAGTACGTTTAGCGAATCGCTCGGGACGGGCTGATGAGGCCTAGCGTCGCGGCCTTCTGTTGAAACGCTTGTAGCCCGGCCTTCTCACGCGAGCCTAGTTGGAAATGAAGGTTCTCCGCAAAGTAGCGGTGGAGATCTTCGTTGGTCAGTCCGTGAGTGGCGGCTTCACGGGCTGCGATTTGTTCGAGTGACTGCTGGCCTTCGTCGCGACTTTGTTCAAGAATCTCTGCCAAGCCATCCGTGTTTACACCCGGGCGAGCGACCCACATCGCGAAGACGAAGGGCAATTCGGTCCAGCGACACCAACGATCGCCCAAATCCCAGATCTCTTCATAAACGCCACGTTCAGGATGCATCGCACGATCCCCAATCAATAGGATCGCATCGGCATCGACTGCTTCGGGAGTTTGGTCAATCGCCAGCGGAATGGTCTTGGGGGAAAGGCCGTGCATTTCGCTTAGCAACACACGCACCATCGCTGCACTTGTTCGGCTGCCTTCATCGAGAGCCAACCGCTTGATTTTTCGCGTGGGAACGCGGCTCAACAATCGCACGCTCCAAACGGGACCACGGCAACCAATGGCGGCATCTGAAACGACTCTGTAGCCGGAGCCACGGAAATACTCGATGGACGGGATCAATGCGACATCCAACCGCTCTGCGGCAAGATCGGAGGCCAATCGACTGGGTAGGTTCAGTGAGAGCTCACCAACGCCGCTCAAGCGTTCCCGCAACCCACAAATCAGTGGTTTGGTGTTCAGATAAGAAACTGCGCCGATGCGAAGCATGTCGTTTAGCGTGCTTAAAGGTGTCGTCTGGACTCGTTTACGGCGCTACGGGAGGAACACGCCATTTGGTGTCTAAACCGCAGCGGCGGGCTAGCTTCAACAAGCAGAGTCTACACCAGGGACGAAAAGTCGTCGTTGGGGCATTGAATGCTCGTTTTTCGACCATTTTTGGGGTCGTGAAAGGTGATGCACCATGCGTGTAACAGAATCCGCTCAAAAGGAGGTTCCTTGTCATCTTGTCTTTCAACACGCTGTCCGCCGTAAAGAGCGTCGCCAACGATCGCGTGGCCGCGGCTGGCGGCCTGTATTCGCAGCTGGTGCATGCGACCCGTGCGTGGTGAAAGCTCCATCAGCGAACGGTGTGCATCGGCGTCGTAATGCAATCTCTGCACCTCGGTCAGCGCCTGCTTCGCACCATTATCCGACTCCAAGCAAACTTCGCCCTCAGGTTCGCCTGGGATCTTTCGAATCCAATCATCCCAGCGAGTGCGGCGAGCAAAATTGGAATCGTCGTTTCCATCGCGCGATTCGCCATTGCTCCATTTTCCATTGACCCAAGCTCGGTAGACCTTTTCAACCTTCCGCGATGCAAATTGATCGCTCAGGAGCCGCGCCGCACGCTTGGTCAACGCAACCAGGATGACACCACTGACCGGACGGTCCAAGCGATGTGGAAAAGCAATGTAGTCGCTGCGACCTTCCAGCTGTTTTCGTAGGCTGCGTTCCAAGCTTTCGGCGGTGCCGGGAGCCTGTGTCGATAGGCCTGCGGGTTTGTTTACCGCCAAAAACGATCCGCCATCTTCGATAATATCGATCGGGTTCATTGGGATAGAAGAAGTGAAGATCGGCAAAGAAGTGAGCGCATAAAAAAAGCAAGAGATTCCGGCCACGAAAAGTGTGCAACCAAAGTTACGCACCCTTCACGAATCTCTTGCAGTACAAAGTTGAAAGGGTTGTTACTGGTTCGTCAAGAGCTGCACCCTGATGCCGAAATAAAAATCACCTGTGATGACATATACTTCCAGCACTTCATCAATCAAAATGCGTGGTAATGCTTCCCACATTCGCACCTCAACCGACCGATCATTTACACTTCGTCACTGGACGATTGGCGGCGCCCGCGCTGCGCGAGATCGTCGATAAGCTCTCGGCGCAACACGGCTTTGCCTATTCAATCGGTGTGATGCCAATCACGGTTGCTGCGTTGATGACCCCAAAGTGGCTGGGACGCAAGTTTGATGCATCCGAACTGGCACCGCCGCAAGAATCGACGCACGTCATCGTTCCGGGCTATTGCGAATCAGGGATCGAGCAGCTTACCGCGATGCTGAAAGTGCCCGTTTTATGCGGCCCCAATGACTGTCGTGCTTTGGCTCAATGGTTTGGAGGTGAGCCGCTTGCTGATGATTTTGGTAAGCACAACATCAAAATCATTGCCGAAATCAATCACGCACCGCGAATGACATTGGACGAAGTACTGCAGTGCGCAGCTGCGTTACAAGCTGACGGAGCGGATGTAATCGATTTTGGCTGCGATCCAACGGCTCGCTTTGATCGCGTTGGCGAATACGTCACAGCGCTTGTCGATGCGGGGCATGTCGTTTCGGTCGATACGTTTGACTCCTGGGAAGCAAAGCAGGCGACCGCTGCCGGCGCGTCGTTGGTGCTTTCGGTCAATTCGACAAATCGAGAGCAGGCCGTCGATTGGGGCAGCGAAGTCGTGGTGATCCCTGATGCGATCGATGATGAGGCGAGTCTGCATGAGACGATCGATTTCTTGGCCCAAAACGGCGTCGCGATGCGATTGGATCCAATTTTGGAACCGATTGGATCAGGTTTTGCAGCCAGTTTGAAACGCTATTTGGATTGCCGGCAAAGTTATCCCGATCTGGAAATGATGATGGGGATTGGTAACCTGACTGAGCTAACGGATGTCGATTCAGCGGGCGTCAATTTGTTGCTCTTAGGGATCTGCCAAGAACTGAAGATTCATAGCGTTCTGACAACACAGGTAATCAACTGGGCGCGATCATCGGTGCGTGAATGCGACGTTGCACGTCAGCTGACACATTACGCGGTGCAGCATGGGATTCCGCCCAAGCGTCTTTCCGACAAGCTGGTGATGTTGCGTGATGCCAGACTAACTCCGCATCCTGACGCGATGTTCCAATCGCTCGAGGATTCGCTTAAAGACAATAATTACCGGCTGTTTGCGCAGGACGATGAGATTCATCTGCTTGCTGCTAAACTCCATTTAAGTGAATCGGATCCTTTCGCGTTGTTTGACCGGCTGATGTCAGAAGAGATTTCCAGCAATGTTGATCCAGGACACGCTTTTTATCTTGGCTATGAAATGGCGAAGGCGTCGATTGCATTGACCCTAGGCAAACAGTACGAACAGGATCAGGCTTTGGACTGGGGCATGCTGACCAAAGACGAAGACCTGCACCGGATCAAGCGA
Organism: uncultured Pirellulaceae bacterium; assembly: GCA_964444105.1. Taxonomy (GTDB): domain Bacteria; phylum Planctomycetota; class Planctomycetia; order Pirellulales; family Pirellulaceae; genus K23-9. The sequence goes on from CAYUGI010000105.1 coordinate 19,325, forward strand.
ACGAGTCGGCATCGAAAGTAACGCATGAGTCACCCAGGAAACGCACTGCCTGCCTTGCCCGTTGTTCGTGAGCTGCCCGCGGATTTTTCGATCGAAGAAGCGTTCGCGCGACTTTGTTCACTTCCGCATTGCCTCTGGCTCGATTCCGCATCGCGAGCGAACCAGTTGGGCAATTCCGCACAGCCCAATCTGGATCGCTATTCGTTTTTGACGGCGAACCCGGTAAAGAAGATTGTCGCAAGCATTGGCGATGAAAGTCCATGGCCGAATTTGCACCGACTCGTCAGTGAGTTGCCGGCAGCATTTCACGAAAATCTACCGCCCTTCCAAGGTGGTTTTGCAGGGTTGATCGGTTACGAAGCAGGCGCTTGGTTGGAAGACATTCCCATCGCACGCGAGAATGATCTGCCCACGGCGGCAATGTCCATGGGTTTGTACGACTGGACGATCGCGGTGGATCACGAAACGCAGCAATCGTTTTTGATTAGCCAAGGGATCACTGGTGACGGAGATGTGTCGCGTCAATTCGCAGTGGAACGCGCCGATCAAATCGAAAAGCTGGTCGACGGTTGCCAAGGAACCAAAACCCCAGAATCCACTGAAGATCGACAGCCTGCATCGCCCGATTTTGCTGGCGAAACGCCCAGCAATTTTACCAGTGAAGCTTTTCGCGCGGCGGTAGCCGACATCGTTCATCGCATTCGCCAGGGAGACTGCTTTCAGGTCAACCTGGCGCAGCGATTGCTTCGTAAATCGGACTGTCCCCCCGAAGAACTCTACAGGCGTTTGCGAGCCACCAATCCAGCTCCTTTTGGCGGCTACTACGATGGAGGTGATTTCGCTGTGCTCAGCAGTTCACCGGAAGGTTTTCTTAGCGTACGCGATTCGCATGTCGAAACACGTCCCATCAAGGGAACGATTTCGCGAACCGGAAACGCTCAACTGAACGCGTTGCTGGCAGAGCAACTGCGCGATAGTGACAAAGACCGGGCAGAAAACGTGATGATTGTGGATCTGATGAGAAACGACCTTTCGCGTGTTTGCACAGATGACAGCGTGAAAGTGATCAAACTATGTGAAGTCGAGCGTTACCAGTACGTTCAGCATTTGGTTTCGGTTGTGCAAGGAAAGTTGCGAGACAACGCCAGTGTGGTGGATTTGCTGGAAGCATGCTTTCCAGGTGGCAGCATCACCGGAGCGCCCAAGATTGAAGCAATGCGCGTGATCGCAGAGTTAGAACCCAACCCGCGCGGTCCTTACTGCGGATCGTTGGGCTACATCAGTTGCGGTGGGAACGCGGATTTCAATATCTTGATTCGAACGATCACCGCAACGCAAAACCACTGGCAGATTCCAGTCGGCGGCGGTATAACAGCACGCAGTATTCCATCGGCCGAGGAAGCAGAAACATGGGCCAAGGCAGAAGGCATGCTTCGGGCATTGCAAGGGAGCAAACGACCAGAATAGCTCACGTCCTTTGTGGCGCATTGCGACTTGAATTCCATCACACGCTGAGAGAAAAGCAGCCACGACTA
>CAYUGI010000106.1:0-4255 GCA_964444105.1 uncultured Pirellulaceae bacterium
TACTTTTCGGCGTTGGCGTCGTAACCGTCGGTCTTGCCCTTCATCTGCAAGACACGATTCACGACAACCGCTCCATCCAAACCAGCATTATTAGCGATCGCTCGCAGAGGCTGATCCAAGCAGTTGCTGATAATGCGAACGCCCATCTTCTGATCGCCCTCAGTCGCTTTTTCAAGCTTCTTCACTGCGGCGCTACAACGGAGCAGGGCAGTGCCTCCGCCAGGAACGATGCCTTCTTCCAGTGCTGCTTGTGTCGCTGCACGAGCATCGTCGATGAGAGCTTTACGCTCTTTCATTTCAGTTTCGGTCGCAGCACCCACATTGATCTGTGCAACACCGCCAGCCAACTTGGCCAAACGCTCTTGCAGCTTCTCTTTGTCGTACTCGCTGTCCGTCGCATCGATCTCGCGGCGAATCTGTTCGACGCGGCCTTCGATGTCAGCTTTCTTGCCAGCACCGCCAACCATGGTAGTCGCTTCGCTGGTGATACGAATCTTCTTGGCACGACCCAAGTCGGTCAGCTTGACGCTTTCCAAATCGATGCCCAAGTCTTTGAAGATCGCTTTGCCGCCAGTCAAAACAGCAATGTCACCCAAGATGGCTTTGCGACGATCACCGTAGCCAGGAGCCTTCACGGCACAAGCCGAAAGAATGCCACGCATTTTATTGACAACCAAAGTTGCCAGCGCTTCGCCTTCGGTGTCTTCGGCGATAATCAACAAAGGCTTCTTCGCTTTGCTGATCGCTTCCAACAGAGGAATCATCTTCTTGTTGTTGCTGATCTTTTCCTCGAACAGCAGCACGTAGCAGTCTTCCAGTTCGACCGAAACGTCGTCTTGGTTGGTGACGAAGTGCGGCGAGAGGAATCCGCGATCAAACTGCATGCCCTCGACAACGTCGACGTAGGTTTCGTTTGACCGGCCTTCTTCGACGGTGATGACACCGTTCTTACCGACCTTCGTGAACGCGTCTGCAAGCACTTCGCCGATCGTTGGATCGTTGTTACCAGCGATCGTGGCGACTTGCTTGATGTCGTTCTTTTTCTTTTCGTTGATCGGAGTCGAAAGTTTCTCAATCTGAGCGACGCAAGCTTCGACGGCTTTGTTGATGCCGCGTGAGAGAGCCATTGGGTCAGCACCAGTAGCGACCATTTTCAGGCCTTCGCGATAAATCGCTTCAGCCAAAACGGTTGCCGTGGTGGTTCCGTCGCCGGCGACATCGTTGGTCTTGCTGGCAGCTTCTTTGACAAGCTGAGCACCCAAGTTCTCGAACGGGTCGTCCAATTCGATGTCTTCCGCCACGGTCACACCATCTTTGGTGACCTTGGGCGAGCCCCAGCCCTTGTCCAACACTGCATTTCGGCCGCGGGGGCCAAGCGTGCTGCGGACGGCTCGCGCCAATTTGCTCACACCAGCCAACAATGGCCCGCGTGCGTCGTCGTCGAAAACGATTTGCTTTGCCACGACGTTTGTCTCCTGTGGTTCGTCAGTAAGTGTTCGGTGCCAGCCAAAGTCGCTTAGCTGGCCCGATGGTTAAGTTGAATTGTTCTGAAACAGCCCGAAGCAGATAATGCAGCTAGCCAGTGCAGCTTCTCAGTCGCGCACCGCTGGCAGGGCCATCGTTGATGTCCCCCCTAGAGCAACCTGTGTGCCAATGGTGCTTTCGCGACGACACATTGAAACCCAAGTCACGATGGCCAAACGATTTAGCGTTCACCCATCAATACCAGTCCGGGCCGAAATGTTAGCGACTGTGTCAGCTTGGCAGAAGGGGCTGAGCACAAGCCCGTTGCTCCGCCAGGCCCTTGGCGGAGTCTGAACCAAAAGTCCCGTCAGGGCCCGACGAGACAACATGATTGCACTGCCGTTGCTCCGCCAGGCCCTGGCGGAGTCTGAATTGAGAGCCCCGCCAGGGCCTGAAGGGACGACTTGTTTCACGCCCGCCCCGGTTTTGCTGGCGTTTCGCTTCAGTCGTTTTGTCCAAGTCAGAGACAAAATCATTCCAAACAACCCTCACAAACCGTTTATCCGCCCCGCGACTGCCCAAAAACTTTTCCAAGCCACCTCATGAAGCTCATGGTTCGTTGACCAAACCCTAGCTGCGGCGTTCATTTACAACGGAACTCTGCTGGAACCGTCCTTGCGGAGTCCGTCGGCGTGTTTTTGCGCCGTGAAACTCACACCTGCATGGGATTTGGTCGATGTCGACTCGACACCTTTCAGCCGTACTGCTCACTCTCGCCACCTCGATTGTCGCTGCCAACCCAGCCGACGCGGGTTTCTGCGATTGGCTGTTCGGCAGAACTCCGACGACTTACGCCGCTGGCTACGCGCCCGCTGTCGTTCCGGTCGGTGGCTACCAAGCCCAAATGCAGACCTACGACAATCCATCGGTCTACACAGGCCAGCCTGTCGCGGGCGGCTACGGAGCAAACCGAACCGCGTATCAGTTGCCGCCAACGGGAACGATTGCCCCGGTTAGCAATTGGACGCCGGCAACTCCCGCAGCCGGCTATTCGGCGAACTTCGGAGCTCAGCCAACACTTGCGCCGACCGTCGCCCCCTCCGCTGCGGCCCCAACTCCTTGGACTGTGACCAACACGACTGTCGGCCCCCCGGTAGGGACACAACCATTCGCTGCCGCACCTACTGCCGCGGCACCAGCGTTTTCGTACCGCCCCGCTTTCGGTCGCCCGAACACTGGTGGCGAAGTACCGATTGCTCGGGCTCTTCGCGGAGCCAACACGACGTCGAATCCGTTTTACGGCACGGGCAACATTTACCCGAATACCTTTGGCGCCGCTCGGCAACCTTACGCAGCTGGATACGGAACGTCCCAAGTCACACCAGCCGCTTCGCTGAACGGGCCAGCAGTCGATCCGTTGTTCCCCAACGCACCGCGCCCACGTGTCAGCGGCTTGGCCCGGTTCTTCGGATCGCTACTGGGCACCAACTATCAGTCGTCGTACTACCGCGCGCCGATCACCTACTATCGCCCGATGACTTCGGTTGACCCGATCACGGGTACCACCGTCACGACACAGCAAGCTTGTAGTTCTTACGTACAACAACTTCAGCGCACGCCGTACAACAGTTTCCAACCAGGCGGCGGGTTGTTGCCGGGCGGCTTTGGAAACCAAGCCACCACCGTTACTCCCGTTGGCCCGCCGATGCCTTGCGGAAGCGGGGGATGCGGACTTGCAACCAACGCTGCACCACAGCCATACGCTGCGAGCCCCAGTTTCGCACCAAGTGCCGGCTACGCACCAAACCCTGGCTACGCCCCCGCTCCCAACTACGGCCCGCAATTCGACAACTCCAGCCCCTTCGACAATCGCGCTCCGGTTGGACAAGTTGGCGGGATCGATTCGCCTAGTGACCGCGACGTGATTCCGATTCCATCAACCGAACCAAGCAGTCGCTACTACCAACGAAACACGCAGCCGCTGACCGGTCGCCCTGGCTCATCGGCCAGCGGAACGGATCGCGACAACGTTCCCCAGCCGCGACTTGAGTCAGCTCGCCCACGCAACGACGAAGACACCTATCGCGACGGTTTATATCGCCGTGACGTGACACCTTACGGCGACGACTACAGTGACGAAGACTTCAAAAAGAAAGAACCAATCGATCAAAGCTCTTACTACAAATCGCAACTTGAAGACGAACCAACTGACTTGAACGGACCGCTGGGAGGATACCGTTACCAGCCGCAACCTCGCGTCACACCTCAGGCACTTCAGCCAAGCGAACAGAGCTACACTCAGCTTGCACCCGTTGCTCCACCAAAGGCCCGCATCCGCACCGAACAACCCGTCAGTCGCCCATCCGAAACTCCCGCTGTCGAACCGCCCGCCTACAGCACACTGCGTCCGATTCCTGACCCCAATCCTGAACCGTCACCTTTCCGACTCCGCGACGCTGAAGCCAACCGTGTCACGCAACCTGAACTCGACGCTACACCGCGGTACGAATCCCGCTTGCAAGCGCCAAAGCTACCACCCGCCACCAAGCAACCGTCCACCGACGACGGCTGGTACAAACGTGGCACCGCCAACAGTGCCTCGGCACGCGTGACCGTTCCCGTCCGTGGAGCAACCGCACAAAAACCTCGCGTCGAACGTCAACCTGCTCCTTCAAAATCACTGAAGCCTCTCTACCGCGATGCCGACGGCTGGTTGCCTCTCTAGGCAGTCGCAAAGTAGCAGGCAGACTCCGCTCTGCCGCCCGCCTGCGGTCCTGACTTTTCCGCGCGG
>CAYUGI010000106.1:4355-9291 GCA_964444105.1 uncultured Pirellulaceae bacterium
TGCTACATTTTGGTAGCAGGCAGACTCCGCTCTGCCGCCCGCCTGCGGTCCTGACTTTTCCGCGCGGCGACCGAGGGGGGAGTGCTTGAGGCAGGCGGCACAGGGACTGTGCCTGCTACATTTTGGTAGCAGGCAGACTCCGCTCTGCCGCCCGCCTGCGGTCCTGACGATTCGTGCAGAAACATGCGATTGCTAGAGGCGGGCGGCACACGGAGTGTGCCTGCTACACTTTCTAACTGGTTTCATTACAGTCTGTTTGTGCTGCGTGGTTCTACGGTCGCAAATCGTCCGGCCGCTTTGGCCATTCAGTTACGGGAAATAGTTCAGTGGACAACGCAGCGATCGCAAGTGTGTTTGAAGAGATGGCGGAACTCCTTGAGTTCCGTGGCGAGAATCCCTTCCGGATTCGCGCGTACCAAAACGGGGCCAAGGCGATTCGGGAACTTGACGAACCTGTTGCTGACATCTTGAACGATTCTTCGCGCAAACTCTCCGACATTCCCGGCATTGGCAAAACACTAGTCGAGAAAACGCAAGTGCTGGTCGATACCGGCAATCTGCCGCAGCTGGAAAAGCTACGTGGCGAAGTTCCCGAGATCGTCATCGCGATGGCACGTATCCCTGGACTCGGAGCAAAAAAAGCTGCCAAGATCCACGCGGAACTCGGCGTCGAGTCGCTGGATGACCTCAAGCTTGCTTGCCAAGAAGGAACCGTTGGTAAGCTAAAGGGCTTCGGCAAGAAAACGGAAAGCTCGATCTTGGAAGGCATCGCAATCGCCAAACAAGCAGGCGAGCGAATCTACTGGGCGACCGGCGATGAACTTGCCCAGCACATCGGCGATCACATGTCGCGTTGCAGTGGCATCCAAAAAATGCAGTGGGCGGGAAGCTACCGGCGAGGACGCGACACGATCGGTGACCTGGACTTGCTGATTGTTGCCGATGATCGCATCGCGGCGATGGATCACTTGGAATCCTACGCAGATCGCAGCCAAACGATCGGGCGCGGCGAAACAAAAATTTCGATTCGCGTCGGCAAAGCATTCCAAGTTGACATGCGATGTGTCGAAGCGAATCAGTTCGGAGCGGCGCTTCAATATTTCACAGGCTCACAAGCACACAATATTCACACGCGGAAGTTGGCCAAAGAAAAAGGCCTGAAGATCAACGAGTACGGTGTATTCCGAAACGAAGACGACAGCCAAGTCGCAGGCGAAACCGAAGAAGCCGTTTACGAAGCGATCGGCCTCCCGTGGATCACGCCGGAACTACGCGAAGACCGCAACGAATTCAAATGGGCAGAGCAGGGGAGTCTGCCAGACCTGATCGAATTGTCGGACATCTGTGGTGACTTGCACATGCACACAACCGCGACCGACGGTAAAGGCACGATTCGCGACATGGCGGACGCTGCGGTCGAGCGCGGCATGAAGTACATCGCCATCACGGATCACAGCCAACGTGTTTCGATGGCGATGGGCCTGACACCTGAGCGACTACTGGATCAATGGAAATCGATCGACGAGATTCGGCCCGAATACGAAGGCCGCCTTGAAATCTTGAAAGGCATCGAGTGCGACATATTGGAAGCGGGCGGCATGGATTTGCCGGATGATGTTCTGGCGCAAGCCGACTGGGTGTTGGCCAGCGTCCACTACGGTCAAAAACAACCTCGCGACCAAATCACGGAACGTATCTTGGGCGCGATCGAGAATCCACATGTCACTTGCATCGCGCACCCGACCGGGCGTTTGCTCAATCGACGACCTCCCTACGAAGTCGATATGGACGCGGTAATGAAAGCCGCCAAAGAACACGGCACGTTGATGGAACTAAACGCCAACCCAGCAAGACTGGACTTAAACGAATTGCATCTAGCAGCCGCCAAACGCTTGGGGATTCCAATCGTCATCAACACCGACGCGCACAGCACCAGCGGTATGGATGTGATGCAGTACGGAATCAAACAAGCCAGACGCGGCGGACTGACGAAGGCGGACGTGGTGAATACTAGGTCTTGGGAAGAATTTAAAAAGCTGGTGAATTAGCAAGCGATCAGTTCATGCGATCACTTGAGGGAGGGCATGGTCGTGCACAGCTCACTCTTGGTTATTGAAAAAGTTAAATTGACAATTGTAAATTGTAAAATCCTTGATGGCTGAAGGAGTTTCCAGATGGACCAGCGTGGCGAAGACCTAGAGGACCGACTCCTGGATTTTGCTGCTCGCGTCGGGAAGCTGGTTGATGCGCTTCCGGACACGCGCCTCGGCCGACACATTGCTGGTCAGTTGGTCCGCAGCGGTACATCGCCAGCACCGAATTACGCTGAAGCGTGTGCTGCCGAAAGTAAGAAGGACTTCGTTCACAAACTTGGCATCGCACTGAAAGAACTGCGCGAATCGCGAACCTGGGTAAAGTTGATCCGAAAATCCAGGATGCTACCTGACGATCGGATCACGCCACTTCTTGATGAGTGCATCGAGCTGTGCAACATCATCGGAAAGTCGGTCGTGACTGCCAAGACGAACCTTCACAAAACGAAATAGCTGCCGGATTCCAAAATTTTACAATTTACAATTGTCAGTTTAACTTTTTCAATATCGAGTACTGACATAGAGACCTTCGGTTAGCGTCGCAAACCAAACCCCCAAAAGGAAAGGCCAGCGGGCGTTCACCCGCTGGCCTGCTGTTTGTCTTTCAATCTTTCATCAGAGTGATGGGTGGCCCACGTCTGCAAAGCCAACTGATGAACATCAAGGTGACTTCAGCAAGCGTCGCCTCCGGAGAAAGTACCGCCAGAACAAGCCTTGCCAGTTGGTAGCCGAGCAAAACTCGCTGAACGGTTACCTTGGCCTGGCTCCAGAGGCACGTGACTTTTTTGACGAAGTGCCATTGGTCACGCTCCCGCCATCTGCCGCACTGACAGCAACTTGGCTGCCAGCCACTTGACTACTAGGTCCAGCCAAAGTCTCCATCAGCGCGTCGTGCCGCATGGCAGCCGCACGCTCGTGCTTTTCACGCTGTGCCAACTCCTTTCGCTTCAACTCTTCATCGCCGACGCGACTAAAGTAACTGCGAATCAACATCGCACCGCCGACGACAAAGCTGGCCACGAACACAAGACCGCCTTGAGTGTAGAGCGCCGTCTCGAAGCGTCCTTCCCAAGAATCTTGTTGCGGCCAGTGCGTCATCACCTCACGCAAGATCAGGTGACCGTGCGAAAGGACCATCGTCGCGACCATGGTGATTGAACACCACACGGTCGTAATTAGCTTGTGCTTCGGATTCATAACAACCTCCTGTGGTGCGCGTAGAGAAACCAATCATTAGCAATACATATTCTTGCTACAACAAAGTGGATTGCTTGGTGCGTGATGCGTTAAGAGAAGAGTGTTTGCCCGAACGGGACATGGTTGTGCAACAGCGATCAAGCTCAAACAAAGACGCGACTGAGCCAACGACGTTCGCGAACTTCACTGGCAAAACTCCGAATTCTTATCCTCTTTTTTCCTGGAGCTACTCTGATGGCCTACCGCACACTTACCGCATCGATCGTGCTTGGAATTTGCCTATCACTGATAGCAAGCGAATCCTACGCGCAGTGTTCCGCCAACAGTTCATCGGGGCGCCAACGGGGGCAATTACCAACCACGGGATCACAGTCCTTGCTCACAATGCCTTCACCTAACGGCGCGACGATGTCCACTGCCAGCATGTACGCATCGCAACGGCTGATGCAGATAAATTCCGCCAATCTGTTTTCAGTCGCTTCACAACTTTCAATGCAGCAAAAACAAGCTCGGGCGGCTTATCGAGAACGTGTCCTACCAATGCGACTGGCCCGAGCCCAACAAACACGAGCAAAACGCTCCGAGCGAATCGCGTTGGCAAAGGCCAAACGAATGGGTGAAACACGCTACGCATCGGTAGAGCAACCAGAATCGAAAACCATCAGATTGACGCTCATTTCAAAACAATAGCGGCATTTTCCAAAAAACTCTCCCATATCAGTGGATCTTCGCGTGGACAGTGCGTTTGTATTAAGTGCTGCGCTGATGGCGACAGCTTGTGAGCAATTTCACAGGAGGTGAACTCGGTTTCATGAAGCCTCACGGGTGACACATCAGTAAGCTATAAGCCTCTTCTCTTATCTCCTATCGCTACCGAAAGACCAGCACGATGGTCAAAATCTCCTCTAGTGGCGCGCTGCGCGATTCATCCCATTCGACAAACGACGCCAAGCAGCAACGTCTAAGTTGCTTGTTGGATCAATATTTGTTGTCCTTGGAAAGCAACAAACCGCAGTCGGCCGACGAAGTTTGCCAGCAGAATCCCGAAATCGCAGAATTGTTCCGATCACATCTTTCGACGATGGAGAAACTTCACGGATTCGCCGCGGGAGTCCGCGGCGCGGCAGCACTGAACGCAGCGGCGAATCGCGATTCCAACAATGATTCCGGCACAGACGAAACCAAACGCACGTTCAGCGACTTTCAACTGGGTGACTTCAAGATCATCCGTGAGCTTGGTCGTGGTGGAATGGGAATCGTCTACGAAGCTCGCCAGCAATCGATCGGGCGCCGCGTTGCCATCAAAGTCCTTCCAGCTGCGTCTGCCTTGAACTCTCGTCAGATCGCTCGCTTCACAAACGAGGCGCAAGCCGCCGCCAGACTCCAACACCCTGGGATCGTGTCGATCTACAGCGTCGGCTCTGACCGGGGCATTCATTACTACGCGATGCAGCTAATCGACGGCACGCCATTGGACCAGTGGATCGAAGCGGAGCGGTCAACAAACGACAGCACGGATCTTAGTTCGCCTGACACCCCTTGGAAGCAATGCATCACCTGGGCGATCGAAGCCGCAGATGCACTGCACTGTGCGCACGAAAACGGCATCGTTCATCGAGACATCAAACCATCGAATCTAATCGTGG
>CAYUGI010000106.1:9391-20809 GCA_964444105.1 uncultured Pirellulaceae bacterium
GCGCACGAAAACGGCATCGTTCATCGAGACATCAAACCATCGAATCTAATCGTGGATCATGCTGAAAAAGTCTGGATCACAGACTTCGGTTTGGCCCGTTGTCAAACCAATGAGAGCCAGAGCAATGCGCCCCAGAACAAAAAAGCACAGCGCGACGCCACGCTTACAAGAACCGGCGACCTGCTGGGCACGATTCGCTACATGAGTCCAGAGCAAGCCAGCGGACATACCGAATTGGTTGACCATCGCACTGACATTTACGCGTTAGCAGCAACTGTTTTTGAGCTACTGACACTGCAACCAGCGGTCGAAGGAGAAAGCGGCCCGTTACTCTTACAAAAAATCACTTCGCAGTCGCCCAGGACTCTCCGAAGTGTACGCAGCGATCTCCCCAGGGATCTTGGCGTTGTGCTGCAAAAGGCGATGGCAAGCTCCAAAGACGATCGATACTTCAACGCCAAGCAGTTCGCAGATGACCTGCAAGCCGTCATCGATGACCGTCCCATCGTCGCTCGGCCTCCGTCGCTTTCGCAACGAGCGTTTCGCTACACGCGTCGTCACAAGCGAGTTTTCGCGGCCAGTGTTGCCGTTGCCACCGTCGCATTTCTAGGTGCGGCCATCAGCCTGATCACCTTCGCCCACAAAAGCCAGCTAGCTTTGACCAGCGAGATTCAGGCACAACGTTACTTCAATCAAGCACGTGCAACCGTCGATCACTTGGGAGCGGACGTAGCGACACAGCTTGCCGCCATTCCCGGAGCGGAACACGTTCGGCAAGATCTTCTTCGTGACACACTGGCGTACTACGAAGAATTTGTCCTGCAGGCTTCGGATGACCCCAAGTCACTAAGCGATGTCGCCCGCACCCATCATCGCATTGGCGTGCTCACCAGCGAACTGCATTCACCTAGCCAAGCTTTAAGATCGTTCCAGCAATCAGCCAACACGTACGATCAAATTGCGACAGATTCCGACGCTGATCCTGTCCTACAGACGCAAGCTACCGAGAACCTCAATGCTTGGGGCTTGGCGTTGATCCAAAGCGGCAAGCTCGCGGAAGCCAAGACGGTTTTAGCAAACGCGGCATCCCGCCAGCAGAAACTGGTTGACCGCGAACCAGACAGCGTGTCCTTAGCTGTTCAGCTTGCACTGATTGAAAACAACGCTGGCTTGCTGGCACTCCATCAAGGAGCGGCAGAAATAGCTCAGCAGCACTTTGCCGTTTCAATCAACATCTTGCGAGAGCAGCAAAATCGCGTCCAAACTAACAGGCAAACATTGCCCGAGCGTGCGCGTCGCGCACTTGCGGCAGCACTTCAGAACTCCAGCAAGGGTATCACGAAATCTGATCCCGCCGGCGCGATCATCTTGCTGGAAGAAGCCATTTCGATGCAATTAGATCTGGCCAACCGGTCAAGCAATCGATTGCGTGCCACGCAAGACATGGCGGTCATGTACAACAATCTTGCGTCGGCCCACTCTGAAATCAACAACGACGAGATGGCCGCCCAAGCTCTCCAACGAGCCATCGCGTTGCAACGACAACTTCGCCTCGTTGCCCCTAACGTGAGCCAGTACTCCAGCGAGTTAGCACTGAGCCTGAACAACCTGGCGATGATTCGGCAGCGTCAATCCAATCACGCCGAAGCAGCAGAACTTATCAGTCAAGCGATCACGCTACACAAGTCTGCTGGCTCCTCTGTTGGCCCCGCGAACGGATCTAGCCCCCAAGAGCAAGTACGGCTAGGAGCGATGCTTCACAACCAAGCATTGTCGAAAATCGCCAACGGAGATCTACCCGGCGCGATCGATGTTTTGCACGCCGCGATTCGTTGCCAGAAGCGCGTTCTCCAGACGCAACCTAGTCAACCGAAAGCGAACGCATTTCTTAGTCAGCACTACACGCAACTGTTGAAATGCCAGACGCGCCTGAAACGCTGGCAGGATGTGGAAACGACCGCCAAGGAGTACTCCAACACTGCAAAAGATTCTCCCAAGCAACTCAGCGAACTACGAAACGACCTGGCCGCGGCCGGAAAAACGATGCCGCCGGATATTCGCAGGCGACTTCCCTCCTTGGTTGCATCCACGGAGGTGGCAAAGTGATTTCTCCCCAAGATTCTCATCGCCGACTACGACTGGAACGCCTGGAAGGTCGTTGGCTGATGGCCGCAGGCGATATTAATTTGCTTAGCGCGGAACCATTTCGTGCGCACGATTTGTCAGGCTCAGAATCCGTCCAGGTTGATCGGCAACATCAACACGGCGACCGATCAGAAGATCACCATCAGTCCAGGCAGCACGATCAAGGTCGCAATCGAGTCAACAACGATGGCGTCGATCAGGTGATGCGTCAGCGTGACTCGCATCGTGATTTCCATCGATCTGGCGAGCCTATCCGCAATAGCCAGCAACGGCACGACAAAACTGCACGAGACGCGCGACAGCCAACGAACGACGCACCTGTTGCACAAACCCTGGTGCTGCAACCATCCACCATCACCAATCCGATCGCGACGCAAACGCGTACTTTCAGTACGCCTCCAGCGATTGCGCCTTCCAATCCTGCACCTTCAACTCTTGCGCCGCCAGCGAATGCCACACCGCGAAATCCAGTCTTACCGACCACTCTGCCGACCATCAGTCGAGGCAGTTCGCTGAACAGCCCTCAAGGCGAACAACCGGTCGTTCGTGCGGCAGGAAATGACGGCGAGAACACGATCACCGGTGAACAAGAAGCAAGTTCCAGCCAGCAGGACACTGAGCCAGCAGATGCAGCAGTCGCGCTGGCCCAAATCGCCAACAATGCTGACAGTGTTAACGACGCCAGCGAAACAACATTCGTTTCCTTTCAAAGTCGCGACACCGAACTGTTTTTGCTGGACGGTTCTTCCACAAATCTTCTGTCTCAGTTGAGCGAAAACGCGGAGCAGAGCTTCCTCGAGTTCGCCGACGAAGCGATTCGGCAGTCCGGATTGGCCCAGTGGCTTAGTGAGTCGGAGTCCGTCCAATTGGAACTCGCTGAACTTGATCGCTTGCTCGATACACTGGCGGAAAGCGAAACGCGAGCCGTCGAGCTCGATCGTGATTCTCGTCAGATGCAGCGCGACCTCGCTTCCACGCTCCACTCCATCCCCGGAAATGGCTGGGCTCAATCCGTCGGTGACATGATTCTTTTGCTACCTGGCACCGAAACCGAACCAAACTTAGCCAGCAATCTTTCATCACAACCAACCGAAGCGAGTGCCCCGTGGTCGGCCGGCATTGGCTTGTTCCGAGCCTTTGATTTCGCCGGTGCGAATACGGAACTTGACCAAGCAATCGCAAATGTTTCGGTCAGTGTCGATGCCGACTCGTGGAATCTGTTGACCGGAGCAAAGAAGCTTGAGCGTCCTGCATCAGAGCTTCCCGAATCATTCACACTGCCAATCAGCACCTCCACCACGCTCGGATTCGCGGTCACAGTCCTTGGTGCACACTACCTTCATGGACGATACCGAAGAATCCTATCAAGCAAGCACCAAAGCAACACGTACATCACAGACGTTGGTGCCAGTCGGACCGGTGGTGAGTAGACCGCCGACGGCTTTGAAAAATGTGTACGCATCGTTTCGATTTAGAAAATCGCTGCCATCTAGTTTTTTCTCTACGATGCAACGGTGGACGTCCGCGTCAATGAAGGCACCCGCAGCGTCGGTCGGGCCGTCTTCTCCGTCGGTGCCGCCTGAGAGAATCGCCAGACGCTCCCACTGCTTTGCTTCCAAGTCGTACGTTAACAGGTGCAAATAGGCTGCTAGGACAAGCTGCTGATTGCGGCCTCCTTTTCCACGAACGCTGGCGTCCGCCAACTTGACGGTTGGTTCTCCGCCAGAAACGATGCACTTCGGTCGCGAAAGACTTCCGTCGTTTAGGAACGACACGACTTCCGCCGCAAGCTGTCGCCCCAGTTCCTCCGCTTCCCCTTCACATTGGTCTGCCGATGAGGTCTGGGCGACATAGCCCAACTCGGCTGCACGTCGTCCTGCGGAATCGACCGCGACGCGATTATTGCCGATCACCAGCGTGGTCGCGCGGCACGTCACCTTTTCGTCCCCATCGGACACATTGTCCAACACGCCCCGTATGCTGGGAGGCAGTGTTTTATCGGGATCGTATTGGCCTAAGACCTTCAATGCATCTTGCGGAGTCGATGTGTCGGGAACGGTGGGTCCTGACGCAATTAAGTCCAGTGGATCGCCTAGTACGTCGGACAATACCAGTGTTAGAAGCTCACCAGCACGACATGCCCGAAGCAGTCCGCCACCTTTGACGTGGCTAAGTTTTTTGCGAACCGTGTTCAGTTCCGCGATATTCGCTCCTGCACCGCTTAGAAAACGCGTGACAGCTTGCTTATCGGCCAACGTGATCCCATCAACCGGCGCGGGCAACAACGCACTGCCGCCGCCTGAAATCAAAGCGATGCACAGATCGTCTTCTTTAGCATTTGCGACAAGATCCAAAATCGCTTTTGTGCCGATTACTCCCGCTTCGGTAGGTTCGTTCACACCGGCCGGACGAGCTGGGTGAACCGTGATCGTATCGATCGGCTCTTGGGTGCCTTCGGGAACGTTGATCCAGCCGATCGTTGGCAAACAATCACCAAGCGAATCGACCAAGCCTTGGGTCATCGCCGTCGCTGCCTTTCCGGCTCCGACGATGACGATGCGTTTGAAACGTGAAAGATCCCACGATCGATCTTGAACAGTCAATCGATTTGCGGAGACCTGCACGGTACCACAAACCAAAGGCTTCGCGCGAACAGCATCGACTGAGGCCGTCCATACCGAATGGGCATCGTCTGAGAGCTTTGACATAACGGACGCTTCGTGCTGGAACTGACGCGTAGAAGTAGCGGTAGGTTGGATCTGCCGCGGTGGACTGTTACAACGATAACACCATGAACGAGCAAAACGAGACGCCTGACCGTGATGCGTTGGCTAGCGAGTACTTTGACTTGCTGCCATTCGAGCCGTATCCGGTGCAAGAGGAATCGTTGCTGGCCTATTTTACGGGCGACCAGGGAGTCTTGGTATGTGCACCGACGGGAACCGGCAAAACACTGATCGCCGAAGCGGCCGTCTATGAAGCGCTGCGAACTGGCAAGAGGATGTACTACACGACGCCTCTGATTGCCCTGACAGACCAAAAGCTGGACGAACTGCGTGAATCGGCCGTACGCTGGGGTTTTTCGGCCGATCAGGTGGGACTGGTTACCGGCAACCGCCGCGTCAACGGTGATGCTCCGGTACTGGTGGTTGTGGCGGAGATCCTTCTCAATCGTCTCCTCAATCCCGAAGCATTCGATTTTGCAGAAGTCTCATCGGTCGTGATGGACGAATTTCATTCGTTCAACGATCCCGAACGCGGCATCGTCTGGGAGTTAACGTTGGCACTGCTGCCTGAGCACGTGCGGACCATGTTGCTCAGTGCGACCGTTGGCAACGCGTTGGAGTTCACGTCTTGGCTTTCGCGAGCCCACAACCGTCGATTGCAATTGGTCTCTGGAACGGAACGCAAAGTTCCGCTGCAATACGAATGGGTTGATGATGAAATCCTGGGCGACTTTTCCGAAAAGATTGCTGCCGGCGATGACGAACAACGCCGAACGCCCTCTTTGATGTTCTGCTTCAGCCGTTCTCAGTGCTGGACCAACGCGGAGTTGTTAAAGGGCAAAAAGCTGATCGACAAGGAACGTCAGGGCGAACTGGCGGAGTACTTGAATGCCGCGGACATGACGCGAGGCGCGGGGCCAAAGCTGAAACAAATTTTGATGCGCGGTGTCGGCGTTCACCATGCAGGTGTCCTGCCGCGTTATCGCCGAATGGTCGAAGAACTCTTTCAACGAAAACTATTGAGCGTCTGTGTCTGCACCGAAACACTGGCAGCAGGAATCAACTTGCCCGCGCGCAGCGTTGTGCTTCCCAATTTGCTGAAGGGCCCACGAGACAAAAAGAAGCTGGTCGAGACAGCATCGGCGCAACAAATTTTCGGACGCGCTGGCCGGCCGCAGTTTGATGATCGAGGCTACGTCTTCGCTTTGGCCCACGAAGACGACGTCAAAATCAACCGCTGGCGTGAAAAGTACGATTCGATTCCCGAAGACACCAAAGACCCGGGACTACTGAAGGCCAAGAAACAGCTTAAGAAGAAGATGCCCAAGCGGCGAAGTGGCGAATCATATTGGACCGAGCAACAGTTCGTACAACTCTATGAAGCGGAATCGGCGAATCTGTCCAGCCGCGGGCGACTGCCTTGGCGATTGCTGGCGTACTTGTTTGGCAAGAATCCCGAAGTCCAGCCGATTCGCGACATGGTTGGCCGGCGTTTGCTGACGCCGCAGCGTATCGAAGAAGCGCAGCGTGATCTGAATCAAATGCTGATCACGTTGTGGTCAGCTGGCTACGTCCAACTGGATCCCAAACCCAGAGCGGCAGCACCAAAGAAGGGTCCGCCGAAGAAAGGCGATAAGAAGAAGGAAGATGCGGCCAAGGCAACAACGGGTTTGTTTGGCGAAATCCTAGATCAAATGCGCGGCGACGACGCTTCGATAGCCGAAGAGGAAGAAGACACCGACGATCCGGAGCTAATCGAAAGCCGTGGTTACGAAGTCGAAAACTACAAACCAATCACGGCGACACCTACACCAAGCCTGGATCGATTGGTCCACCTTCGCAGCATCAATCCCTTGTTCGGAGTCTACCTGGCCGATCAGCTGGCGACGGCGGACCCGGACGAGCGAATTGCTGCTCTGGAATCAGTGCTGCTGGTACCCGGCACGGTCGCGCGGTTTACTCGGATGCCGCGCTTCGAGGACATGCCACCGGGTACATTGGCGACGACGGTATTGGACCCGCGCCTTTTGCAACTAGGGCTCGCCACGGCGGAAGAGTTGGGCGCGGTCAACGAATCCGAAGAAGAGGAAGTCAAGGACCGTGGTTTCGGACGCGTCATGTTCGACGAACCCAAAGTCTGGCCGCTTACCATCGGCGAGAAAATACTGCGATTGTTCCGCGCTGATTTTCCACGAGTCTACAACGTGGATGTTCGACCGGTTTGGATCATCGGCGACTTGCTGCAATACGACGGCGACTTCAACAAGTACGTCACGACCAAGAAGCTGCAGAAAGACGAAGGCATTCTGTTTCGACACTGTCTGCGGATGATCATGTTGCTGGATGAAATGGCAAATGTTCCGCCAGCCGAGACGACAGTGGAAACGTGGGAAGATCCGCTAGACGAAATCGCAGACAAACTGACCGAAACATGCCGTAACATCGACCCCGAAAGCACCGATGAGATGCTGTCGCAAAGTGGCACCGAACTGGATGAATTGACTGATATTGGCCGGCGGAATGCGTGATGCGGCGGAGCAACTCTGATGAAGTTTGATTTCCGATCCGTCATGAGCGGCCGACGTCGCGATCCCGTCGCATGGTTGATGCGGGGTGGACTACGTATCGCATCGTGGCCTTACCGACTCGGGGTCCGACGAAGAAACAAGCAGTTTGACTCAGGCAAACGCGAGGTGATTCGTTGCGGTGTCCCAGTTATCAGTATCGGAAACCTGACAACCGGCGGCACGGGTAAGACGCCGATCGTCTGTTTTTTGGCGAAGCATTTGCGTGCAAAAGACCTTCGCGTCGCCATCGTTAGTCGCGGCTATGGTCGTGGCGACGGCGACGAAAACGATGAAGCCATGGAACTGCATTCGCGATTGCCCGACGTGCCCCACGTGCAGAATCCCGATCGTGTGGAAGCCGCACGAATTGCTGTCGAAGAGTTGGAGGCCGAAGTCATCTTAATGGACGACGGGTTTCAACATCGGCGCCTGCATCGCGATTTGAACATCGTTGTGATTGATGCGACTTGCCCCTTTGGCTACGGCTTTTTGCTACCACGTGGGTTGCTGCGTGAACCCACCGGGAGTCTCACGCGTGCAGACATGGCGATCATTTCCAGGTCTGATTGTGTCGAACAACCTGCAATCGAATCGATCACGTCAAAAGTGCGTACCGCGAATGCAAGCGTTCCGATTCTAAAAAGCAATCATTCGCCTTCAGCTTTGCTAGAGCACCCAGATCGACCAAGATTGGTTTCCGAATTAGCTGGGCAACACGTTGCGACACTTTGCGCAATCGGCAACCCCGACGCCTTCATGCAAACCGTTCAGCATTGCGATGCGACGATTGTCGATTCAATGTCGCTTCCTGATCACGACAGCTATTCACCTGAAACGATGGCGAAGGTGCAGACGTGGGCGCGAGAGTTGGATCCGTCCGTTCAGTTCATCGTTTGCACACACAAAGATCTTGTCAAAATTTGTAGCGATCGCCTGGGTGGCAAAACGCTTGTCGCCGTGATGATTGAGCTGGAGATGGTGGATCCAGGGGATGTGTTAAATGAACTGACCCAACAAACTATGGCTGGCTTTAGGCATTAGTCATTCCACAAAAAAAGCCCCACGACCCAATGCTGTCACGCGAATGGGTCTGGGGCTTCGTCGATTTGATCTGCTGGCCGCGATTACGGAGTCTCACCACTTGGTGTTTCCGATGCGGCTGTCATGTTGCCTGAAGGAGTCTCGGCACCCGTTGTCGTATTGCCCGTCGTGTTCGATGTGGCAACCGAAGTGGAAGTGCTTGTGTTGGGGGCAGCGGCAGGTTTGCAGCCGACTGTAAAAGCCAACATTGCGATGGCGGCGAAAGACAATGAAGCTAGTTTTGCGATTTTTGTCATCAAGAAAACTGTCCTGATAAGGGAGGTTTGTCGGGCGCTTCTGAAAAAGCGTTTGGGGTGGGGTTGGAACTGGGACGTTGTAGCTGGATAGCAAGTCAGCACCTGAATCTGCATCGGCTTCATGTCGCGAAGCCCGCGTCCCATTTTGTTATAGTGGAATCACTTTTGACAGAATTGAAAGAGGCATCACCAAAATAACCGCTACGTTCGCAATCATTTTCTCGTACGCGTTGCGGCCGGAGTGATCGAGCTGAACGATCGGGTGGTACCTGGCCGATACGGAAAAAACGGCTGGAATCGCCCGTCGAAATCTCCGCATTGGCACAATGATATGAACGTAAGATTGACCGCGATCACCCTTGCAGCGGTGCTTTTCACCACCTTCGTCGCCGCCAATGCTACTTTCGCGCAGGAGCTTTCGGGTCCTGAGAAGAGGACCGCACCCAACATCTTCGCAGATTCGGAAAAGTCGCCGCAATCGGCACGGGGGTCGGATCCAGCCCAACTCAAGGCGGATCGGGTAGCGGCATTGCGTCAAGCTCGAGCACTTTATCGGTCCCAACAGCGGATCGCGAGGCTGGAACACAACCTCTGGATGGGCTACGAGCCTCTTCGTCCCAACTGGAACGCCGTACCAATGACGTCAAGCCGCTACAACTACCGACGCACGATCTACGTGCCCGTTCATGTCCTGGCACGATAGTGATTTAGTAGCGAAACGCTAGTCGTTGCGCGACCATCTGGTTTGGGCAGACGACAACAGACGCCGAAAGGTGAATCATTGCCAACAGCAACCGTGAGTCTGTTCACGCCAGAATGCACGCTGCCTTGCGATGCTATCGCATCATGCAATCTGCCATCTTTTTGCGTTACCGTGTTTGAGACCGGCGCCATCGCAGCTTCTCATAGTTCACTTTCCCTCTGGGAGAGTCGGATGCAGTAGCGGCCGGAGAGAACAATACGCGATGAACGATTACGAATACTGGTAATCCGGATTCGCCCTCTCCTCGCTTAGGCTCGACTCTCCCAGGGGGAGAGTAAAGGTGACATTCGTAAATCGTTAAACCTAAAACTGCACGACCTCCTAGGCATTGGTGTCTACACAATCGCATCATCATCTGCGCAGGTCATGCACACGCGCACGCTTGGCGCGGTTATCGATGCGGTATCAATCGTGTGACTCATTTGCATTGTCACTTGTCGCAACAAGAAACGATTCCACCAGTCGCTACAACAGCCAAACCGCTCTCATCCTGAAACGAAAAACGGTCCGATACAACACACCAGCAGCGATGAGTCGCTCACCGATCGAATCCAAATTCACTATCAAAAGCGGTTGCCTTCAATGGACAAAGAGATCAACGTTCTAGCATTGGTCAAAGGCGAAGAGAGATTTATCTTTCTATTCGATGACGAGAATCGTGACGAAACATTGCGACAGTTAGCACGCTTTGCGGCGGATCCTGAGCTTGAGTTTTCTTGGTACGACGCGGCAATGCTGAGCCGAAAGATTCGCGATGCTGTGCCTAGTGATGAAGACTTGCTAGCCAACGACGAGTTCGACAGTCTTTCCATCGAGGACTTTCACTGAGGCAGAACTTCGACCAGCCTTGACATTTAGCGAGAGTCGCCACGGATTTGAAATGCATTCGCCTGCCAATCAAACCCTGACGACTCTCGCTACTTTCGTTTATGGGCACAGGTAATCCCGCTCACTCCAACAGCCAATGCTAGTTCATGCGTAGCTCAATCGCACAATTCCTGAAGTACCTTGCTACAGAGCGAAACGCGTCGGACTTGACCATCAAGGCTTATCGCGAAGACCTGATTGGACTGGTTGATTGGTTAGAAGCGACACGCGGAAACGTTCCGCATCCGAGCTCCCTTTCGCCTCAAGATTTACGGACATTTCAGGCGGCGCTACAGGAAGCCGACTACGCACGGACAACAATTTCGCGAAAACTGGCATCGCTTCGAAGCTTCTATAAGTTTTTAATGCGCGAAGGAATCGCGTCGAGCAACCCCGCTAAACCGCTTCGCAATCCGCGACGGCAGCGCAAACTTCCGCACGTGCTGACGAATGATGAAGTCGGACGACTGTTAGAAGCACCACCACACATCAATGTCGCAGGACTTCGCGACCGAGCTATCCTGGAAACGATGTACTCAGCCGGGCTACGTGTCAGCGAACTAGTTGGGCTGCGCGATCGCGACGTGGATACTGACGAACAAATCATTCGGGTGCGTGGTAAAGGTCGCAAGGAACGCATCAGCCCGCTGGGATCGTTTGCCATCAAGGCAATGGCTGCTTATGCACGCAAGCGAACACGCAGCCCGAAAACAGAATCACTGGGTCGTGACGCACCGGTTTTCGTCAATCGCTTTGGCAACATCCTGACGACGCGTAGCGTGGGACGAATGCTGGAAAAGTACATTGCGACAGCGGATTTGGATTCGCGGACCAGTCCGCACACGCTGCGGCACAGTTTTGCCACGCATTTGCTGGACCACGGTGCAGACATTCGAAGCGTTCAAGAATTACTGGGGCACAAGAGCCTGGCCACCACGCAAATTTACACTCATGTCAGTGCCGCCAATCTTCGCCAAGCGTACGAAAAAGCACACCCTCGGGCGCGGTAGCTG
>CAYUGI010000107.1:0-10199 GCA_964444105.1 uncultured Pirellulaceae bacterium
GCAAATTGGACGGCAATTCGTCTCATTCAAAAATCTCCAAGTCACGAAAAAGTGTTCGCCAAGCTATTGATAACAGCGAGCTGAACAGCTGAACGATGGGTGGGTGGCAGTAAG
The DNA here is from genome assembly GCA_964444105.1 of uncultured Pirellulaceae bacterium. Lineage (GTDB taxonomy): Bacteria > Planctomycetota > Planctomycetia > Pirellulales > Pirellulaceae > K23-9. Next base: position 115 of record CAYUGI010000107.1, read on the forward strand.
GTGGGGATCGGGCGTGCGTGCCCGCAGGACTTATTAAGTGCAAAACGGCGCTAAAAGTCAAATCGGAAGTCTGATTTACGGATGATTTAGCGGTTTCCTGATGGAAGGCCGCTCTCTCTGGGACTGTCCAGTGGTGTGTTATCGGTCTCGAATGGCAATTGAGGCAATGATTTCTCATCGAATCCGCTGTACACCGCGCCATCTTGTCGGTAATCCAAGGGGGTGCGCTGGTCAGGCGGCACAACCGTTAAGCTCGCCGATTGTGACAGGCCACTTTCAGCATCGTCGTGCAAGTCGGACTTCCACCAAATGGTCCATCTGGTCGAACGTTCGTCAAACCAAGACGGGCGCCGCGCCGTTAGGTCTCTCATCGATACTTGTTGGCGAATGCCGCTCTGATCCGCCAGCGAAAGCATCACACGATCCACATCATAGGCGTTTGCTTCACCGCGAGACTTGAAAAAGTCAGTTGCTGCATCAAACGTCTCCAAGCCCGTCACCTCGATGTGCGACGCGCCTTCGTCAACCACAAAGACACAGCTGGTAACATCTCGGTTGATCACGGCAGGGAAAGGTGCCTGCGGACTAAGGTTCATCTGTAATAGTCCTAGCGGCGTGTGTGACGTCAACCGCGTCAACGAAAGTTCGATTGGGCTGGAGGTCAACGAAGGCTTGACTGTGGCGCCGGATGTTTCGATCATTCGCCGTGAGACCGCCAGCAAGCCGTTTTCCCATTGCAACTGGAGTGCGGCGTCGAAGTCCATCTTCATCAGACTGATTTGACCACGCACAATCACGTTGTACATCTGAATCGCGACCAGTGGCAAAGATCGCTTGGCGGCGAATTCGTCAACGCCCAGAGTGTCGAATGCCATTCGCTTTGTCACTGCGAATGCATAAATGTTGGGTGCACCAATTGCATTGCCGATGGTGATACTGCAGTCCGTAAGCCGCAGAAGCCGATTCGAGTGAAGTCCAATCAGCGATCCTCCTTGAATGCGTCCCAGTTCTACATCCCAAACGAAATGAATGTCATCGAATTCAACCCGGTTTGAACCCAAGGCAATCATCTGATTTTGCGTTTGCGAGTCATCTTCTGGGGATCGGAAGACAATCGTTGTGCCGCCAACAGTCGAGACGATTGACATGCCGTCGCGGTCAATCACGATCGGCTCGCTGTCGATTTGCGACACGGCAAGTTCGACTCGATCCACTTCAAACGTCTGCGCTAATTGCAATGCATCGGACAAGCTGGTCGTGAGTGCTGCGCCATCGTTCCCGCGTTCAACAATGTTTCCTTGATCATCAATGATCTGGCTCGCATCGACCAATCGGATGAGCCGCGGAACTGTCGCACCCGATGCGTCCAAAGTCGTGAACGAATTTGGGTTTGTCGGTGTTATCGGAACTGCTGACGCAGAACCGTTGGTCAGTGAATTGGCGGCAAAGTTGCCGTCAGCTGGTGGGTACTCGTCAGGTTGCGGCAGGTTCGGCAAGCTGGGCGGATCCGACGCCCGACCCATGGAACCCAGTGTGGCAGTGGCAGTGTCGGTTTCCAAACCGATTCCGGTTGAATCGCGTTGCGTCGCTATTGCGGTTTCATCGGGAGTACCGTCAACCTGCGATTCGGCTGGAAATAATCCTGGGTCGGTCGAACTGCCGGGGGCCTGGTTTAGACCGCTATTCAATTCGGGAACCGCTGTCGCGATGCGCGCTGTCGATGGAGCAACCAGTCGGAATTCGTCTCGCGAAGCCGATGACGACAGTTGCAGCCAAGCTGCGACAAGGAGCAGTAGGGTTGTCGCCGCCAACCACGGGGCGTTTCGCTCGAGCCAGAGAACGATTGGGTTCTCCAGATTTGCTGGTGCAGCAACAACACCTTGGGAACGGGTCAGTCCATCCTTGTAAGCGATCAAACGAAGATCGGTAATCAAATCGTTTGCGTTTTGGTATCGGTCGTCGGGTTTTTTCGCCAGCATCCGTTGAATGACAGCGGACAGCTCATGGCTGACGTTTGCGCGAATGTGCCTTGCGTCCGGCGGCGGCGCGTTACCGTGGCTGATTAGTTTTTGCAGCATTGTGCCACCCGGGTACGGCGGTTGCCCGGTCAACATGAAGTACAACGTACAGCCGAGCGAATAGATATCGCTGCGAAGATCGGCTGCACGCGGATCCTTGGCCTGCTCGGGCGAAATGTAGTCGAAGGTTCCCAGCGTGACGCCGCTAGCGGTCAGGTCGTCTTGGCTCATCTCCATTTTGTCGATGCGGGCGAGCCCCATGTCGACCAGCTTGACTTCGCGATCTGTGTCTATCAGGACGTTCGAAGGCTTGATGTCACGATGCACAATTCCACGATGCGAGGCGTGTTGAAGTGCTTCTGCGACTTGGCACGCGTAGTAGACAGCGTCGTCGATCGATAGCACATCGGAGCGATGCACTAAGTCGCGAATGTTGGTGCCTTTGACATATTCAAAAACGATGTAGTACCAATCGTCTTGGTGGCCTACGTCGAACACGCGCGCGATACGAGGATGGTCCAGCTTCGCTGCGCTTTGGGCTTCATTGCGAAATCGCCGCTGTAGATCGGCGTCTTCGCCTGCGAACGGAATGACCTTGATGGCGACTTCGCGATCGAGTTGTTCATCATGGGCGCGAAATACCGCACCCATTCCGCCACCACCAATCAATTCTTCCAACAGGAAGTGATTGAGTTGTTTTCCGAGCAAGACCTGTGTGATAGCCGCTGGCGTTTGATTCAGCGCATTTAGTTGATCAGCGGCAGGCTGTGCCCGTGATGACCCACCTCGCCGCGATCCGTCGCGAATCACTGTCTTGGCGTCTTCCAAGTCTTCTACGTCGGTGCGTTTGCCAGGGCCTTCAAACGGAAGGTTAGTCGTCGCATCGGACACAATCTCATCCTGACGGCGCTGGACCGTGGACGGATCGGGCGGGTGCGATTCGTCTGTGGCCATGGATGGGGCACGTAGAAAAGACTTGTTGCTGGGCCAAGTAGAGCCCTGAAGAGCGATATCTAGTCTAGTTTCGCAGTCAAAATAGGTCAACGAAATCGATCCTAAGGACACTATTTGAACAGCGTCTCCCAGCGTAAAAAGCAGTCCTTGGGGCAGGTGACGTGCATTGTGACGTTTGTGTCGCTCGATCAACCCAAGAAGTGGCGTGCGAGAAAGACTGTGTCGCAGCGAAAAACTCCACCGCGCGGAGCTACAGCAGCAAGTCATTTTCAAGTAGGTGGCAATATGCGTCGTAGCGTCTCGCATCGATTCGCGAATCAGCTACGGCATTTTTTACAGCGCATTCGTCTTCGTTCAGATGAAGACAGTTTGGATACCGGCAACTACTGACATAGGGACGCAAGTCTGGCATCAGTCCGGCGACTTCTTCCGCCGAAATATCCCACAGCTGAAATTGGCGAATCCCTGGGGTGTCAAAAACTGCTCCGCCGTTTTCAAGCGGGATGAGTGTTGACGCGGTGGTCGTGTGGCGACCCTTGTCGTTGTCCCGACTGACTTCGCGAACGGCCAAACCCAGCCCAGGCTCAATCGCGTTTAGCAAGCTGCTTTTGCCGACACCGCTTTGTCCCGCAACGGCAGTCTGATTGCCCTGCAAAAATTCGCGCAGGTAATCGATGTTGGTGCCGTCGGCTACGGAAGTCAGCAAGACGCGATACCCCATCGCCGCGTAGGTTCCCAGCAAAGGTTGGATTTCGACAAGGTCTACCAGGTCGATCTTATTGATCACGATGATCGGCTGAACTTCACATTGCTGCGCTGTCAGTAAGAAACGATCCACCAAGACAGGCTTGAGCGATGGTTGTGCGGCGCTGACAACGATCATCAAGTAGTCAACGTTGGCGACCAGAATGTGTTGCTGGCCGCGACTCGTGCGATTGATGATGCCCGTGCGTTCTTCGATTCGTTCGATCATCCCATCCGACGGAGACTCAGCCCGAAATCGCACTCGGTCGCCTGCCACCACCGCGCCACGCTGTTGAATGCTTAGCGACTTCAGGACTTGTCGGATGGCGCACTCGTAAGTCTTGCCGTCCTCGCCCAGTACGCGGCTCTTGAGTCCGTGGACGCTGATGACGCGCCCCGGCATCAGAAGATCGTCACTAACGCTGGCCGCCGAATCTGATTCCGGCTTGTCGACACCCGCGACGGTTCGGCGGCGCGTCAGTTCGCCTTTGCCACTGACCCGTTCGCTTTGAACGGCATCGGCCAAGTCATCTTGATCGCCTATTTTGAATTGCCGTGTCAGGTCCGCCTTGCGAACGCGACCCTGGTACTTCTTGCGAAAATCGGCACGCTGCTTCGATGATTTTTTCTTGGCCATGACCGATTTACTTACACGAGCTTGTTCCCGTTAGGCAGCTGGGAAAACTGGCCTACTGAAAAATTGTTACACCGAATTCTTCCTCTCCCGAGCAGCGGGCATTTAGCTTTTTAGTGTGTTCCAAAACAACCATTTCCTTCACTCTCCCGGAGGCAGGGTGAATAGAACGAAGCCGCCGCTAGCTGCCTTTGCTGGTGTCAGAAGACTGCGTGGAACTTTCCGCCGATGGATTGTCATTGGCTTCGTTCTCTCGGTTGCGAACTTGAATCGATTTACCAATCAAATTCGTCAGCTCTTTTTCGCCGAGCTCTTCTTCTTCCAGAAGCGCGCGGGTAATTTTTTCCAGTTCGCTGCGATGTTCTCGCAGTAGCTGTTCGGCTTTTTGGTCGGCTTCCAACAAAATGCGGCCTACCTCTTCGTCAATCAATTCCTGCGTGTGCTCGCTAAACTGCCGCGAACGATGCATTTCGCGACCCAGGAAAGGATCTTCCTCGCTGGTCTTGTAACTGACCGGGCCAATCTTGGGGCTCATTCCCCAGTGCGTCACCATTTTGCGCGCGATACTGGTGGCTCTTTCCAGGTCATTTTCAGCACCGACACAGGTTTCGTTGTAGATCAATTTTTCCGCCGCACGGCCTCCCAATAGCACGATCAACTGGTGATCCAGTTCGCGCTTGCTCATGCTCAGGCGATCTTCGTTGGGAACGTACATTGTGACGCCCAGCGCGCGGCCGCGAGGAACGATCGTGACCTTGTGAACGATATGGGCTCCGTCCAAATGCCAGGCGGTCAATGTATGTCCTGCTTCGTGATAAGCCGTTTTTTCCTTCTCGTCACCTTTGAGGACTTCTTCGCGTTTGGCTCCCATCAGGATTTTGTCGCGAGCGTGATCGAAGTCGTCCATTGTGACTTCGTTCTTATCTTGTCTGGCCGCCCACAATGCGGCTTCATTGACCATGTTTTGAATGTCTGCACCGGTCAGCCCAATCGTGCCGGCGGCGAGCCTACGCAAATCGACGTCATCACCGAGTGGAACGTCACGAACGTGAACTTTGAAAATCGCCTCGCGTCCATTCAGCGTGGGCCGGCCGACGGTGACGTGCCGATCAAAACGACCGGGGCGGAGCAGGGCAGGGTCCAATACATCAGGCCGGTTGGTTGCTGCGACCACGATCACGGCTTGGTTGGAGCTGAATCCATCCATTTCGCCAAGAATCTGGTTGAGTGTTTGTTCGCGTTCATCGTGTCCACCACCCAATCCTGCGCCACGTTGCCGTCCAACCGCATCGACTTCGTCAATGAAGATGATCGAAGGGCTTTGATCTTTGGCGGTCTTGAACAGATCCCGCACGCGGCTAGCACCAACGCCAACGAACATCTGAATGAATTCGCTACCGTTGACACTAAAGAAAGGCACTTCCGCTTCGCCTGCGACGGCGCGTGCAAGGAGAGTCTTTCCCGTTCCGGGAGGGCCGTTTAACAGCACCCCTTTGGGCACACGTCCACCCAGTTTTTGGAACTTGTCGGGTGTCTTAAGGTAGTCAACGATTTCTTGCAGATCTTCTTTGACGCCTTCCAATCCCGCGACGTCGTTGAACGTGACCATCTTTTCGTTGGCTTCGAATCGTTTGGCCGGACTCTTGCTGAAGCCCGACAGAAATCCGCCGCCCATCATGTCGCTGCGTGTGCGTCGGATCATCATGAAGAGGAAAAACAGAATCGCCAGGGGCAAGCCGATAAACGCAATCGCGCTGATAATGGCTTGAGTTTGGTCGGGCGGCAGGTTGTCGTAGTCGACACCGCTTTCTTCCAACTCTTCTTTCAACCTAGCGATCGACTGCTCGTCGGAACCCAAGTTCACATAGAACTTTTCTCGTAGCTTGACGGGTTCGTCCTTGTCATCTTTTTCGATCTTTTCGACACCGTTGACGGTTTCGGCTGGTTTGTCGGGCGGTGTCTTGAAGGTGCCGACCAATTTGCGGTCGCCAAAAAAAACGCTTTCCACGTTTCCGCGTTTGAATTCGTCTTTGAAAAAGCTGACTTTGATCTTGTCGGCATCCGGCTCGCTGCGGAAAAACAGCATCGCGATCAGGACTGCAATGATCAGAGCGATCAAGATCGAATTGTTGCCACGGCGAGTCTGGGGTACCGGTTCGCCCGATCCAGATTCGTCAGATTTATTTTCCATTGATTGTCTTTCGAGCAGTGAGTGCCTGAATGCACCCGTGCGAATTGGCAGGTTGTTGGTGTCTAGCGCCGCTGCCACGTTGAATAGCAGTTCAGATCGAAAGATGGTTTCGATCTGAAGCAAACATTTTTGCTCCCGGCGGCACTCTAGCGATTGGGCTAGCGGGTGCATTATTTGTCGGAAGTACGGGATTGTACTAGTAATCGTCAGAGGTGACTAACCGACACAAATGCAGGCTGTCGCGAATTGTCGCACCTCCGAAGCATCATCGGGAAGCGGTTTTGAAAGCCTCGGCGAGACGCCCAATCGCAGAGGCAAGAAGCGGCTGAAAACGGAATTTCACCAGCCGATCGTTGGTTGCCACTGCGGTTTTACTTGGTAGCCAGCGGCTTTGGCTTCTGCCAAATCTTGGACGATCGCTCCTACGCTGCGGCCACGAATCTGCATGACTTGTTCCGCCGTGTATCCGTCGTCAAATAGCTTCCACGTCCAATAGCAATCCGAGACGTCTCCCGCAGGCATCGCCACCGAAGCTCTTTTCTCGGGTCGGGTGTGCGGTGAAGGCACTTTTGGCTCAGCTGCGTCGTTTCGCAAGGAGATCTCTTCAACGATCACAGCGGCTGCAGGTGAAGCTTTATCAGTGATCGGGATTGGCTCGGCCGCGTCTGCTTTATTCAAAGGTGCGTTGGGCGACTCCGTCGATTCATCCAGCAGTATCTCTTTCTCTGTAAGTGCTTCCTCGTTTTGCTCGGCCGTCTCGTCGCTGATTGTCTCTTCACTTAGAGGTTCGACCTGCTCGGGCTCTGGTTCAACAGCAGCCTCGGGCTCTGCTTCTGCAACGCCGGTTGGATTTTCTTGGGAGCTTACCTCACGAACCATTTCCAAAATATCGTGACCAAACTGTTCCATCGTCGCTGGGCCGACGCCACTGATCGCTTCCAACTCGCCGCTGCTTAGTGGCAGCATTTCAACGACCCGATCGATCGTTGCGTTTCCTAACACGCGATAGGCAGGGATACCCAACGCCGCCGAAGTCTTCCGACGCCAACTTTTCAGTCGGTCAGTCAGTTCCATCGCAATCAATTCAGCGCGGTCCGACTCAGCTGAACCTTTGCTCTGTTCGGTTGTCGCATTTTCGGTATTAGAAGTCGTCTCAGTGGGGTCGCTTGGCACATCTCCTGATTCGATCCCTTTCGCCGCTAGCGCCAAACGCTTGGCCATCGGAAAGGTCAGGTGAACCGAAGCGGGGAGTGGCTGCCTTGCGTGCATCACTTCTTTGCCAAGTTCGGTGATATGCAGTGTCGGTCGGCGCTCATCGACTTCACGTTGTTCCAACAAACCTGATTGCGCCAGTGCATCCATCACTGCAACGACTTCGTTTTGACGCAGTGTCGAGAGCATTCCATAGGTGCTGAGGCGATTCAGTTTCCACTGTTGCAGTTTTTTGCTTTTGGATCCACATAGCATTTGAGCGACCAAGTTTTTTCCGAACCTACCGTGCATGCGAGTCGCCCCGCTCAGGACGACACGGACGCCGCAAAGCAAAGCATTTGCGTCAACGCCTTTCAGTTCGCTGTTGAGCGAGACTTCGTTTGCGGCTTTGATTCGGGGGGCACTGGCCGGTTCGCAGCGATCACACTTTCCACAGTCTTCCGCGTTGGGGTCTCCAAAATAATCCAGGATCACTCGTTGCCGACAACCGCTGGTGCGGGCAAAGTTAATGACGGCGTCCAGTTTCTCATGCTCGGCAGCCTTGCGCCGATCCAGTTCTTTGAAATCGATATCCAGCTGTTCAAACGGAACATCGCGGTGAATCAAATGCACGGCACGCCCGCGAAATGGTGGCACGTAGTCAAATGTCCGTAGCTTGGACAGTTCTCGCATCGTGCGTGCCAATTGTTTGCGATCAACATCGGCCAAGTCCATCAAACGCTTCAAGCTAACGTAAACGTCTTCGTAACGCCGCTTGCCCACGACGGTCTCGACGGCACGCATCACGCGTTTGCGAATCTTGGCTTCTTTGGGCAAGAAGTCTTGCATCGTCGGGGCATCGCTGTCGATGCGGACGATCGCATTGTTCGACGCACTATCAAGTCGCTTCAGCACGCCGGCTTTCGCCAAAACAGCCTGAGCTGCGCCTATCGATTCGCTGCTGTCCTTGACATTGATCGCTTCGCGAACTTGATCCAGCGTCAATTCGATGGGGTCTTCTACACGCGAGTGCAAGTACTGGTAGACCTTGCGAATGGTCTCCTTCGATGGATAACGATTTTCAATGAAGAATTCTTGGATGTATCGATCACTGTACGCAAACAGTAGCAGGCAATCACTCTCCAGTTGATCGCGTCCCGCACGTCCCGCTTCTTGATAGTAGGCTTCCAAGCTGCCCGGCATGTTGTAATGAATGACAAATCGGATATCGGATTTGTCGATTCCCATCCCGAACGCGTTAGTGGCCACGATGGCGGAAAGCTTGCCAGTCATGAACGCTTCCTGCACGCGTTTGCGCGCCATGGCATCCATCCCACCGTGATACATGCCGATGGATCGTTTTGCTTTCTCGGGCAACCAATCGACTAGCTCTTCGCAGCGTTTGCGCGTTGATGCGTAAATGATTCCCGCGCCGTCTTGCTGTTTCAAATAGCTCAGTAATTGATCCGCCTTACCGCTCTCGCTGTTGCTGTGCATCGCGCAGAAACGCAAATTGGTTCGCGCGAAACCAGTCACGAACACGCTGGGCGATTTCAATGCTAATAGTCCGCAGACGTCTTCACGCACAAGCGGTGTGGCCGTCGCGGTCAGCGCGATTGTCTGGACGTTTTCCAAGTACTTTTCTCGGAACTTGCCCAGACGCGCGTAGTCGGGCCGGAAATCATGTCCCCATTCACTGACGCAGTGTGCTTCGTCGACGGCCAGCAGAGAGATCTTGGCTTTGGAGATCGATTCCAGGAAACGACTGTTGCGGAGTCGCTCGGGTGCGACGTAGAGCAGGTCAATCCCGCCGCCCGCGGTTTCGTTCATCACTTCGTGCTGTTCGGTTTGGCTCAGCGAACTATTGATCAACTTGGCATTGATCCCCAGTGCGCGAAGCGAATCCACTTGGTCCTTCATCAACGCGATCAGTGGCGATACCACGATCGTTGTGCCCTCGCGCGCCAAACTGGGCAGTTGATAGCAGAGGCTTTTACCGCCGCCAGTGGGCATGACGCACATCACGTCGTTGCCAGCTGACAATGCATCGACCACATCTTGTTGGCCCGGACGAAAATCGCTCAGACCAAAACGAGGCAACAGTGATTTTGGGTCCAATGTCATTGCGGCGGTTGCGTGTCTAGTCTGTTAGGCATGGAAGCGGGAGAGCGATTATAACGCCGCGCAGCGGTCATAGTAGTGGAACGCATTTGCGGTGCAATTCAGCCGAGTCGCGAAAAATCTGAGCCAGGGTTGTTTTACGGATATGCTTTGGAGAAGTTTTGTCCGCTTGGGGATCAAGCGTTTTTCGTCATTCACATTGGAGATAGAGATGGACGACCTTGGCAGTGAC
>CAYUGI010000107.1:10299-13828 GCA_964444105.1 uncultured Pirellulaceae bacterium
TTGGCAGTGACAACCTTGGTATCGACGACATTGACGCGGGCGACAGCGACCAATCCATCGAATCAATTGACAACGATGGGGCGTACATTTGCGATTCCTGCGGTGAGGAAATCGTCATTCCGCTGGACCCAGTCGCGGGTCGCAGCCAGTCCTACGTCGAAGACTGTCCTGTGTGCTGCAACCCGAGTCTGATTCACGTCGATTGGGTCGCCGACGAAGTCAGAGTCTGGGCTGAACCGGAGCAGGATCGAAATTAGGCTGCCGGCGTATCCACATGCAGCACCTGACGTTGGCTGAGCGAGGGTGGGAGCCTCTCTTCACTGCCTTTTTGGAGTCGAATTGGTGGGTTATTGCGATTCAGAAGATTGGCAAATAGCGGAACACCAGTGATCGCTTAAGGAATCGATGAGATAGTATTTTGGAATCGGTGTAACACTCCTGAGGAGTCTTCGCTTGGTAGGTAGCAAGGCAGTGTTTACTGCCTCTTACTACTCCCAAAAGACTGCTTACAAGGAAAACTATCGATGAAAACGCTTTTGAAAATAACTTTGGCATTGGTCGCGGTCGCTGCAATCTCCTCACCGATGAACGCTTCGGCGGGTGGCGGAAAAAGCGCGAGCCGATCGAACATTCGCGTCAATACCGACAAAATCATCAGTGAAGACCTCGGGTTTCTTCTGGAAGTCAGTGGCATCCGCGTGAACACGAAAGGAATCACTCAAGCAGATCTGGGATTCCTTTTGGAAGTCAGCGGTTTGCAAAACCAATTTTTGATGCCGCACGAACTGGGTTTCCTATTGGAAGTCAGCGGCATCGTGAAACAAGAACTTAGTCCAAAGCAATTGGATTTCTTGATGAACATTCTGATGATGGACGAGCAGCGAGCCACCGCGCATCATCTAAGCATCTTATTGATCTAGGCATCTTGTTGGGCGTCAAGTAGCTGCTGCGGATAAGTTCTGGAACGATTCGCGGTGAAACGATTGGCGATTGATTTGGTATCCTGTGTCCATGTTCATCGCCATTTTGCTTCTTTTCGTCGCGGCACTGTTGGTTGCGGCGCGTGTAAACCGATACGCTTCGCGGAGTCGTCGCAAACGACGCGCGAATTGGGACAAGATTGTTGATCAGATTCGCCAAGAAGATCTGGATGATTGACGATAGTGACACGACCTGCCTAGGAATGTCTCAAGCAAGCTGGGCCAGCCGATCGACTACGCGAGCTTCCGACGACTCTGAATAGTGCAAAGCTAACAACCCAAATTTCGACAAGCATGCCGATCCAACTTTCTGTTTCTTTACTGCCCTCGCTTCGGCCTGTGTTGCCAGCAACTGAAATCGCGGTGGTGATCGACGTTCTGCGTGCGACTTCGGTGATGACGACGGCCCTGGCAGCGGGCGCGAAACGCGTCGAGACGTGCCAAAGCGTCGATGAAGCGAGGCGGCTCGCCACGCAATCGGATCAAATTCGCAAGCTGCTTTGTGGCGAGCGTGCTTGCAAAAAAATTGAAGGGTTCGATCTGGGGAACTCGCCAGCAGAGTACGCCTCGGATGTGGTTCAGGGTCGAACCTTGGTGTTGACGACCACGAATGGAACGCTTGCCATTGAAGCATCCGCTGAAGCGCAGCAGATGGTGGTCGCTAGTTTTTTGAACTTGTCAGCAACGATCCAGCGATTGCGTGAGGCTGGGACAGTGCATCTGATCTGTGCTGGAACCAACGGCCAAGTAACGGCAGAAGATGTTCTGTTAGCAGGGGCGATTTGCGAGGAGTTGAATCGCAAAGAGCAAATCGATTTCGTTGGTGACGATACGATTCTGGCTCGTCAGTTGTGGCTTGGCTGGATGGGCTCTACGAAACAAACGGCTTTGGGTGATCGTCAAACAGCACTCGCGGCTCGTCTTGCGCAATCGCAAGGCGGACGCAATCTCGTGGCGCTGGGTTATCACGCCGACTTGCAATTTTGTGCCCAGATAGATCGCTTGGAAGTCGTCCCTGAGCGGATCTCGAGTAGCCCAGCCACATTTGGTTTACGTGAATAGGGGGACTCAGGAAGCGACGAGTGATTCAGCTGTGGTATTTTGGATGACGAACGCCCAGCCATCCGTTTCGATTACGGTTTGAAATGACTATGCAGCGAAAACTCCTTGTGTTGCCGATTTTGCTTTGTCTGGCCGCCGACGGCACGGCACAGAATGCAACATTGACGCTGGATAAAATTGCGCAGTTTGATTTTTCCGGTTGCGAGGTGGAAACCATTGCGTCATCTCCCGATCAGAAATACCTGTGCGTGGGATGGCGTTCATCCGGCCAGCAGCCTGGCGGTGCTCGAATAGTCGATGCCAGCACATTTTCGCCAGGGCCTGTCTTAGACATTGGATTGGGTGGCAGTAATTCAGATGCGGAGTTCACTGCTGATTCAAAATATTTGGTGACGTTGTCGTTCAAGAAAAGTCTTCGTATTTGGGATCCCGTAACGGGCAGGATGGTTGGGCAGGCGTCAAAGCCATCCTGGGATTGGCAACTCAGTTGTCACCCCAATAGCAAAGAGTGCATTAGCACGGGTGGTCAAACAGAGATTCGTCGCTGGGCGATTCCGTCGGGAAAACTGATTTCCGAAACCAAGACAGGCTTTACTCGAATTATCGGTTTAGACCTTTCCCGCGATGGAAAGACGCTGGTGTTGTTGGGACGAAGCAACCAAAGCACCGTCTCATTACAAGTGCGGTCCTACCCAGACTTGAAAGTCATCCACGAAAACGTACTCGCATCAGGAACAGGAATGTTCTCGCAAATCGCGATGACGCCTGATGGAAGTCATCTTGCCTACACGCTCTCGAGTGGCGAAGGCAGTGTGTCGGTTGTCGATGTAAAAAGTGGAGAGCTTGTTCGGCTGGTCACTGGTTGGATGACGCGGTGCAACGATCTGAGATTTCTGAATGATGAAATACTGGTTTCACACGGATGGAAACGCGCACCGAGAATATTGAACATAAAGTCTGGCGAAGCGATTGCGATGCACCAAGTTGCCGATGGGGGTGGATCCGGGATGGCGGTGAATTCGCTTGGTGGCTCCGCAAAACTGGTGCTCGGTCATGCCGGTGTCGAAAGGACAAGGGTGTCGGTCTGGCGTCTTCCCCGTAGTCTGGTTGAAAAGAGTCTGTTTGAAAAGCAAGTCGATGATTTGGCTGTCAAAGAGGACGCAGTAGCGCTGAAGCCGGAGCCGGTCGCTTCAAAACCAGCTCCGATCACGATGACCCCATCCCGCGTTTCGCCAAGGTCGCCTGTTCCGGCGAAGTCATCTGTTGTTCGCAAGTCACCCAGTGCGGCAAGCGAGGTCGCTTCAGCACCGGCTGCTTCGCCAAACCCACCCACTTCGCTACCGAAACCTTCTATACCGAAACCGGACGAGTTCGGTCGATTTCCGATTCCCGATGCCGAAGCAGTCAGGATCGCGGACGCAAAAATACGCAGTCTTTTGAAAATTCCCAGCCAAGGTGCAGGCGATGAGCAAGGTGCAGGCGATGAA
>CAYUGI010000107.1:13928-20653 GCA_964444105.1 uncultured Pirellulaceae bacterium
CAAGGTGCAGGCGATGAAGGCCTGCCGAAACGTCTTTCCGAGTTGGCCGGGGAAGAGGAAGACGTGACCATTCGGTATTCGATGTTGACGATCGCGTGTCAGCTGGCCGTAGGAACAGGTGACGTCGATACGCTGCGTTCTGCGTTGGAATTGCTGGGCGAAAAATATCAGTTTGACCGGTTGTTGGTGGCCGGCAGGCTACTCTCGGACGTGCGAACCGTATCGATGCCAACCAAGACCAAGTCCAGATTTGCTGCGTTTGCTGAAGACCTCGGCGATGAGTCACTGTCCAAAGAAGAGGTCATCTACGCGGCAGGTTTCTACGACTTGACCATCCGATGGACTCAGCGAGATCCAGAAAAACTGCGTGAACGGCGAACAAAGTCTTCGCGGGTCAAGAAGATCATGGCCGAGTTTCGGCGTGCTGTTCCCGCGAAAGACCGATTGACTGAATCGCCCAACGATCCAAAGGCTAACCAAACGTGGGGAAGCTATTTGTGTTTCGTTCGTGGAAACTGGAAAACCGGTTTGCCTCTGTTGGCGCAATCGCAAAGTCTTGAGCTGAGAGATCTAGCCGTTCGCGATCTTTCCGCTGCCAAGGACCCAGCTTTGTGGCTTCAAGTCGCTCAAGCGTGGCAGGAGTTGGCCGACACTCAAACGGACGAAACTGCCAAAATGGGCGCTTATGAAGCGGCCCGCTATTGGTATCAAAAATCAGCTGATGAACTGAAAGGCTTCGGTAAACTGCAAGCCAACGCAGCCCTGAAAAGGTTGCCCGAGGCGGCTAAACATCAAGCGGCTCGAGAATAGTGGCTCGCACCATCGCGTTCAAAATCCTCGCGAGCTCTTGTCTCTGTCGTTTTGCGGTTTGCCAGCAAAGCGGACGTTACTAACTCGTCTTGCCATCGCGCGACTTTAGTCGTTATCAGCCCAGAAGACGATTTCTTTAAGAATATTTTCTGAGCCCTTCCTTTTTGTTCGTTGGCGATCGACATGTCGAATCAATGGATTGACCCTGAGTCCTGTAATTGCCTTGCTGCCCTCGTCGAAACGGTCATCGGACCGCTACTGATTGAGCACAAGGCGCCAGTTTGTTTGGAACTGGATGTGCCCACAGAGATTCCCGTTCCCGCCGATCCGAATCACACGGCTGAGTTGCTGAAGACGTTAGTCAATCAGTCGTTGGCGCAGATGAACGGTGGCGGTGATCTGATGATTATGGCCTGCGAAACTGCCGGAGGCATCGAAATGGAAGTAGCTGATACGGGCGAAGATGTTGAATCACGGCCGTGTTCACTGCCAATGTCAGCCGCCGCGATCGGCGCGAAGCTTGATTGGCAAAATGTTCCCCAAGGTGGCGCTGCGGTCACGATCTTCTTTGGGCGACGAGGCGAATCAGGTCGCGTAGCAGCCTAGTTTTTGACCTTCCACAGTCCGCCCCAAAGAAAAATTGATTCGTACCGAATGAGTGCTGCCCGCAAATTCTCTGAGCAATTCCAAGAGACCTTTTCGTCGATGCCATTGTCATCGCGGATCACGACCGGTTTGTTAGTCATCTTGGTTCTGATTGGCCTGGGGTTTGTCGTCAAAGGCGATCAACGCGAAGAAAGCGAGATGCTTTTTGGCGGTCGTTCTTTGAGTGAACAGGAATTGGACAGCGTGGAGATGTCGTTTAGCCAAGTCGGCCTGAATGGTTGGCGGCGCGAGGGGCGACGAATTAGTGTGCCAACCGAGACTCGTAGCGAATACCTTTCTGCGCTCTCGAGTGCATCTTCGCTGCCCGTGTCCATTCGCAGCAGCGTTCAAGATGCAATCGAAAAGACGACGTTTTTGGAGTCAAGCAGCCAGCGGCTTGCTCGTGAAATGCACGCCAAAGAACAAGACTTGGGAAACAAATTGACGGCGTTTCCCGAAATCCGCTGGGCGAGTGTCGAATACGATTTGGGCGAGCGACAAGGACTGGGCCGTGATCGACAGCAAACAGTCAGCGTGCTGGTTTGTCCCGAAGGAGGACGCGCACTTTCACCCCATCGAATCGAGGATATTCAGAAGTTCATTGGCGGTTCCTATGCCGGGATGAGTTCGGACGACGTGTTTGTGGTCGACACACACGAGACGGAGAAGGAGGAGCAATCCAAAATCGAACTCGCTTCTAGCAACTCGCAGCAGACGCCAAAGTTGCTGGAACAAGAGCGGCTTGCGAAACAAGTATCTGAGTTGCTGAAGGATTATGGACCCGTTCGCGTGGCAGCCTATGTTGAATTACATCCACGCAACCAAGCAGTGCGGAGTTCCGACCAGACTGTCGTTCCGCAGCCAATGATCGCCGATCAGCAACCAGTTAGCGAACCATTGGCTGTCGAATCGAGGCAGAACCATGATCCGATCACACATGTACGAAGCAATCGGGCTACGCGGCTTCACAAGCCAGTCATCGGCATTCCGCCAACCGATGGAAAATTCGCGAGTGCTTGCGTGTCGATCGGATTGCCACAGAGTTACTATCAGCGTCTTTGGAGTCATCTTTCAAAGCAGCAAACAGGGCAAACAATCGATCGCGTTTCTCCGCCGCCCACAGCGGCTCAGTTGGAGCAACTAAGGCAGCAAACGCAGAGCAATATTCGCGCGGCGGTGACTCCGGCATTGCTTTCGCTAGCTCCGTACCAATCGCAGCAATCAATGGTGCAGATTTACGACTTCCCGGATCTGCTGAACACTGATGTCGCCGCGACAGATACGCTTTCGATTGCGACGACGTGGCTGGGCGGACATTGGCAGCAAGTTGGATTGCTGGTGGTTTGCTTCTTTGGTCTCACGATCGCACTCAAATTGCTGGGCAAATCACCGGTTGCTTCCGCTGTCAATCGTCCATTTGCGAGCCAAGTTTCACCGCAACCGAGTGTCGACGCATTTGACGCGGCCGCCGTGACGCAGGCTCAAACGCCTTACGCTTCGTCTGATCGGGAGCTTTTGACGCTGATCGAAGAAGACCCAGATGCGGCGGTTGATGTTATTCGCGGTTGGATTGGCGAGGCTGCCTGATTCGTCTTCCACTTTTCTAGCGAATTCTTGTATAAGCAACTCAAGAATCGCTGGCATCGGGCCGGGCGTTTGATTGCCATCAGAGTCTTAAGACGCCATGGGCGAGTCGCGAACTTCAACTGCCCTACCCAATGCGACCGGTCAGCGGCGTGCTGATGCGCGAAACAATACTCTGGCTGATCGCGAAGAATCGCTTCGCCGTGTAGCTGTCGTGCTTAGTAGTCTGCCCGCATCGACGGCATCAACGTTGCTGGAAAAGATCGACGGCTATTCCAGGCACATCGTTACTCAAGCGATAACGACCTTGCATACCGTCCCGGCTGACGAGCGACGCGACATTCTGGATTCATTCAAGTCAGGTATGTCACGGACGAGTCAATCAGGGCAAAGCACAGAGCCGTCTACAGAGCCGTCTACAGACCCGGCTCCAGTCGCAAGTCTGGAACAAGTTGCCGACGGGATTCAGGACGAGTTTGTTTCGACCGATTCAGACGAATCCAATGTCATTGCTGCACATGACGCAGGCCGATACGGCGAATCAATGGCTGCCTTTTTCCCAAACAAGGCAGCGGCTATTCACGAACCGTCCAAGACTTCACCGCCGCCATTTGAATTTCTGCAGAAAGTTCCCATCGAGGAAATGGTCGCACTGCTTTCGGGTGAGCATCCCCAAACGATCGCGTTGGTGCTCTCGTCGATTGCTCCGAAAACCGCTGCCGACGTGTTGCCTCAGTTAGATAGTTCGGTTCAAAAGGAAACACTTAGCAGAATCGGTCGCCTAAACGATGTGCCGGACAGTACGTTGGTCGAAGTGGGGAAGCATTTGCATGCTCGCTATCAGGAGACCGCCGGTGCGGCTAGTGAGTCCAGCGGAGCGCGGGCGCTTCAGGCGATCATGGCAGAATTGCCTGCGTGTTTATCTGGATCACCGAGCGAAACAGCGAGTTCCGTCACGCCTGTGCCGCTTGGAGAGCAGCCAGATGATTCAACAACGGAGTTGAAAATTGCTGAGGGAACCGAAAGTGTCGATCCGCCCATAGAACTGGCTGATGCGGAACTGGCTGCGGCGGAATCAAAGCCACCGGCGACCATTAAGCAGACGCTTGATTCAGACAATGACTTGGTCGATGCCACGCATGCTCATCTGATTTCACTGCCACCCAAAGAACTAGTCGCCGCATTGGGACGTGTTTCCACTCGTGACGCATTGCTGACGCTGTGCGGTCTGCCCAGCGAAACGGCCGAAGCTGCGATAGGTTGTCTTTCGCGATCCAAAGCTCGTGGTGTGCGGCGTGGGATCGACACACTCGGCCCTTTGCAGCTTCGCGAGATCGATGCCTCAAAACAGGCCGTCGCTTTGGTCTCGGTCGGTGCAGGTGATTTGAACGATCGTGCATCTTACTCTCGCGCGGCTTAGTGAATTTTGATATGGCAAGTATTTGGAAGTCTAAAGAGGGCCACGACGAGTCCTGCTCGCCAGCGCCAACGCCGCAATATTCTGGGTTGGCTGGTTTCAATCTGAATGACTTGGCTGATGAAGGCCAGCGACAGCTGGACCAATCCCAGCGTGACGCCAAGCAATTGCTGGAAGATGCGCGTGCTGAGGCGGATGAAATTCGTCGTGAAGCTCGCCGACAGGGGTATCAAGACGGGATGGATCAGGCCGCAATTGACGCGGAATCACGACTGCAGGCTGCTGCGATCGAGCGAGCCCAAAGTGGTTTGGATTTAGTCCAGGACGCCGTGGATCAATTGCATACCGCTCATCAAAAATGGATGGATCACTACGCCGAGTCGCTATCCGCGATCGCATTGGCTGCAACGCGGAAAGTCGTTTCGCGTGAGCTCAGTTATGATCCAAAACTAATCGTCCAGTGGGCACAACAGGCGGTCCAGAGTACGCGCGCTGCCTGCCGATTAACTGTCGGCGTTCATCCCGAAACGTTGGCGTTGATTGGTCAGTCGCTTGATGAAATGTTGGCGTCGCATCACTTGCCCGAGCAAACATTCGTCGAGCCCGATGAAACGGTAACGCCGACCGAAGTCGTCATTCGTCAAGTTGGCGGAGAAATTCAAGCAGGCCTGAATGCACAGTTGCGACGGTTAGAGGAACTGCTTGCTTAGCTTTTAGGATCCGTCGACGCAGTACTTGCAGAACGACGAGGGTCAGGCTGGTGTACCGCGTTGAAACGTTCCTTCACTTGACTTGCTAGAGCAGCTACACCAACACGAGATCACAGCAAAGAGAATCCAATACACGATGAACCCGACACTCAATCCGCCAACACTACCAACACCCCAAGCCATTGCTCAGCAATTGGGCAACGCGGTATTGCACGAGGCTTACGGACAGATCGCGGCGGTCATTGGGGACTGCGTTGAGGTTCAAGGCATGTCAGCATCCGTCGGTAGCATTTGTGAATTGAACGATGGTGGACATCCTTGTCTTGCTCGCGTGATCGGATTCAATCGTGACCGATTGGTTTTGTCACCCATGCAGCACACGCGGACGATCGCGTTGGGCGACGCAGTTCGGCTCGTTGACAGTTCACTGAAAATCCGTGTTGGCACACAGCTTTGCGGCCGAGTTTTGGACGCATTCGGAAAGCCGCTCGACGATCGCCGTCTTCCTGGCGGAATGCCTTTGGTGGATACGCAGCGTCAACCACCTAGCTCTCTGTCTCGTCCAACCATCGACGAACCTCTGCAAACTGGCGTCAAAGCAATTGATGCCATGTTGACCTGCGGTCGCGGGCAACGGATGGGCATCTTTGCCGGATCGGGAGTCGGAAAAAGTACCTTGCTAGGCATGTTGGCTCGAGGCTGTGGCGCCGATCGAATCGTCATTGGATTGGTTGGCGAACGGGGCAGGGAAGTGCAGGAGTTCATTGATCGCTGCCTGGGTGTCGAAGGGTTGAAGCGAAGCGTTGTGGTTGTGGCGACCAGCGATACGCCCGCGGCGCAACGGGTGGCGGCGGCGTCGACAGCAACTGCGATCGCCGAATCGTTTCGAGACGATGGCGAAGACGTCTTATTGCTGATTGATTCGGTGACGCGATTTGCCACCGCACAACGCGAGCTGGGACTCGCTGCTGGCGAACCACCCACGACGCGCGGCTATCCACCCAGCGTCTTCAACCAATTGCCAAGATTGGTCGAGCGAGCAGGTCGGTCCGCGGCAGGATCCATCACCGCTTTTTACACCGTACTGGTCGAAGGCGACGATCCCAATGAACCCGTTTCCGACGCCCTACGGGGATTATTGGACGGACATATTATGCTCTCGCGAGAACTCGCTGCCGAAGCCCATTGGCCACCGATTGATGTTCTGGATAGTGTCAGCCGGCTGCAGACGCACCTTGTTGCACCGGAGAGTCAGGCTGCGATCAACCGTGCGCGAGCCTATCTCAGCGATTATCGTCACCATCAGGATTTGATTTCGATTGGTGCTTACCGCAAAGGCACAGATAATCGAGTTGATCGGGCGATTGAAATGCGTGAACCATTGAAATCATTCCTTCAACAAACAGAATCCCACACTAGTCCCCTGCAACGGACTCAAGAAGATTTGATCCAATTGGTAGGCCAAAAGGAGGCGGCATGAGATTGTCCCAAACACGATTCGATTCATTGCTGGGAATTCATCGACACCGACGTGACGAGTGTCGGTTGCGACTAGCCGA
>CAYUGI010000108.1:0-17198 GCA_964444105.1 uncultured Pirellulaceae bacterium
GACTTTTGCCTCGAATGCTGCTGGATATCCAAAATCGCGGTCAGCTTGCCGCTGGTATGACGACCTACAGCAGTGATCGGCCCAATTTGCTGAAAACTCGCAAGGACGTCGGGACGGTCACGGAAGTCTTCCGACTGAACCATCGCGCCAAAGTCGAGGCGTTGATGAAAACCTATGCGGGTTCCGCTGCCATTGGACACGTCCGTTATGCCACCTGCGGCCAAGATGACCGTAATTTTGCGCAACCTTTTGAGCGAAAACACATCCACAAACGAAAGTGGTTTAGCTTTTGCTTCAACGGACAGCTTTCCAACTACGGACTTCTTCGCGAGCGATTGTTGGCTGACGGCGACCACCACCTGGCGTTGGACACGGACACTGAAATCATGATGCATGAATTCGGTCGCGTGCTTTCGCATGCTACCGAGCGAATGGATTGGATCGATGTTCTGAAGCAAACGACCGCTGGATTCGATGGTGCGTATTCGCTTGCTTTGCTAACAGCGGAAGGCGAAATGATTGTTGCCCGCGATCCGTTGGGCGTGAAACCGATGTGCTACGTTCACGAAGGCCCTTTGTTTGCCGCAGCCAGCGAAAGCGTCGCGCTGTTGAATTTGGGTTTTGAAGACGATCAAATCAAATCGCTTGAGCCTGGCCACGCGATCATCATCGATCCCCAGGATGGTTTTCGCATGGAGCGGTTCGCACCAGAACGAAAACCAGCGCACTGTTTCTTTGAGTGGATTTACTTTGCCAATGTCGCCAGCACGCTGGATGATCGGAGCGTCTATTTAAGCCGCACGCACTTGGGCGAAGAACTTGCTCGCGCCGAACGCGAATTGAATATGGTTCCGCTGGACGATCCTGATACGATCATCGTGCCCGTGCCGGATACCAGCAAAGCAGCAGCCGATGCAATGGCCTATGAATTATCGATTCCTTGCCGCGAGGGATTGATTCGCAATCGTTACGCAGGCCGGACATTTATCGAAGGTGGCCGGGCGCGAAAAGCAAAGGCCGCGACCAAATACACGCCACTGCGCGAAGTGCTGGAAGGTAAACGAGTGATTTTGGTCGAAGATTCGATCGTTCGCAGCACGACCATGAATGTGCTTTTGGATCGGATTCGCGATGTAGGCGGTGCCAAAGAGATCCATGTCCGTGTTGCCTGTCCGCCGATTGTCGCGCCGTGTTTTTACGGTATCGACATGAGTACGATTGACCAGCTGATCGCGCCGAAGTACTTCGGAGTCGATGGCGAACTGACAGATGATTCTCAGCAAAAACTGGCTGATGATCTGGGGGCTGATACACTTCGCTACCTACCTGTCGAAGCCATCGCCAGAGCCATCGGAATGCCAGCAGAACACCTGTGTCGTGCTTGCGTGACCGGGAAATACCCCACGGATATCGGACAGCATCTCTACCAGATTGCGTTGGACAACCGTGGCACTAAGGTGGACAGTCAACGAACTTACGAACAACTGGCGGAAGTCATCTCTCAGGATTAGTTTCCGCGCCGTCATCAGCGTCCGCTGCCCGTAGTTGTGAACTGCTCACATCGATTCGGAACGTTGTCTCAGGAATGAAATCGCATATCTTGCTTAGCGCGGACGATAGCTCCAGTTGGCAAGCGTCTTGGAATCGGTCGCCTATCCTGCGTCCAAAGACCAGGAATCGTGTCTTTCGAGATCTAAGCTGCTGGATCGCTTCGTCACGTTGAGCCGTGTCATCGTTGTAGTAGTGTGGCTGGTCTAAACGAATCGCCGTGTCGGCCCCAATGACGAAAGTGGCCTTGGGAAACAGCATGGCTTTTTCAACGAATCGAGCTGCACGCGTGATCAAGACGGGCCCAAGTTGGGAAGCGTCTGCGTGCCGCGACTGTAAATGTTGAAAATCTAAGTCGGCTTTGTCCACGTTCGATAAGGAAATTTCCGGGTGGACGTGTTGACCTGTGATCGTTCTTGCGATCGCCGCCATCTGACGGTGACCGCTGTGAACAGGATTGAAGCTTCCTGGAAAAAGCAATGGACTTTCGCCGGCGTTGCCATGGAAAGGCAGCCGTCCGTCTATCAGATCTTGCCAATGTTGCTCGGTGACTTGCATCAGTTCAACATAGCCGAATTGAATCTACCAGCGTTAGGGTGTTTCAACACGTCGGAAACTGCCACGCTGAAATTGCAACGGCTCCCAATCTGCGAATGCAACCGGCGGAGTATCGATCAGCTCGGTTAGCCTGGTGATTGATACGTCGCCAGAAACACGAACGTCACTTCCTATGACGGCACCGGTAATCAACA
The DNA here is from genome assembly GCA_964444105.1 of uncultured Pirellulaceae bacterium. Lineage (GTDB taxonomy): Bacteria > Planctomycetota > Planctomycetia > Pirellulales > Pirellulaceae > K23-9. Next base: position 2,301 of record CAYUGI010000108.1, read on the forward strand.
GTCGCGAATTGTCCGAAAGCGGTTCAAATTCGATGTCATCAACGGCGTAGATGATGCCGCGAAGTTCGGTTGGAAAGGTATCGGATTGATTGTTGTTGGAGTCGATCAATCGATAGGGTGAAGACGGTGGATTGAAATTCGTGCCACGCGAGGATTCATCGAGTGCCGAGTCAAGGTTATCAAATCGAATCAAGCCATCGGTCACCAAGATCGCATCGGCTTGATTTGGGAAACTCCAAGTGATGCCCCCTGCGACTTCCACTCGCGGACAATTTTGGATCACCAACGTTGCATCAATTCGGCAATGTGAAATTCGAATCACGCTACCTTGCGCGTCGATCTTGTAGACACCCAAAGGGTCCGGCGTACCAAAGGGGTTATTTTGTGATGTCAAAACAACGTCCTGCATTTGGCGTTCTCCTGCTGAAGAAGAAAGTGCTCCGATCGCAATCGTAGTCGCATTTTCCGCATACACATCAACGACATTGTGCGATGGCAACGTCACGTTTGCTGCTGCGATCGATCCACGTACATTGAATTGAACGCTCCCAGAACACTCCAGTTGTGGAGAAACCAGCACGCCAGACGTGTTTGTTTTGCAGTCGTCGACGACTTGGACAATGCCGTCGGATGAAAGCGTGCCATCGTCTTCTAGTTCCAGATCATCGGTAGCTGTTAAGCCGTAGTTCAGGATGGGCAGCGGTGGGTAGGACGGTTGCAGGGTTACCGAAACAGCGGCCTGTGATTGTCCCACACGAGCGTGAGCGGTCAGGACTGTTTGGTCTCGCAGGTCATCTCTCAGATCATCGTCTGCTTCCGTTAATCGATAACGCACCGCGGCAGCCGAGTCGTCGCTTGTCATGCTGAGAGAGGAGGCAGCGACAAATCCGCTATCGATTGCGATCCAGGTGGTCCATTGGCCGCTGGTGTGATCGGTTCGCCAGGAAGATTGGTCGGATAGCCGCGCCGCGACACGATGCAATTCGCTCTCGGCTAGTCTGAGTGCACTTTTACGGTTGCTGCGGTCAGCAGAAGACCGAGCGTTGCTGGTCGAAACAGTCAAGCTGGCCGTGACGACGGCGGAGATGATCAATGTCGTGAACAACACTGCCACGTAGAGGTAGCCAGATCTTCGCTTTGCGCGCTGGAGGGATTTTCGTCGCTGGAGTGCTTTGCCGTCCATTAGTTTGTTGCTGCCGCCGGAAGATCTGAGGGGTGATTCAAGAGCGGCGAAACAACCGAGACTTCGCGTCCGTCGGCAAACTGAAGTTTCAACGCACGCAATCTTTCGTGGGATTGTTCAATTGTCGGGCGATCCGAAGTCTGAGAAACTAGAATCGACTCGCTTCGTGTGAGAGCGACGTCCGTGGTTCCATTGCTGGGTGAGTTGCAACTAACGGTTACTAGGCGAAGTGGGTCACTCACGTCGCTAGTGGGTGTGATCCCACTTGCGGTCGCGGTGGCCGGTGCGACGTTGACCTGAAACGTCCAACCGGCGAACCCATCAATTGACTGTCCATCTCGATAAGTCACAGCTGATTGTGAGTAGAGGTGATAGTCATCGATGTCGTCGAAGGTGGTACGGTCGGCGACGTCTTCATCCGTCTCGATACCAAATGTGTCTGTGGAGGAAACAGGGTCCGCAAATTGCATTGCGACAATTTCATCCAGCAAAACACCAGCGAGTTCGCTTGCAGAAATCGCCGTGTTGTTTCGATTTGAGCTGCGGATCAAATTGGCCGACGCGGTGATGGAGACCAGCAAAAGCGTTGAAACAAGAATCAACGATATCGTGACTTCGATCAACGTCAGGCCTGTTCGCCGGCACGAGCATTTGTAAATGTCATCGATCATTGCGAGCCTCCGATTCTCATTCCTGCTTGCAGCCATCGCCCCGAAGTCTGTTGCCAGGTTCGAGGCGTATAGGGCAAGGCGGGAGCGGGCCCGTTGCGAACAGCGATGGCAATGGAGTTAGTAAACGCAGTCTCTTTGACCACGTCCGTGTACGATGCCAGGCCAAGTGTGTCGCCAAAATCAAACCACGGATCATTGTCCGCGGCGAAGATTTGAAGGTTCAAGTGTTCGTCTAGCGTTCCACTAGTGGGTTCTAGCGGCGCGGGATGCGTTGCTGGCAAGAAATCCCATGCGAATCCGCCGTCGTATCCGACCCAGCTGGCGTCACTAGTCAGCGAAGCGTTCTCGATCGCTACCATCGTTGCTGCGGCAACGGCCGAGCCATCGGTGAATGTGACCGTTGTGAGATCATCCAAGCTGCTGTCGTACAGACGGAAGGCAACCAAGAGTCGTAGATTTCCAGTGCCCAGAAAGTTCAGCAGTGTCCATTGGGCTGGAGCGATTGCGATGCTGTTGGGCGAGCGTGCCGAAACGGCCATCACAAGCAGATCGCCATTTTGACATCCAGCAGGATAATCGATGTTGAGCGACGTGGTGCCGCTTGTGTTGCGAGCCGAAGTGGATGAACGTACGCGAACCAGTTTCCCCGTCGTTGGAGCGGTGTAAGTGTGCGTGTCAAAGCTAAGTGAGGCTGTCAGTTCGTCCAATGGGTACGACTCGCCAGCGTTAACCTGACGCGTCAGGCTGCTGGTGCCCGCTTCGTACTGAATCGTGTCGTCAGTTGATTCCAACGCCGCGGGTTTGGTGATTGAAAATGAGTTGCCAGCGGTGTCATCAATTCGGTTCGCGTAGCGCAGATCGCTGGCGATGCGATCGATGATTTCTTGGTCATGCTGCTTTGGGTTGTCTTGGGAATGGGATTCCAGCAATTGACCTGAAACAAAGATCGTCCCAGCAAGCGAAGCGAGCAATACGGATGCAGCGATCATCGATGCGATCAACTCGATCAGCGTGAAGCCTTTGCGTTTAAATATCGATGTTCTACTCACGAGCCCACCCCGGTGGTGGCGGTTGCTTCGGTGAACGTACCGTCTTGGCTTATCTCGTCTTCGCTGTAGAGATCGATCTGGCCCGTTCCAGGAGCGACGCGGATGTACTGCGTTGGAGTACCTGGGGCCGAAACCGTAATCAGCCCACTTTGCATCGCGGTCGAGTTGACGAATGGAACCCCTTCAAGGTCAAACATGATGCTGAGAGAATCCGCATCGATGACTCCGTCGAAATCCGCTTGTACGCCAACGCTTTGATCGTAAGTGTCATGCAAATCGACTTGCAAGTTCGCACCGACGCGCCCCGGGAATTCAACATCGGTGCTCGCGTAACCAGCACCCGTTTGAGCGAACGTGAGAGTGGTGCTGCGCCCTTGGTTGATTGCTGTGCGTCGCGCGTGACTTAAGTGGGCTGCGATCTGCATTGCGATGGCCCGACTGTGCATGCCTCGCATGGATTGGCCAAACCGCGGCGCGGCAATGGCCGAAACCAATCCCAGGACCAGCAACACAATTGTCAATTCAAGCAGCGTGACGGCTCGGCGACTTCCAGGGCGATGAACGGGTCGCTGTGCACGCATGGATCAGGGCAGGACTGAGACAACCGACTTCATCACGCCCACGATAGGCGTGTTTTCTATAAGAAATCTAGGTCTTAGAACGCGCTCGTGCGTTAGCGATCTCATGCCAAATCGAGCGGATAACCGGCAAGATGCTCACAGCCTGAACAATGGATCTGGTTACCAGCCCAGAACGTAGGCGAAGATCAGGGGCGCGACGATCGACGCATCGCTTTGAATCATGAACTTGGGACAGTCAACGGAGAGCTTCTCCCAGGTGATTTTCTCGTTGGGAACGGCTCCGCTGTAGCCGCCATAACTTGTGACCGCGTCACTGATCTGACAAAAGTACGACCACAGTGGAATGTCTTTGCGTAGGTCTTGGCGAATCAACGGAACGACACAAATTGGGAAATCACCCGCAATGCCGCCACCGATTTGGAAGAAACCAATCGGTCGTTCCGCGGACTGCTCCAAGTACCAGTCGATCAGCCGCTCCATTTGTGCTGTACCCGGCAGGATCGCGGAATGATTCTCGACGACGCCCTCGAACACACGCGCTGCGTAAATGTTACCCAGGGTGGAGTCCTCGAATCCCGGAGTGAAAATGGGGATGCCCTTGTCTTTCGCCGCGGCAACCCAGCTGCCCTTACGCGGAATCTGATAGTGCTTTTTCAGCTCTTCGTCGTCCAACAGCTTGAACATAAATTCACAGGGCATCAAAGAGTGGCCGCTGGCAGCGTGCTCTTGCCAGTAGCCCAGCAGCCTGCCTTCGATGTGCCGCATCACGGTCTCGGGAATGCACGTGTCGGTGACACGATTGAGTCCCTCTTCAAGGAGTGCTTGTTCGTCGTCGGCGGAAAGTGCTCGCCAGTTCTCGACGATGCGGTACTCGTCGTGGGCCACTAGGTTGAAAATGTCTTCTTCCAGATTGGCCGCGGTGCATGTGATCGCATGGACTTTGTCTTGCCGAATCATCTCGGCTAAAGAAAGCCCCAGTTCGCCCGTGCTCATCGCGCCCGCCAACGTGACCATCATTCGTCCACTAGCCGATTCGTCGACGAAACTCTTGTAAGACTTGGCGGCGGTGAGTGTTTCCCGCGCATTGAAATGGCGGAAATGATGTTCCAAGAAATCAGAGACGTTCACGCGATCGTGCCGGTTGGTTTGTGAAAAGGCTGCCTTAGTTGATAGCCGACGATGATAACGTGATCCGAAGGGAGCGGGACCGCAGGCATTTCAAACAGCTTGGCAAGACGGGCACATGTAGAGCTTGCGCGAGGCCACTTCGATCACTTCCACCGGATGATCGCAAGTCAGACAATTCTGGCGTCCGTAGACTTGGAAGCGATCTTTTCCGTCGACTTTTGATAACGGCTTTCCAGCCTGCTTTGCAGTGACCGTGATGATCTTGCCGTACTTCAATCCGACTTTCATTTGCCGCACCGTGCAACGCCAGAGGCGATCAAAGTCTGAGCGTGATAAGTCACTGCCGGCGATCATTGGCGAGAGTCCAATGTCGTGAAGGATCTCGGCCCGGAAGATGTTCCCAATTCCAGCGACAACGCTCTGGTCCAACAAAATCGCGCCAATCGGTTTTTGACTGGTCTGGATCTTTCTCCAAACCTCCGTTTTGCTTCCGCCCGCTAGGGGATCAGGCCCTAGCTTTTCGATGACTTCGTCTCGAGTCGCTTCATCAATCACTCGGCAAGTCGTCGGGCCGTTCAGATCAATCGTGTGGCCTTCTCCCATCACTCGCACGCGGACTTTGCCAACAGGTGATGGTGGTGGGTTGTCGTGCTGTCGAAATTTTCCGTAGCGACCCAGATGGATGTGAATGATCTGTCGGCTCTCGAATTCGTAGAACAAATGCTTGCCAACCGCCGTCACTTGCTCGAGTGTCTTGCCGCTGACTTTTCGGGCGTCCATGCGAAACCGACCTTGGGGGCTGGTCACTCTGAGCGTCTGGCCGGATAAAAACCCCGTGTGTTGGCGAGCGATAAAGTGAGTTTTGTGACCTTCAGGCATTGGAAATCGCTGGTGGCATGTGGGATTGAATGACTCACGGTAATGTAGAAGGGAGTAAATGTCCGACGATGGCAGCTGTATTTCTTGGCGGAAATGGTCCGTGTGAACCTCCTGCAATCGTCTAGGTGGAAGCCAGATCGTTTATCCTGAATCGGTCGTCTTGTAACCGGAAGTATTGCTGACCCGCTCAATTGCTTTTCGCCAACAATTGATTTCTGATTCAATCCAGCGGTTTAAACATATCGACTGGTCGATTCACCACGAATTTTCTGATGCTTAAAGTCACATGAACAACGCAGGCACTCTTCGCACTCCGGCGATTCTACCGCACCGACGTCGTGGATTTACTCTGGTCGAATTGCTGGTAGTGATCGCGATCATTGGCATTTTGGTTGGGTTGCTGTTACCTGCCGTGCAAGCCGCTCGCGAAGCCGCTCGGCGAATGAGTTGCAGCAATAATTTCAAACAAATTGGTTTGGCAGTTCATAATTACCACTCGGCGTACAAACGTTTGCCCGGGCACCACACTGGTACGTGGGTCGACGGTGCTCCTGCGAATCAACACAACGCAATGCGTTTGTCGATTTTGGTGGGGCTGACTCCGTTTATCGAACAGCAAGGACTGTGGGAGCAAATCAACAACTCCAGCACACAAGCCATGACACCAGGGTTTTCGATTCCAACCACCAGCGGCCGTTGGCCTGAGATGGGACCTGAACCTTGGCAAGATGAGTACGTGCCTTGGATGACCGAAGCACCGACGTTTCGTTGCCCCAGTGATCCTGGCATCGGTTTGCCAAGTTATGGTCGTACCAACTATGCCGCTTGCTTGGGTGATTCGATTGACATGATGGACAGTGGTCCGATTGTGATTGATGAAGCCAATCAACGGGTCACCAACGACGCAACGATTACTGCTCGCGCAAGAGCGGCATGTCGTGGTGCCTTTGTTGCGCGTCAGGACATGCGTTTTCGTGACATCTTGGACGGACTGTCTAACACGATGGTCGCTGGTGAAATCGCAACCGATCTAGGTGATCGTGACATCCGCACTGCCCCAGCGGTGAACAACGGGGTTGCAAAAGTCCGTGGCGAATCGGATCACTGCCAGAGCAATGGCCTGATTAGCCCAGAGCGTCCACAATTTTGGTCTGACGGGAGTGACGGTACAGCTCCGACACTTGGCGGGGCCGAGGAAGGTCGCGGATTTCGCTGGGCAGACGCGGGATCGGTTTACAGCGGCGTCAACAATATCCTGCCACCCAATCGCGAACTGTGCCTGGGTGACGCACCAGACGGTTCCGGAACCGTTCCTATCAGCAGTCGCCACCAAGGCGGCGCGCACATCCTGATGGGCGATGGCGCGGTCGTCTTCATGACCGATTCAGTCGAAGCGGGCTACGCACCCGAGGAAAATGTCTGGATCAACGGTACCGGTCAAAGTGCCCCTAAATCGGTAAGTCCGTACGGCTTGTGGGGAGCGCTCTCAACGAGAGCATCCGGTGAAGTCATCGAAGAGGCACTGAATCAGTAACTGATCGTTGCGATTTCAACGTCGCGGTTGATGTCATCCGCCAATGGCAATCAATCGAGTCGGTTTACCGCCCACGTTGATCGTTGTTGTCTTGTCAAAGTCACTGAGTGAAACGATCGTGACCGTTCCATCGGCAGGATTGGTGAACGCAACTTCGCGTCCGCGAGGCAACGAGATAACCTGATGGTGTCCCGAATGACCCGCGATCTGATTGCGACCAATGGCGATCGTTTTTGCGATCACGGCATCTTCATGGCTCCCGTCTCCATTGGGATCCAAGTCAACGAATACCAAGGTGTCCTTTTCAGGGGTGTCTCGGTTTTCGCGAAACAGCAGGGCCATCTTTACGCCGGCGCGTGCTTTCACTGCCGTTGGTGTCGACAGCGACTCACCTTCATCCAGTTTGATTGGCAAGGTCGACACGACAGGTGCATCAGCGCTCGCGTCGATCCAGCATAGCTTTGCATCATCGCCCTTGCCTGCGGTGAACAACACTAACTGGTCAAGGTTCTCGAATGCGCCCGTGCGAAGCGGTTGATCGTTAGCGTCATTGCCAAGCGGGAGATGATGGACGTGCACCGAATCAGAAGACTGCGCTACATTTTGATCAGCATTAACCCAGCAAATACCGTCCGTCGGCGCGAAGAAGACTTTCCCCGAATTTGCTGTGGCTCCGTGCAATCCGCCAGTTGGACAGTGAAAAGAGTAACTTTTTCCACCGTTCGTTCCCAAGCCGACGACGTCCACGCGGCCGCAGTCGTCGCCGTCACGGGCGATCCAAGTCGCGTACGCAACTTGCTGGGGGATCACACCAAGAGTGATGTGCCCGTTGCCACCTGGGTGAAATGAAGTCGCTTGGCCAGGGGACTTCGCACTCCGTAAATCAACGGCGGATGTGATCGTGAAACCGTTCAGTTTGTCATTCGCCATGACAAACGAATCACCGTACTTGTACACATGCGCTGGATTGCCCTGTTCTGCGTCAACGGCCTGCTTGACCACTCTGGGCGAATCAGAAAAATGCCAGTGTGAGTGATCGCCATGAGGTTCCTCAACCACGCCCGATTCGATGGCCACCCAACCACTGCCGAAGCTACCATCGGCCCGATCATGGATGCCCAGCAAAACCAAGCCAGCATCAGATTGCATTTGCACGAGCGATTGCTCGGCAGGATCGAGCGAAGGAAAGCCTTCGATTGGGTTGGATTGCAGCGACCAACCGCTAGCGGATTTCTGCAGATCGCCGTATCGAAGCGATGGCTCGCCATCGTCTTGCCAAAAGAGACGAGCCAGAGTTCGGCCCTCCGCAGCATTGGTTGGCCTGCTGGAAACGACTACCGTGAAAGTGAATGCCATCATCAAAGTGGAAGCACTGAAAAAGGTGAAATAGTTTCGGTTCATTGTTTTGCTTTTTGTGTGAAAGTTGTAAGGTTGTTATTGGGATCGCAGGCGGCCATTAACCACTGATGGCAAAGAGTCTTGTGCCGGTCCGGACGATAATGTTTCCATCCGACGCGGCGACGCCGTAGACGATTGGATCGCGAGCGTTGGCCGCGGCGTCTTTGCGGCGTTCGGCAAAGCTCTTAGCCATGGCATCGATCTCCGACCCATCTAGTTTTCCATCGCCGTTGGTATCGATGCGACCAATCATGCCGCGAAACATGTCTGGGATCTCATCGCCTTCTAAGACACCGTCGCCGTTTTTGTCGCCGGCTTTGATGCGAGCGACCATGCCGCCGCCGGGGCGACTCGGCGCGCTGGATGACGGTTTGTGAGCACCTGGGCCACCCGCGGCATCCTTTCCGCTGCCGGGGTGTCCATGGGCTGACACCGCGTCGCCTGACGATTCAACGTACGACTCAGGTGTGGGCGGATCCTTGGGGTTCCACAACGAATTGCTGGAGAGCTTTTCAAAATCGCGGCCTGCTTGGACCACTTCGCATTGGCCATTCTTCGCAAAGAAGTACAGCTTGCCCTGCGACACGATAGGCGTCGCCCAACAGTCTCCGCCCAGTCGCTGGCGGTAAATCACTTCACCCGTTTGGACATCCAAACAGTGCAGGACATTGGCTTTGCTTAAGAAGTACGCGAGACCATCGACGACGACGGGGCTGGCGTATTCGCAAATCGCTTTCTCGGCCCGCCAACTGACTGTGGGTTTTCCATCGACGAACTTGGACAAGTCCAGACAGCAATTGGATCGGGCGTCGCCATCGCTGGCAAATTCAGCCAGCCTGGCACCGATCAGTAGCCAGTTTCCTGACACGGTTGGCGATGGAACCGAGTTGCCTTGGATCCCATCAATTGACCATTGCAGAGTGCCATCCACGACGCGGTAGCCAGCGACGCTGCCTCCACTGCTTAGGATGACCTGCTGATCGCCAGCAACGTTAGCGATCACCGGCGATGACCAAGACTTTGATGACTGGCGTTTGGCCGTCCACGTGGTCGCGCCGGATTGCTTGTCGATTGTTGTTAAGAACGACGGTCCACCGTGTTCCAAATTCAAGAAAACGTGAGTGTCATTTTGTGCAAGCGACGCGCCAACGCCATGCGAATTGTCGTACTTGCCCGTCGACTTCGTCTCGTCTCGCGACCAGAGTAGCTTTCCGTCGTGATCGAGAGCAACCAAGTCGCCAGTTTCAAAAAAAGCAAACACTCCACGATGATCGGCCGTGGGTGTCGGAGCCGCACGAGCGTTCATATAGTTCGATGGATGCCCGTGCCTTGATGGGTGGCGATAGACCCAACGCTGCAAACCTGTCGCCAGATCACGGCATTCGACCACGCAGTCTTCGCACATTGGCCCGACTACGCTGGTCGTGTAGACCAGATTGCCGTGAACGATTGGCGAAGACTGTCCGTAGCCATCAAGTTCATGTTGCCAGGCAATGCCATTGTCCGCTGACCAATCGGTCGGTAGCGAAGCCTGATGATGTGATGAACCTCCGTTTCGAAAGGAGGGCCAATCGGCGGACGCAGTTGTCGCAAGAGTCGAAGCAATCGCCCCCAGCGTGAAATGTAGGATTGCCGTGTGGCAAACCCGAAAGTGGATGTGATGAAGTTTCATTTTATCTTCGACGGTTGGGGGCGAGTGGGCGGACGGCACCCTTGGGCAGTTCGATCTTCTGGCTATCGTTGATGGCCAGAGGCTCTAGTTTCATTCCGGTCTTTGCCGGTTTCAGGTACTTGGAATCCAGCATCCACCCGCCGTCACCGTGTGACGCGAGCGAGACAAAATAGGCATCTGGTTCTGGGCTGGGCGGATTGGCAAAGTGCGCAACTCCGTCTCTTGCAGAGATCGCTTGCGAAATGACCGGGCCGGTCGGGCTGGCATGCAAACGGACTTCCACATCGGCAAGTGGATCGGAGCCATAAAGCACTGTGATGGCTGGCCCGCCGTCGATCGACGAAGCGGAGTCGGAGTCATTGCAGCCGGTGAGTGCTAATGCGAAAGCAAACAGCAATGAAAAATTGATCATTCTCATTGGGGCACCTGCGCTACTTCTTGGCCATCGCGCGAGAACAATGCGTGATACAAACTTCGGTCGATGGAATCGCTCAGGAAGTGGACACTCCCATCCAACATCGCATGCATGCTGCCACCCGTGTGATAGGAACGCGATGCGTAGAAACCTCGACCGTGGATGCCGATGTCGGGGATGCGATGGTTGGGAGTCAGGTATCCGTTGATGACCGTTGCGTATGGCACACCGCGAATCCAAGATTGACCTCGGTTGCCGCGATAGGAGGTAATGCGCGCCGGAAAAATCGAATCCAGATCAGGATTGGAAATCAGCGTTCCGCCGTCCATGAATCCTGCGCCGTTTCTATTCCCGGAGGTGCCACCCCAGTTGGCGATTCGGCGGTGTGGACCTGTGGGCGACGGTTCCATTAACCCCGTGGATTGGTCGCCCAGGACGGTTTCTGCCATCAACACCGTGTTAGAAGTTCCGTCTAAGCAGTCTCGAAACCGTGCCCAGGAATTGGTCCAGACCATACCGTCGGTGCGGTATCGATCGTCGTAATTCGTCTTCGTCCCGCTGCCGTAGCTGAACATGTAGCTCAGCCCCGCCGTCGTGCCTTCCGTGCCATCGGCAAAGGTGGTTCCGAAATGGGGATCGCCGACATCGCTAGGGCAAAGAAATGTTGGGACGATCGTCTCAGTGGCCTGACGCTGCTCAGGATTGAACCTGGCCAGCCACGGTGGACCTGTTAACAAAGGGCTTTCAAAATCGATCAGCTCGCTGAGTCCAGCTTGCTCGATGAAGGGTAAAACGCGTGCTTGGACCGAAAAACTACTCGATCCCGTCATAGCCGGAATCACCTTGAAGGCGCTTTCGTAGTTGTGAACGGCTAGCGCGATTTGTTTCATGTTGTTGCTACACGACATCCGCCGCGCTGCCTCTCGTGCAGCTTGCACGGCGGGCAACAACAGGCCGACGAGGACGCCGATGATGGCAATCACGACCAGCAATTCAATCAATGTGAATCCGCGGCGCGGCGACATTGAACTTCGATAAATCAGTTTCATGGTTTCTGTTTTTTGTTTGATTTTGTGAGTTGGACTCCGTGAGAAACGTTGCGTCGGCAAGCGCGCAGCGATTCATACACCGGAGTGATGACGGTGAAAAAAGGGGTGCGGGAGCGAAATTTGGAATCGCCCACAGCGATCAAAGAAGGAAGTTGCGAGCGATAGCTCAAGCAATTCCTGGAGGCCCTCGAGGAGCGTTGACGCAAAGAAATTCACTCGTCAACGTCACGACAGCGAAGAGGACGACTGGCAGGCAAAGCCGCTGAGAACGGATCGTGATAGCTACCCAGGCGACGCCGCATGGGACGCTCAGTGACTGACAGATCGCGCACGTGTCGTGGTTGTGGCCATCATGTGAGTGCCCACCGCCATGGGTTACCGAGCCCTCTACTGCCAAGTGATTTGGCGGAACGCTCTTCAACGTGGCCGAGACAGCATCGTGATCGTGATGACATCCGCAAGCCGAAGCCTTGGGTTTTGCGGAGTGATTTGCTCCGCGGCCACAATGATCAGCTGCTACTTCGTTTGCCAACGATGGTGGATCGCAGCAGTCTTCCTGGCAATGAATGCCATCGCATTGACTGACGTGCAACCACGCAGGGGCATGCCCGAGCGCGGCAACGCAGCAAAGAACGCCGATTAGAAAGGGTCGGAACAAAAACATGACGGAAAACAGTGGCTTCAAACGAAGTCGTTTCAATTGGTCCGACCAAGGACGTTGCATCAGCTGCAAATAATTGCAATCACCTCTTCGTTCGTCAAGAGATGGTAATCAGAAATTACAGAGATAATAAGCCAGTGCAGACTGAATCGCGATCATGAATTATTGGTGAAGACATTCGCATGAACTGTGTTCATACTTTTTGTTCAACGAACTGTGATTGTCCCAGGCGTGTGCGGCAGCCCGACACAAAAGCACGGATAGATATTTCGAGCGACGTTCATGCTTCACTTTCTTGAGTAAGTGGATGCCGAAGCTCTGTTTTAAAAATGCTGGCTTAGCGGTGTAGCTGCAGTATTTGTGTTGGTGCTATCCGCAAACGCGTTGTGCATATTGCGTCTTACTTCCGTCCTGCTAAGGATGCATCGACATTTTTCGCTGCACAGAAATAGCACAGCGTTTTTCGATAATCTCTAGGTGGTGCTGGAGGTGGCCGGCGGTAATCCAGGCGATGGTTCGGAGCGAAGTTTCGTTCTCGTCTACGAAGCCGGTTTGGTCCCAGCAACTGGGGATGATGCGGCGCAGGAGAGTCACGTTTGATTGTCGCAGTGCGCCTAGCTCGGTGACGATGTGGGTGAAGTTGCCCAGGCCAAAGCGACTGTCGGCGTAGGCGTTTTCGTCCCAGCTGGGCAAGTTGGTTTTGTCGCCCGCCGCGATACGTAGCATGCGGTATCCGAAGACCCGTTCGGCATCGGCGCAGTGTTCGAAGACTTGCCTGATCGTCCACGTGTAAGGCGCATGAACCGAGTCGACTTGAAGCGTGCTGATGCTGCTGGCCAATTCGCAGAGCCAGTACATCTGTTCGTGCAGGACCGTGATGGCACAGTCACCTTCGACGCGTTGCACAAGATCGCGTTGGTAGGCAACGGCTAAATCGCTTTCGGCTGGGCGGCGACTGGCGAGTAAAGACGTCTTGGGCTTTTTCATTTGGTGGAACTTGTAGCCGACTTGGAATTGAATAGCGCCAAAATTTCATCGACATGATCGACATCGATCAAGGCCACGATGATGTCTCCATCTTGCAGGACATCGTCGGCGGAGGGTACGCGAATAAAGCCTTCCCGTTGGATGCCCATGATCAGACAGCGTCCCGAAAGAGGTAAGTCAGCGAGTGTTGCGCAGGTTACTTTGGTGCGTTCGGAGACTTCCAGTTCGTAAACGCCGATTTTGCCGTTGGGCAGTCGTGTTTGACTGATGACAGCGCCGTCATTTAGGAAACCAAGGATTTGGCGGGCCACGACTTCGCGTTCGCTAACGACTTTGTCGATGCCCAGCTTACCGACCACGTTGGCGTAGTCGGGGCGTTCGACGACCGCCATCACTCGGGAAGCACCCAGTTCGCGTGCTTCCACTCCGGCCATGATGTTGCTTTCGTCGCTGCCGGTGCAAGCGACGAAGTAATCGGCCGTTCCGCCGCCCTCGTCTTCCAAAATGCTGCGGCGATTTGCGTTGGCATGCACGATCGTGGCGTCTGGCAGCAGCTTGGCTAGCTCTTCGCAGCGATCGACGTCTTGTTCCAAAATCGTGAGCCGGTAGTCAGGCGAAGACAATACGCGAGCCAAGTGGAATCCTGTTTCGCCTCCCCCCGCGATCATAACTCGTTGCTGTTTTCGTCGATCAAGTGTTGTCGAGAACGTTGAACGGGCGGCTTCCACCGCTTCGGGCATGCCGATCAAGCTCACTCGGTCGCCGACATGCAGTTCGTCTTCCCCGCTGGCTAGCCATTTACGTCCTTCACGCTGGATTGATCCGACACGCATGGAGCCGGTGAGTTTCAATTCACGAAGTTTTTTGCCTGCAGCTTCCGACCGCGTACAAACATCCATTTCGTAGACTTCTAGTTGACCACGGGCGAAGTGTTCTAGCGGAATCGCATCCGGGTTACGAATGGCACGGGCTAATGTGACCGCCGAGAGTTGCTCCAAGCTGAGCAGACTATCGATGTTAAAATGTTTGCGGTAATCAAACGTGCTGAGGTCGCTGAATGCGGGTGCGTAAACGCGAGCAATGCTGCGGCGAGCCCCCAGTGCCTTGGCCATGCTGGCGCCGACGATATTGACTTCGTCGTCACCGGTGACTGCCAAGCAAATATCGGTGCTTAGCACGTCGCCTTGAAACAGAACAGTGCTTTGGGAAGCGCTGCCGACAATCGCTTTGACGTCCAGTTCGCTGTTAATGCGGCGGACAATTTCGGGGTCGCTGTCGATGACGGTCACATCGTGTCGTTTTCGGCAAAGCGTATCGGCCAGCCAGTGACCGACGGTACCACCGCCTAGCATCAAGACACGCATCAGATCAGCCAGCTTATGAAAGCGAGTAGGACGAAGATGAACGCCATGAATCCCGTTATCCACCGAGCGGTGTGAAACGAGTGCTGCAAAATCAACGCAGTGTCCTCGTGACGTGTCGCGCCGAAGACCAATGAAATTGTCACGATCAGCGGCAAGTAGTGCAGTAGGTACGTGGGCGAGATCGACAGCATGTCAGCAAGCAGGGGCATGTCAGTTGTGAGGCCAGGCATCAGATGTCAGAGCGGGTTGAAAGTCAAACGAAGTGGGATGTGGCGAAAGTGGCAGGCCAGAAGTTTATCCACGTTCTTGGTAGGTCGTTTCGACGCT
>CAYUGI010000108.1:17298-20559 GCA_964444105.1 uncultured Pirellulaceae bacterium
GTCGTTTCGACGCCGGGCGGGGGTTGCTCGTTCTCGGCGGACTCGGCTTCTTCTTTTTTCCGACCGCTAATGGGAATGGCCAGCGGACCGGCAAACGCATCGTAGATGACTAGGATATTCAGAAGACCCGCGATCATCGTGTACCAGGTCCCCATTTCATATCCTGCTCCATGAACCGCATACCAGGCAGACACTTCGTCCGCACGGTCCTCGAACACCGGGCGGTAGGGAGGCGCCATGAAACCGCCCCAATGTGGTTCGTAATTGGTCATCGTGCTGCCGTCGCGCTCGGTGCGTTGGCGCATCAAATTGCCCTGGATCAGCGCTGGCAGAGCGACTGCGCCGACGCCGGCTTGTAGGGCGTAATGCCATCGGCGATCGCCGGGTTGCCACGAAGCGTAGACGACGTGGCCACCACCAAGCGCAAAGCCAATGATCCAGGTCGTCAAAATGCAAACGAAAAACAACGTGCCTTTGGTACGGCGGCCTTGATAGTAATGGCCAGCACCCGGTATCAACCACGCCAAAAACGCGGCCAGTTTTCGGTTGCGCAGGTCAATTTCTATCTCGTCAACTTCGATGACGTTTTCGTCGATATACATTTATTGCTGGTATCAAACAAAGATTGGTATCAAACAAAGATCACACGTTGCTTCCGCACTCAACGCGTTATTGTGAGACAAAGCGGTTTGCGATGATAGGCGGATCGCACTTGCAATTTCGGTTCGCTGGAGCTGCTAAGTGGTGACACTGACGGGGGATTTTATTCGATGTGCGCTGGCAATTCTTGACAACGAAAAGCTGCAGCCTGGCCTTCTTTTACTGTGGTATCGCCTTTCTAGCGTGTGAGTTCTTTCTCTCTCTTGACGCCAAACAGCCCGATTTCGTACAGACAAGAGGTCAAAGAACCAATCCACCCCACCACAATTGATGGCTCCTAAGATGACACGCCTGTCATATCGCTCCTCCGAGTCCACGCGCTCACTCGACGCTTCCTCTCCCAGTTGCTTCGTAGGCCGATTAAATCAGGCCGCCGTCGCAACCGTTGCTTCGGTCTGCCTGTTGGCGATTGGGTGCGGAAAAAGCGAGGTTCCGACTGCACAAGGGACTCAGAACGAAGGTGGCTCGGCGGTCGCTCCTGCCGTTGCTTCGGTTTCAACCAGCGCCGTTTCACCCACAGATATTGTCAGCCAATTTCTCGATCAGGTGCGTCGCGGAGGTGCCAACTCGAATGCTGGTCGGTTTTTGACTCAAAAAGCCCAGTCAGAACTGAAGCGTATCGGTCGATCGGTGCAGCCGATTGGTTCTCCAGACGCCCATTTCGATGTGATTCGTGCGGTTGCCGTTCCTGAGCAAGATAATGCGATGTTGGTGGAAAGTCGTTGGACGGAACCAAACCCCGACGGCACCAACAGTCAGTTTCAAGTTGTCTGGTCGGTCGAAAAAGAGTCGGCCGGGTGGCGAATTTCGGGCCTAGCCATGGAATTGGATGGTACAGAAGCCCCCACGATCATCGATTTTGAGAACGGAACCATGATGGCTCAGTTGTTGGCCGATGATCCCGCACCCCAGGCGGACAATCCGTCGCAGGCTGCTGCCCCCTCTGAAGGGCTGAATCGGTAGGCGGCAGTTAAAGACGCTTTTCGACTAACTTCAGTCGGATATCGCTCTGAAAAGCACGTAACCTCGCATTTTTGCGGGGTTTTTTTACGTTTGGGCGACGGGGGCTTAGCTTCCTTGAGACCCGTTCCAGAGGCAGGCAAGTTCCAGCTAGCTTGCGCCTTGGAGCCTTGAACGCCGGACGATCGAGTCTGAAGTGGCCGTGTATGCCAGCGGGCCGATTGACAGGTTCGACGTGAAGGTTACTTTAGCGGCGAAATTGCGTGAGCCGCAAACTTGATGCAGATTTCCTATTCTGTTTGTTTGTTGGTTTCCGCCCAGTACCACAAACCATAGCGGTACTTGAAAGACAGATTGGTCGAGCAGTAGTCGATGGTGTCATCGGCGCTCGGTCGAAGGAGGGAACCGGAATTTGCCCTCGATTTTTGAAGACGTGCGAAATTGGATCGCACAGAAACTCCGAATACTCTTGGGAGAAATCGATGAATCGTACTGTGGTTAGCGGCTTGGCCGCATTTGCACTCTTGCTGAGTGCATCACTGACAATGAACCCCACGACTGCCGAAGCTGGCAATTGTGGCGGTGGATTGTTCGCCAGCTTGAAGGCTCGTGGTTGCAGCGCTCCTGCACCGAAGACCTGTGGCGGTGGTGGACTGTTCGCCAAACTGAAAGCTCGTGGCTGTAGCGCCCCTGAGCCAACGACCTGTGGCGGAGGCGGATTGTTCGCCAAGCTGAAGGCCCGCGGTTGCAGCGCTCCTGAGCCAACAACTTGTGGTGGCGGCGGATTGTTCGCGAAGCTAAAAGCTCGTGGATGCAGCGCCCCTGAGCCAACGACTTGTGGTGGCGGTGGACTGTTCGCAAAGCTGCGTGCTCGCAAAGCATCGTCATGCTGTGCTCCTGAGCCTGTTTGCTGCGAAGCTCCTGCACCAGTTTGCTGCGAAGCACCAGCACCCGTCTCGTGCGGTTGCGAAGCTCCTGCACCTGTCTCATGCGGTTGCGAAGCTCCTGTCGCTGCACCCGTTTCTTGTGGTTGTGAAGCTCCTGCTCCAGCACCTGTCTCCTGTGGTTGTGAAGCTCCTGCACCGGCACCTGTTTCTTGCGGTTGCGAAGCTCCTGTAGCTGCTGCACCTTGTGGTTGTGGTGAAGCTGCACCAGTTAGCTACGAAGCTGCACCAGTTAGCTACGAAGCTGCTCCTGCTTGCAGCAGTTGCAACGGTGGCGAGCAAGCTATCAGCTACGGCCAAGAAGCTCCTATGAGCTACGACGCGGCACCTGTGAGCTACGAAAGTGCTCCTGCTGAGTACACCGGCGAAGCGATGCCTGAGTACAGCGAAGTTGCACCTGCTAGCTACGAAACTGCTACTGTTTCGGACAGCGGATACAACTTGGCTCCAGGCGAAACTTTGGTACCAGGAAGCGTTTCGACTGTCGGTGGCGAAGTTGCCACTAGCAGCAGCGATGCAGCTCCAGCACCTGTTGCAGCGGAAGCTCCAGCAGCAGAAGCAGCTCCTGCACCAGCAGCTGACGATGCTCCTCCAGCACCAACACCCGATGCCAACACGGACATCTAGTTCGGTTTGAGCGTTATGTCGCTCGAAAATAACCAATGAACCTCGTCGATGAATGTCGGCGAGGTTTTTT
>CAYUGI010000109.1:0-9091 GCA_964444105.1 uncultured Pirellulaceae bacterium
TTCGACATCGGCGACGCTGGTGCCGCCAAATTTTTGAACGATCAGTGACATGAAACTATGCGAAAGAGATAGCGTAAAAGGAATTGAATCGGGCTGGCGATTGATAAATCGGGGCTAGCGTTTGATGAACTCGCCCATTAGGTCCCAGCCTTTCTCGAACTCGCGACCGCTCTGGGCAGCAGCGATCTCGTCGTAGCTGGTTTGACTGTCTGGCTGGATCCCCGATCCTGCCATGACCAGGGGCACCATTCCGTGCGTGTGCTTCTTAGTGCTGCAGAACGTCGGGTGGTCAGGTGTGACAAGCATTCGATAGTCACCATGCTTTTCCAACGCATCTACCAACGGAGCAATAATGTGAGTATCAATCTGCTGCATGGCTTCAATCTTGGCATCTTGGCGGCCTTCATGCGAAGCTTCGTCGGGTGCTTCAACATGAACACAAACCAAGTCGTACTCGTCGAGCGCTTTGACGGCGGCTTCCCCTTTGCCTGCGTAGTTGGTGTCTAAGTAACCTGTGGCACCTTCGACTTCGATCCGAGGCCATCCCGCAAGAGCGGCGATTCCCCGCAAGAGATCGACCGCAGTGATCATCGCGCCTTTGACGCCATAACGTTCTTCAAAAGTCGGCATGTCGGGAGCGCCGCCGAGTCCCCAGAGCCAAACATTCGACGCAACTCCTTTTCCTGCTGCAGCACGTTTTTGGTTCACGGGATGGTCGGCAAACAATTCGGCGGAACCGTTCATCAATCGCACAAGTGTGTCGCTGCCGGGGCCGCGCGGAAAATCGTCGTCGACGCTCTGATCGGTGATGTCATGCGGCGCTCGCGTGCGAGTCTCGTTGCTAAACGGTGCTGGCGTTCCTGCTTCACCCCGATACAGCAGCAAGTTGCGATAGCTGACTCCCGGCACGAACTCGAATCGCGAATCGTCACCATCCGCACCCAGCAGTTCAGCCTGGGCTGACTTCAGCAGTTCGGTCGATTCTTCGGTACTAATATGGTCTGCAGTAAAGTCGACCATGATTTGATCGACAATCGAAACCAGATTGCAGCGGACGGCAAAATCATGCTTGCCAAGCTTGATGCCTTGAGCAGCCGCTTCCAGGGGAGCACGCCCCGTGAAGTATTTGTCCGGGTCATAGCCAAATAAGCACAGGTTGGCGACTTCACTCCCCGCAGGAAGGTGCGCAGGAGTGTTGTTCGCGAGCCCTAGCGAACCTCTCTGTGCCAACGCGTCGAGAGCAGGCAGCTTGGCAGCTTGCAAGGGAGTTTTGCCGTCGAGCGCGTCCATTGGCTCGTCAGCACATCCGTCGGGAATCACAATCACATATTTCATTGGGACATCCTCCGCCCAAAAGGGGTGCTAGGACGCCATATGCTTGGCCCCGAGCTGAATTTTCGGTTTCGAGGTGCCTATTTTGACAACAACCGTTCGATGCGGAAGGGGACGGGATGTAGCCCGCCAGCTTGCCGCTTCAAAGAGGAAAATCTGGTTGTCGATTCCGCTTTGCCCTAAAGCGCTTCGGTGCCTTCCAGCATCGAAAGCTCAGCACCGTCCAGGAAGCTAACCAGTGATTTCGCTCGGTAAGGCTGCTGCAACTTGCGAACCGCCTTGCTTTCGATCTGGCGAACTCGCTCACGAGTCACTTGGAAAATCCGACCAACTTCCTCAAGCGTGTAGGTGTACCCGTCAGCGAGACCGTAACGCAGACGCAAAATTTCGCGTTCGCGGTAGTTCAGCGTTTCCATTGCCATCTCGATCTGGGCTTTCAACGCCTCACGATTGGTTTCTTGCAACGGGTCTTCATCGCGATGGTCCTCCAGGAATTCACCGAAGACGCTGTCTTCGTGATCGCCAATCGGCTGATCCAGCGATAGCGGCTGACGACTCATCTTCAAGATCACGCGAGTGTCATCCATCGACAGTCCGCTGCGTGCACTGACTTCTTCTGCGGTCGGCTCGCGACCAAACTCTTGCACCAAGTCACGTGTAATCTGACGAACTTTGTTCATCGTATCGATCATGTGAACTGGCACCCGGATGGTACGACTCTGATCCGCGATTGCCCGTGTGATCGCTTGGCGAATCCACCAAGTCGCGTACGTACTGAACTTGTAGCCGCGGGCGTGCTCGAACTTATCGACCGCTCGCATCAAGCCCGTGTTGCCTTCTTGAATCAGATCCAGAAACGAAAGCCCGCGGTTGCGATACTTCTTCGCGATCGAGACAACCAAACGCAAGTTGCCGGCAGACAGAACTCGTTTGGCCGCATCGTAGTCATCACGGTAGCCATCACAACGCTTAACGCGTCGTGCGAGCGTCTGAGGTGTTTCATAGGTCAACCGCATCAGATAATGCAACTCGCCGCGAAGTTCATCAACAGTCGGCATGCCAGGCATGTTCAGTGCCTCGGGCTCTTCCAACAACTTGCGGATTTCGACCATGCGGTCAGACGCTTTACGGACCTTTTCAAAAATCGGCTGAAGCTTATTGGTTCGCAAATTCATCTCTTCAACCAGCCGGACAGCCTTGTTGCGGCGAATGACAAGATTGCGCCAAGCAGCACGTCGCTGTCGCATGGGCAATCGCTTGTTGATGGCAGTCATATAGTCCGCGTTGTTTTGATCCAGCAACGCTTCAAGCGTGCGGCAGTTCGGGACGATTCGCTGCATGATCGCTTTCTTCTCGACCGCGTTGGTCACGCTGACTTCGATCGTGCGGTCCAATCGCAACTTCTTGTCTCGAACTTGCTCCAACAGTTTCAGTGAGCCTTGGAGCATGAAGTCCGTCGCCAGCATCCAGTGGCGATAGCGGTCCCGCGTTCGTTCGATTTGTTTTGCCGCGGAGACTTCTTGAGCACGTGTCAACAAAGGGATTTGTCCCATTTGCATCAAGTACATTCGGACAGGGTCTTCGGTGGGATCGGCGACCGAATCATCACGGCGACGCTTATCGTCTGACGGGCCATCGGCGATCGAGCGTGCGTCGGCAAAGTTCTGCCCCATGACACGTGAGCGCCGACTAACGGACTCTTCGGCGCTAAAGGCGTCATCTTGCAAACTACGGCGTGCGAACTTCTTTCCCATCAACATCTCCTTCAAGATCCGTGAACATCCAAGCGATTGCTTCAGGGGACGTCTAAGAGCAGGTGGGATGCCAAGTGCCTAAAAGAAACTCATCAATTGGCGTAAGTCGCCACTACCAGGGGACTTATTGATCTCGCGGCAAGAACGCCGCCAGAGAAGATGATGCCTCGCAGCCTCAATCGGCGTGGCTAAAAAACCACACCAGTCGCGCCGCGAACACGCAACAGCAGAATGCTCATGCGGATGCACCGGAGCGATTGCAGGTGGTTGCAGTCACAGACAACCGCAACGAAACCGATCCTAGTAGAGAGTCAAACGGGTTCAATCATTTAACGTCGAAAACAATGCGGTTTTCCGGTTGTTAGGACTGTAACGCTTGCAGGTGTTAGCGGCGATCGGGGTCCAAGGATGCCTCGCCTCAGATCGCGTAGGTTGGTGAAGCCGCCTCTTAAGCGATCACGCGAAGAGCGAGTGAGCCGTCTGGTCGCACCAGCCGCGAGCCTACGCGTTGTGAAGTTGAATTATCTCGAAGTACTAGCGATTTACGCAGCGTCTTGCCGTGTGCTAGTGAACTGCTAAACGTTGGAAAAATGATGTCGCATGACGTTGAGCCCAGCCACGAAGTGGCAACAGACGCTAGCCCCAGGCGTGAGCCTTGTCTTTACCCACAAGTCGGCCGAACAAGGCTTCTTTAATGAACTCTCCCACGCGCTAAATCATCCACGTATGAAAGACTTTTTCGTGGGAGGGTCGGAACCGAGCTTTAGCGAGTGTGACGGGGAGGGCGATCAATGCCTTCTGTTCGCCCTCGCCGTTGGCTCGCTTAGGCTCACCACCGACCCTCCCGCGACAACGTGTTTTCCGGTGGAACATCATTCGCATGGGAGGGTAAAGTGCTGATTCCAAAAGCCGACTTGTGAGTAAAGACAAGGCTGACGCCCGGGGCTACAGTCTGTCGCCGCTCCGCAGCTGGTTTACGCATGATGTGGATCTCACTTTTCCTAAAACACGCAATGACAGAACTTCCGCTTGCGCGATAAAGGGTCACTCAGAAACGATGTCAACTCTTCGGCGTAGGTCCTACGCTGGCAATCCACTCTACGCTTGCGGCTCGGTCATGCTCCAAGGGTCCAGTGCTTCAGTCAGTTGACCCTCCGGCAGAATTTTCTTTTCGATACACAGCTCACGAATCGTCTGGCCGCTTGCGAACGCTTCCTTGGCTAGCTTGGCAGCTTGCTCGTATCCGATCAATGGATTCAGACTCGTGCACATCGACAAACTCTGCTCCACCGATGCTTCGCACGCCTGCTCGTTGGGCTCCATTTCGTCAATGCAAAAATCGCAGAACGATTCGGTTCCGCTGGCCAGCAAGTGAATCGATTCCAACACCGTGTGCGCCATCATCGGCATCATGATGTTCAGCTGAAAATTACCGCCGCCAGCACCTGCCATCGTGATGGCAGTGTCGTTGCCCATCACGCGAGCGGTCAACTGCATCATCGATTCGCACATCACCGGATTGACCTTGCCGGGCATGATAGAACTGCCTGGCTGCCGCGTAGGAAGCTTGACCTCATAGAAACCACAACGTGGACCGCTGCCCAGCCAACGAATATTGTTGGAGACATTGAATAGCGTTTGGGCAATGCACTTCAGTTCGCCATGAGACTGCACCAACGCGTCCCGCTGGGCGTTCGCTTCAAAGTGATTGACGGCATCGACAAACTTGATGCCGGTATTCTTTGCCAGCTCCGCAGCGACACGTGGACCGAATTCCGGATGCGTGTTGATCCCGCTACCGACGGCAGTGCCACCGACCGGCAACTCCAAAACAGCGTCACGAGCCACTTCCGCACGAGCGACCGACAATTCCAATTGCCGCGCAAACCCACCAAACTCTTGCCCAAGCCGCAGTGGTGTCGCATCCATCAAGTGCGTGCGGCCAATTTTGATGATCTTGTCCCAGTCAGACGACTTCTTCGCCAGTGCGGCTTGCATCCGTCGCAGCGCTGGCAGCAGAACGGTGTCGATCTGCACCGCCGTTGCCACGTGAATCGCAGTGGGGAACGTATCGTTTGTGCTTTGCCCCATGTTCACATGGTCGTTGGGGTGGATCGACTTGGCTTCTTCCGTGCGGTCACCACCGGCAATCTCGATCGCTCGATTGCTGATGACTTCGTTGATGTTCATATTGCTGCTGGTGCCGCTGCCAGTTTGAAAGACATCGACAGGAAACTGATCGGCGAGCTTACCGTCAGCCACTTCTTGGCAGGCTTTCAGCATCGCATCCACCTGAGCATCCGTCAGCGGGTTCTTCCCGCTACCGGTTAGCTTATCAAGGTCACGGTTGGCGACGCCGCAAGCGTATTTGACTCGCCCCATCGCGCTAATCATCGAAGCGGGCAACTGCCATCCACTGATGGGGAAGTTATCGACAGCACGCTGCGTCTGAGCACCATAATATGCGTCGGCAGGAACCTGCACGTCGCCCATCGAATCGCGTTCGGTACGAAAGTCAGTCATGAGTCGCTAAAGTAGGTTGGAGGGAATGAGGCATATCTGGGGGGACAGTCTGCTCGGGCCGGTCGCATGGCAAGGCAGAGCAGCATGATAAAGCCCGGCACGCAAACTTGGCGAGTAGGCCAAACGTCGCAGTGAACTCAGATTGCTTTAGCAATTCCGATTGGCCGCCAACGAACTGATGAAGCAAACACAAGTCAATAATCGATCCAGCGTACCGGCGGGATGTCTTTACGCCTTTTCGTCCGCGATCGTCACCTGTGTTCTGCTGTTTCTAAATGGTGCCATCGTGATGGCTTTCCTCAGAGCGGTCGCCAATTCCGGGGCCCAATGGGCACGCAATCCTCGCATCATGCAATTCCTGCTGCTGTTGATCCCTGTGATCTTGGTTGTATTACAATGGATGCTATTAGATTACCTGCGTTGCCGCTTTCGGCGGACCAAATAGCTCGCACTCACAAGACGCAATCGCATGCGAATTGACTCGCAAAAATGACTGGGCAGCTACCGACGATCGTGATGCGAGGCAATCGGCGTCCGAAGCAACTACCCGCCAGCGCATCCGGCTTGCGACCGAGCACCATGGCTGTAGTCGGCCTCCACTTTGCGGCAGGCATGCTGTTGACCTGTCTGTCGCCGCTGATGTTTTGGGCAATGGAACCTGAGCGGCTGGCACGCCTGACATTCATACCTGGGATGAATTTCTTCTCGCTATCGGGAATCGCATTCATGCTTTATGCGGCAGGTCTAAGCATGCAACGAAAAGTGGCCTACATCATTGGACTCGCGACGCAAATCCTCCTCGGCATCGCATGCGTGCTCTGTACAGCGCTAGGGTATCTGCTGTTCGGGGCAAAACCGGTTCTGGAAAAAAAGCCACACACCGAGATGGATGACTTTGAAGTCTTCATGGGAGATTGCTTTTCCGTCGCTGGTACGATGCTGATGTGCGTAAGTGCAGTGGCTACTGCCATCTGCGCAGTCTTCATCGCCTCGTACATCATCGCATTGAAAGACAGTCAGCTTGCATCTCGCCCGTGGCGTAACCGCTTAACCTGTTCTCTGGCAGTCGCAGCAGTTCTGATTTTCATGGCGTCCGCTTTGTCCGAATTCCTTGTCTTTGCTCAGGCCATTGCAATAACCCGAACACAATAACTGTCTCACGAACAGGCAGTCTCGACCGGAGCTATCGACACGACAATTGAATCATCTTCCTCACTGACATCAATCTCGATGTCCAAGAACATCTTCAAAACGTCAACTTGAGTTTGGCTGTGCAACGAAAGCGGTCCCGTGCGAAAACAGCTTGCTTGCCCCTGATGCGCCGCTAGTCCAAGAGGCAATAGCAGTTGATCGGCTAAGTGCTCGCCAACAGGAAAGTCTGCGGCAAGATACTTTTTCGCTTGACGCAAGACACCGCGAGCCACGTTCTCTGCTTTGACGCCAACCTTCCCTAGCCCGATAAAGAGTTCGGTCACGTTGGGCGAAGCAAGCTCGATCATGACTGCGTTTCCGGGGCCCATTGGATTTTCAACTTCGACAACTCGCGTGCATTTCTCTGGCCACGCCATCTTTCGGCGAATCGTATCGCACTCGCGCCGGCCAACACTGGCAGACAATCCAGATACGACGGCGGTAACCGATGGCTCCGCCTTTCCACCACGCCCAAGCAGGCATATTCCTGCGAGTTTCTGGCAAGGCTGGATATCGAGCGTGAACCGACCGCCACCCGCTGGATAGAACCCGTAGGCGTTGAGTGTTGCTGTGACACTGGGACCACACTTTGCAAGTTGCGGAAGGAAGCACTTTTGCAAGAAGTCCAGAGGAGGTGCCCGGGGATTGTGGGTACCGCCTTCGACTACGACCGTTGACGGCGTGTCGTTCAGCATCAATGGAGGCAGCACGGTCTGCGCGACCAGGGTCGCACTGCCGGCCGAACCGACTTGAAAGTGATAGACGCCACCACGAACAGAGCCCGGAGTAAATGTAAACTCGCTGGAATTCAGTTCCGCACCTTCGAGTATGCCATCGCAAACCGCCGCAGCCGCTTTGACGCAGGTCACGTGTTGTCGCTTGAGTCCTGGCTTGGATCGACCAGCCCGAATGTTGCTCAGGTGGATTGGTTTTCCAGTAACGGCCGAAAGAGAGAGCGACGATCGAACGATCTGCCCACCCCCTTCTCCCTGCGATCCGTCAATATCTAACATTTTGCATTCCTAAATCGTCAGCCGATAGCTCTAGCCTCGGGCCCTTGCCCACTCTTGCAATTTCGCTCCACCAATCCCGACCAATGACCACTGAACTGACTCATGGCGCAGTGATTTGGCCCCGGGATAACAGGATAAAGGCCCGAGGCTAGCGCCATCGGCTGACACGTGCAATAAAAGCGAAGCCGCCTCGCGACGGCTTCGCAGAAACTATCAATCGTCCGCTTTGCTGGCGTCCTTGATCACAAAGCGTGCCTTCAAACGAGCTACCTCGCTGGCCAACCCGGCGGTCTTCACCGACCGGAGCACTTCGTCGAAATCCTTGTAAGCAGCTGGCGCTTCATCCTTGGGATACTTGCGGCAGTTGCTCAGGATATCGTGAGCGTCCATTTCGTTGTCGATCGTCTCTTGGTCCAAAACTCGCTTTGCGTTACGTCGCCCTAGGATTCGTCCTGCACCATGGTTGACGCTGAAGCACGATTCCTCGGCCCCGGCATCCGCCACCATCACAGCCGATCCGTCGCGTGGATTTCCAGGCAACAAGATCGGATGACCTGTTTCCGCAAACGGAGTCTCACGCAGCGCGTGATGTCCGCCAGGAAACGCTCGAGTCGCTCCCTTGCGGTGAACCCAAGCAGGTCGGTTGTCGACAATTTCCTTTCTCGCGATGTTGTGACTGATGAAATACACCAGCGATCCGGTTGTTCCAGGAATCACTTCTTGAAACGCTTCCAGTACGAGTGCATTTATCAACAAATGGTTCACCGTTGCGAAGTTCGCCCCCAGAGCCATGTCGTTCAAATAGTTGTCTGCCTCCACTGTTCCCAATGGCGCGTAAACCAGTTGACGATCGTTTCCAGGCAGCGGGGTTCCCCACTGATCGAACTTCGCTTGCAAATCCTTGAACTGACCAGCAGCCAAGTTGTGACCGAATCCACGCGACCCGCAGTGCGAAAGGAATGCGACGTTTCCGTCCTTCAATCCAAACACTTCTGCCGTCTCACGAGCTCGATCGCTATCGCCGACCTCCACCACTTCGCATTCTCCGAAATGGTTTCCGCCGCCGTAGGAACCTAGCTGAGCCATCTTGTCGCTGAAGTTGCTCATGTGTCGTTGATCCAACAGCCAATCCAATCGGTTTCCCAACGCATCCGCCGTCTCGTCGTGACCGACATGAAACGAATCCTCGCAACGACTCGCCCACTCAGCAGGAATCCCAAGCTGATTGCAAACGTCCGCACTGGCACCTTGGACAACCAGTTGCTTCCCAAGCGTTCG
>CAYUGI010000109.1:9191-20447 GCA_964444105.1 uncultured Pirellulaceae bacterium
GTGACGCCAGGGGCTTGCCGCGAATTAACAGCTTGCTGCAAACAAAGGTCATCAAAGGTCTCACGAATCGCTTCGGTTCCGATCACCTTGATCGGAGCGGTCGTCGCGGTCGGCAAGATGGCCGTCGCCTCTCCGGTAGGAATCATGGCGTGAGCTTGAGGCTTCGTGATTGTCGTAGACATCGTGGGTTCCTCTTTCGTTGAGGAGTCAGAAAAGCGAGCCGATTCGTTTCGGCTTAACGATGACTCCATTTAGCAGCAGGCGTGCCAAAGACTCACCGATTCCCTCAAAGTGTTTTGAGCAAACGACTTAGGGACGAACCAACCAATTAAGCACAGAGCCAATACGGCTACATTCCTATCTTCCTGTATAGCAAGCTATACTTTCATCGCATCATGGACAAGAAACTCGTCACTATCGGACTGCTCGGCCTGAAATTGGACCAAAACAATCCGCGACGAGACCGCTGGCAGGCTTGGCGACCAAGCGTGGCGATCTGCCAGCAAGACGACTTGGTCGTTGACCGATTCGAATTGCTCTACGAGCCCAAAAGCGAAACGCTGATGCGGCAAGTCGTCGGTGACATCGGCTCGGTCTCGCCTGAGACAACCGTCATTCCTCATCCGATGGCATTTCGTGATCCCTGGGATTTCGAGGAAGTCTACCAGTCGCTTCATCAGTTCTCGCGTGAATACGATTTCGACACCGACGCAGAAGACTATCTGGTCCACATCACCACCGGTACGCACGTCGCGCAAATCTGCTTGTTCCTGCTGACCGAATCGCGACACCTACCCGCCGTGCTGGCGCAGACCTCGCCACCAAGACGAAAAGCCGAGAGCCCGATGGGGACTCTGGCGACCATCGACCTGGACCTTTCGCGATACGACCAGCTGGCAACAAGATTTGCCGAAGAGCACTTGGAAGCAACATCCGTCTTGAAGGCCGGTATCGAAACAAAGGACAAGGCATTTAACGCGCTGATTGATCGTATCGAGCAAGTCACTTTGGCAACCAAGGCTCCGATCATGCTCTCTGGTCCAACCGGAGCCGGCAAAACACAACTAGCAAAGCGGATCTATCAACTACGTCGATCGCGCGAGCAAGTCGCCGGTGAATTCGTTGAAGTCAACTGCGCAACGATCCGTGGCGATCAAACGATGTCCACTTTGTTCGGCCACGTGAAGGGCGCGTTTACCGGAGCCATCACCGCGCGACCCGGCTTGCTGAAAGCTGCCGACAAGGGCATCCTCTTCCTGGATGAAATCGGCGAACTAGGACTCGACGAGCAAGCGATGCTACTTCGTGCGATCGAGGACAAAACGTTCATGCCAGTCGGCAGCGACAAAGTCACTGATAGCGATTTCCAACTGCTTGCCGGAACGAATCGCGACCTCGCAGCAGAAGTCGCCACCGGAAGGTTTCGTGAAGACCTCCTGGCTCGGATCAATCTCTGGTCTTTTGAACTTCCCGGACTCGCTGAGCGTCGCGACGACATCGAACCGAACATTGATTTTGAATTGCATCGGTTCACGCAAACCAACGGTCGCAAAGTCACTTTCAACAAGGAAGCTCTTAGCCAATTCCTGCGCTTCGCCAATGATTCTTCGACGCCCTGGCGTGCGAGCTTTCGAGACCTGAGCGCGGCGATCACGCGGATGGCCACTCTGGCACCGAGTGGCAGAATTTCCGTCGACCTGGTCAACGAAGAAATTGAGCGACTACGGGCTTCTTGGCGTTCGCCGAAAACAGGCGACAGCACAGACCGAATCCTCACAGAGCTGATGGGACAAGCAAGAGTCGACGCAATCGACCGATTCGACGCGGTGCAGCTTGCCGAAACGATCCGCGTTTGCCGCGACTCCAAATCACTGGCCGACGCCGGACGCAAACTGTTCAGCGTTTCTCGCCAAGCCAAGCAAAAAGCCAACGATTCGGATCGCTTAAAAAAGTACCTTGCCAAATTTGACCTGCAGTGGAGCGATTTTCACGCATGAAGCTCTATCTGATTCGACACGCCGAGAGTGAAAACAATGCTCGTCCGGCCTACGAACGAACTGAAGACCCCGGGCTTACGCCACTCGGAAGACTCCAAGCCAACAACTTGGCAAAATGGCTCGCACACCTACCGTTTGACGAACTTGTCACCAGCCCGTTTCGTCGAACGCTACAGACAACCAAAGCGATACTGGATGCCGCGAGCGAAACTTCTCGACCGGTGAAGCTATCTGTTTGGCACGACGTTTTTGAACGCGGAGGCTGCTTCATTGGCCATGGCCCCAAGGCAACGCAGGGCGGCGAGGGATT
The DNA here is from genome assembly GCA_964444105.1 of uncultured Pirellulaceae bacterium. Classification (GTDB taxonomy): domain Bacteria; phylum Planctomycetota; class Planctomycetia; order Pirellulales; family Pirellulaceae; genus K23-9. The sequence goes on from CAYUGI010000109.1 coordinate 11,499, forward strand.
CAACCGAGACGAAATTCTGAAATGGCTTCAGCTCGCCGCCGAATCTAGCGTCACAATCGACGCCTCGATCACAAACCAAGGCTGGTGGGGCGCAAAACAACGCGAGACTGACGAAGAAGCGGCAACACGAGCAAGACGAGTCGTCGATCGTATCGAAGTGCAGTTCGCCGCGTCACAAAAGTGCATCGTGATCGTCACGCACGCCGACTTCATTCGCTTGCTGCTAGCCGAGCTAATTGGCGATGCCATGACGATGGAACGACTCGGGCCAATCCGCAATGCCGGAATCACGAAACTGAATTTAGCCAACCAGGCATGGGAACTTGATTGGCTTAACTCGGTGAGTCATTTACCGCCGAAACTGTGTTAGCGGCGCGACTGCAAGACGCTGGCACCTTTTTTTCACCACGGCGTAGCGTGCTAGCGACATTGGCTTAGTTGGCTGGAGTCAGAATGCTCTGGCCGCTTGCATTGTTCAGAATAACGGATGACTCGGCGGGATACTGAACTGGCTGCTGAGTCGTTTGCTGGGCAGGCATCGAGTACGAAGTATGTGACTGCGATTGGATCTGCGGTGCACCGGCGACAACGCTCGCCTGCATGTAGTCGATCAGCTGCTCGCTGACGCCTTGCTGGTGCAAGCCGATGATGTCGTTCACGGACAGTGCGTGAGCCATACCGCGACGCTGGATTTGCGATGCGACCATGGTCTCGCTCAGGCCGCTGCGAAGCATGTTAACGACGTCCTCTTGGACCATTGGAAAGGTTTTGTGTGCTGGCGGTGGTGAGACAGGAGCAGGCACGATCACAGGAGCCGGCACGACAACGGGAGCTTGTACGATCACGGGAGCTGGCTGCGGATACACAGGGTAGCGATGACTGTATTGCCGCTGCGTGTACTGTGGCTGGCTGTAGTACTGACGCCCCGAATTTTCGATGCGATGGTCTTTGTTGGCACCTACATTGCCACCAATCACTGCGCCGGCGACGCCGCCGATCACTGCGCCAACCGCTTCGTTATTACGGCGATCGCCAATGGCGGCACCGATGGCGGCTCCAGCAACGCCACCGATGATCGTTCCACGACGACGATGTCGATTCCACTGCGCGCTGGCAGAGGTGGAAAGGAAGCAAACGAGCAAAGCAACTAAGACAAATCGTTTACCCACAACAAGCACCTCTATTGGTGAATCGAAAAAAGAAATCCTGCAAACTCTATAACGGCAGCATCTAGCCCACCTGATCTACTATGCCTGACGTATTAACATGCTGCGGGTTAAAAAAGGCTTTCCGAATTCGGGTTTTAAACTGACGGTGCGGTTTATTCGGGGTATGCCGATTCTCCCCCTCCCAGTTGGCAACTCACTTTCTTACGTGACACAAATCATGAACGACCCCAACAGCCTTTCTGGCTCCGTTTCCTGGATGGACTTAACCGTCGGAAGTGGCACGGCAGACGCGCAGAAAGTCCGCGATTTCTACCAGCAGGTCGTGGGCTGGTCCCACGAAGCAGTCGACATGGGCGACTACGAAGACTTCTGCATGCAGGACGCCAGCGGCAATGCAGTGGCAGGAGTTTGTCACGCCAAAGGAAAGAACGCTGACATTCCGACCGCTTGGCTGATTTACATCACGGTGGATGATGTCGATTCGGCAAGCAAAAAGTGCGAAGCAAGCGGCGGAGAAGTTGTGCGACCGGCAAGCAAGGCGGGTGAAGGTCGATTTGCGATTTTGAAAGACCCAGCGGGCGCTTTGTTCGCGGTCTATCAAAGCGAAGCTTGAGGATCATCCCGCGCCCAAACGACGGCGAGTGCAAAACACTCGTTGGCCTTAGATCTTTTTGTGAGCCGTCGGCCGTGAGGCCTCGGGTACTCGCGAGACTCCCGGCCGCTCACGCGTCACGGCTCACATTCCAGCTGGGGAAATTGAATCGCGATGCAAACGATTATGATTCCAACTTCGCGCGGTTGCGCCGCAGTTGACCACAAGCGGCATCGATCTCGCCACCTTTGCGTTGACGAAACTTGACATTGACGCCCCCGTTCTCCAGTACCTCGCGAAACTTCGCGATGGACTGCTGACTGGGTGTCTTGTAGGGCAACCCTTCGACCGGGTTGTAGGGGATCACATTCAGCATCACGTTCCGATGCCTCAGGATGGAAACCAACTGCCGGGAATGCTCTTCGGCATCGTTGAGTCCGCCCAGCAGCACGTACTCAAACGTCAAACGCCGGCCGTTGGCGTCAAAGTATCGATCCGCAGCATCCAGCACCGCGTCGATGCCGATCGTGCGATTGACAGGAACCAGTTCGCTACGAAGTTCGTTATTGGGCGCGTGCAAACTAACGGCCAGATTATAGGGCACGCCACTTTCAGCCAGACGATCAATCGCTGGCGGCAGGCCAACCGTACTGATCGTGATTCGGCGCGGACTGATGCCCAACCCGTCGGGAGCCTTTGCCACCGACAATGCACCAAGGACTCGATCCAAATTCGCCAACGGTTCACCCATGCCCATCATCACGATGTGACTGAGCCGCTCGCCGTCCGCCAAACGCGATTGCAGGCGTAGCATTTGCTCCAAAATTTCACCCCGCGTCAAATTGCGATCCACACCGTCCAGACCACTCGCACAAAACACGCAGCCCATCGCGCAACCGACTTGACTACTAACACAGATACTCCGGCGATGTCCGTCGCGAAGTAACACGCATTCGACTTCACCTCCATCGGGCAATCGGACCAGCAGCTTTTCCGTTCCGTCGCTCGACGCGACCGCTTCGGACTCGCTGGCGGCGTAGATGACAAACGACTTTTCAAGCAAATCACGCAATGACTGCGACAAATTCGTCATCTGCTGAAAATCGGTAGCACGCTGCTGGTAGACCCAATTCTGAATCTGCTTGGCCCGAAATCCCTGCTGCCCGTTTTCCTTCAGCCACTGCTTCAGAGAGTCCGTATCGAGATCCAACAAGTGCAATCGTTCATCAATGGGCTTGTTCTGCTCAGGCGATGCACTGGAATCGATGACGGGAAGGTTCACGGGAATGCGTGTCGGCAAGTGGCTAGCGATGGGTTAAGTTGAAGCTTCCGGCAATACTCCAAAACGAAAGTGTACCTGCTGAATGCCTGTTCCCGAAGTCAACAACGCTCCCGAAGTCAACAAAGATGCTGCACTGCAGCGTTTTCTGGACATCACTCAAATTCCTGGGCGCAGCGGCGAAGAAGCGGATGTAGCCAAGGCGATCGAGCAACTTCTCCTGGACGCCGGGGTCGCGCCGGAAAACATCCGATACGACGGGGCCGAAAAACGCACGCAACTCGCTGGCAATTGCGGCAACTTGATCGTCAGACTGCCTGGCAACGGGAATGGTCCGCGAACGTTGCTTTCGGCTCACATGGACACGGTTCCCATTTGCGTAGGAGCCAAGCCGGTTGTCGATGGTGATGAGGTCAAGAGTAGCGTTGCGACAGGACTGGGCGCGGATGACCGCAGCGGTTGCACGGCGATCGCGACTGCCGCAATCGAACGACTCAAGCAGGGCGACGAGAATTTCCCGCCAGCAGTGATCGCCTTTCTGATTCAAGAGGAAATCGGACTTCATGGCGCGCGAGCATTGGATACTTCGGCAGTTGGCGAAGTCGATCGCGCCTTCAACTTCGACGGAGGCACGCTTGAAAAGGTAACGAAAGGTGCGATCGGTGGCGAACGCATGTCGATCAAGCTGGCCGGCATTCCATCGCACGCTGGTGCCGCCCCTGAAAAAGGAGCTAGCGCGATCGTCATGGCCGCTAAAGCCATCGCCGATTTGGACGCGAAAGGCTGGCTGGGGCTCATCGACAATAGTGACGGAGTCGGGACTGCCAATGTCGGTGTGATCAACGGTGGCGAAGCGACGAACGTCGTCACACCAGAAGTCGAAGTCCGCGCCGAAGCTCGTAGTCATGATGCAGCGATGCGAACAAAGATCGTCACGGAAATCCGAACTGCGTTTGAAAAGGCCGCCGCTTCTGTGAGAAACGAGCAAGGTGAGTGTGGTACCTGCGAGTTCTCATCCAACGTGGACTACGAAGCCTTCGCACTGTCCGATGACCACCCATCGATCGCGGCGGCCAAAGATGCCTTGCAGGTCGTCGGCCGCGAGCCCAACGTGGACATCGCCAACGGCGGTTTGGATGCGAACTGGCTGTTTCGGCATGGCATCGAAGCGGTCACGCTTGGCTGCGGTCAGCGCAATATCCACACGGCCGACGAGCGACTGAACATCGCGGACTATCTGGATGCCTGCGTCGTTGCAACGTGGCTGATCACCGACGGAGCGAGTGGCACCGATGGATGATGATGACCACGTCTGCCTGTGCTTTCATGTTACACGCCGCAAAGTCATGCAGTTCATCCGCGCTGAAAAACCTCGGCGCACGAGCCAACTATCAGAATGCTACGGAGCGGGCACCGGATGTGGTTGGTGCAGGCCTTTCTTGCAACGCATGATGGACGAGAGCGATCCCGCCAAAGCTGAACTGCCCAGTGCGGAAACTTACGCAGAGAAGCGGGCGGTTTACCGCAAGAAGAAGTAAGCCGATGGCGCTAGCCGCGGGCATTTATCCAGCCCAGCCCCAGTCGCCGCGGTCAACGCTGTAATCACCGGGCCTGATTCAGCGTGAGCAAGGCCCGTGGCTAGCGCCAACGGCTGACGAAAACAGCCATCGCATCTCAATCGAATGCACTACGCCGAAGCGCTTCGGCCTTGGCGACGGCGATCGGATTCTTTGAGCAGGATTTTGCGAAGGCGAATGTTCTCGGGCGTGATCTCGACGAGCTCATCTTCTTCGATGTATTCCAACGCTGCTTCCAAGCCCATGTCGCGAGGCGGTTTCAACGAGACATTCTCGTCACTGCCGGACGCTCGCATGTTGGTGAGCTTCTTTTCTTTGCAAGGATTTACCGTGACGTCTTTGTCTCGCGCACTCTCGCCAACGATCATGCCTTCGTAGACTTCGACGCCTGGAGGAATCAGGAAATCGCCACGGTCTTGCAAGTTGAACATCGCGAACGGCACCGACTTACCGGGAACCATCGAGATAAATACTCCATTGGCTCGGCTAGGCAGATCACCCTCGAACGGACGGTAACTCTCGAAACGGTGATTGATAATCGCTGTGCCGCGAGTTGCGTTCAGCAATCGGGTTCGTAGCCCGATCAAACCGCGAGACGGAATCGTAAAGCTCAGCAAGCTGTAATCGCCTCGCTGTGACATCTCATCCAGCTGACCACGACGGTGTCCGACCAACTCCATCACCGGCCCCATCGCATCGGTGGGGACTTCAACGCGCAGAGTCTCGAACGGTTCGTGCTTTTTGCCATCGATCGTTTTGAAAATCACGCGCGGCTTGCCAACGCTTAGCTCGTAGCCTTCACGTCGCATTGTCTCGATCAAAATCGCCAAGTGCAAAACGCCGCGACCTTTGACGGCGTACGCTTCGGTGCCAGGAACCATCTCGACTCGCAAGGCGACGTTTCGCTCGAGCTCTTTTTCCAGGCGTCCCTTGATCTGGCGTGTTGTGACGTACTTGCCTTCGCGACCCACCATCGGTGATGAGTTGACGCTGAAGACCATTTCGAGCGTTGGCTCGTCGACGGTCAGACGTGGCAAGGCATTGTTCGCATCGACGGCGCTGATCGTGTCGCCAATTTCAACGTCCAGTAGTCCTTCGATCGAAACGATGTCACCGGCTTCGGCTTTTTCTGCCGCTGCCCGGCCAAGGTTGTCGAAAGTGTAGAGCGCTGCGATCTTTTGTTTCTTGGGTCCACCCGTCTGATGAAGTTCGATGGTTTGCCCAGCGTTGATTGTGCCCGCGTTGATGCGCCCCACCGCGATTCGACCGACGTACTCGCTCCAGTCCAACGTCGTGACCATCATTTGCAGCGGCGCATCCGCGTCGACTTCTGGGCCAGGCAGCGAATCGACGATCAGGTCCAGTAGCGGACGCATGTCCTTCGTTGGCGATTCCGGGTCAGTGGTCGCGTAGCCTTCTTTCGCACTGGTGTAGACGTATTTCACGTCGTCCAAGATGTCTTCGCCACCCAAATCGGCCAGCAGTTCTAGGCCTTCATCGAGTGCTTCAGCTGGACGTCCGTCAGGTCGGTCGACTTTGTTGACGACCAGAATCGGTTGCACGCCGGCTTCAAGAGCTTTCTCAAGTACGAAGCGTGTTTGCGGCATCGGGCCTTCTGCTGCATCGACCAGAACAAGGCAGCCGTCAGCCATCTTCACCACTCGCTCGACTTCGCCACCGAAATCCGCGTGACCCGGTGTGTCGATTAAGTTGATTTTTACGCCGCGATAGGGGATCGCAATGTTCTTGGAAAGAATCGTGATGCCACGCTCTCGCTCCAAGTCGTTGGAGTCAAGGATCCGTTCGCCTTTGAGTTCCGTGTCGCGGAACTGGCCACTTTGTCGCAGGAGGCAATCGACGAGGGTAGTTTTTCCGTGGTCAACGTGAGCGATGATGACGACGTTTCGGATGTCGGTGCGGCGCAACGGACAGGACTCAGGTTTCAAAGGACGCGAAAGAATAAGCCCGGGAGTGTGGCAATTCTTGTTCCAGGGCGAAATAGCAACGTCACGGAGGCGATGCAGTGCCGCGTTAGCGATAAACACGGGGGCGTCCGTTCACTTAGGGCGTTCTTCTCTCCTATCACGCCGCCGGGGCCTGGCGGAGCAACTGGCTGGCGGAGCTATCAAATAGTTGGGTCGCAAGGACCTTCACAGGCATGCGTCTGCTTACGGGCGGGTTGCGGGACACCGCATCGGGATAGAGGCAAATGGTTGCAATTCAATCGGTAATGCGACAACTATGCCGTTGCGACTTTTGACGCGCTATGTAATATTTCTAGCCTTGCACGCCGATGTGGCGACACATCGAAACGGTTGACGGATCATTGGTGTCAATGATGTCCGCGGCGAACCTTTCGATGCGTTGAAAACACGGCAACTTGACGCGATGGAGTGCGGCCACAAACGCTAACCACGTTTGATGACTGCCCAAAAGAGCCTGTATGGAAGCCCGCTGAGTCGCCTAACGACTCGACAACGCGGGCTTTTAGCCGGAACCACTTTGTGAAATTAATCACAAAGTGGCCTGCGGCTCTTCTACTCGCGAATTGCCGTGCCGCTCGTTGTCGGTGTGCTGTAGTTGACGCACGAAATTCATGCCAATGAGCACGTCGAAACGATGACAGTCATCAAAAAAGGCTTAGACCTTCCTATCACCGGATGCCCCGAGCAGCGGATCGAACCCGCCAAACACGTCACGCGTGTGGGGCTGATCGGCGATGACTACATCGGCATGAAACCGACCATGCAAGTTGCGGTCGGTGACCGTGTTAAGTGTGGCGATGTGCTGTTTACTGATAAGAAAACGGAAGGCGTGACTTATACCGCTCCTGCATCGGGAACGGTTAGCGAAGTCAATCGCGGCGCGAAACGCAAGTTTGAATCGATCGTGATCGACGTCGATGGAGACGACCGCATCGAATTTGAAGGCGCGAAAGGTTCTGACCCCGGCGCGATCGGCCGCGATGGCGTCACCGAGCGACTGACCAAAAGCGGCTTGTGGACGACACTGCGGACTCGTCCCTACGGCCAGATTCCTGCCCCAGGAACATCACCCAGTTCTATCTTCGTTCAAGCGATCGACACGAATCCACTTTGTGCGGATCCCGTGGTTGCGATGGCCGATCGAAAAGATCAGTTCAGCCTCGGTTTGCGTGCTTTGACGCAATTGACCGACGGGAAGGTATTTGTCTGTAAGGGCGAAGGAAGCGAAATCCCTGGTGCCGGTATTGATGGCGTTTCGGTCGAATCTTTCAGCGGCCCACATCCAGCCGGTCTGGCGGGCACTCACATTCACACTTTGGATCCGGTCGGGCCGGCGAAAACGGTTTGGTATATCGGTTACCAAGAGGTCATCGCGATCGGATCGCTGCTGACGCATGGTGTTCTAGACACTCGCAAAATCATTTCGCTGGCCGGTCCAGTCGTAAACCAGCCGCGTTTGCTGGAAACACGCATCGGTGCTGACATTTCACAGTTGATCGATGGCGAACACCAAGACATCAAAATTCGCCCAATCTCCGGCAGCGTGCTTTGTGGCCGAACAGCCAAGGCACCGCACCTCTACTTGGGTCGCTTCCACAATCAGGTTTCGATTCTGAAAGAAGATGACGAACGCGAATTCTTGGGCTGGCAAAAGCCTGGATTCGACAAGTACTCGCTCACAAAGATTTTCGCATCGTCCGGGATGCCTGGCGCGAAGTTTGACATGACCACGACAACCGGTGGTAGCGAACGAGCGATGGTGCCGATGGGCACTTACGAGAAAGTCATGCCACTGGACATCTTGCCAACTCAGTTGCTGCGAGCTTTGATCGTCCGCGACACCGATCAGGCACAGAGCTTGGGTGTGCTGGAGTTGGAAGAGGAAGACATCGCACTTTGCACGTTTGTCTGTCCTGGAAAATACGAGTACGGGTCGTTGCTGAGAGACAATTTGACAACGATCCAACGAGAAGGTTAGACGCGAGGATCCGTTACTCGTGAGCCGACGGCGCTAGCCGCGGGCCTGCTTGATGCGGATTCGATAGCGGTAAAAGGCCCATGGCTAGCGCCAACGGCTCACTAAGAACGAATCACAAACACCATTTAGACAAGTCTGAAATCGGAAAGCTTGGCACATGAAAGCACTCCGCGACGCACTCGACAAAGTCCATCCTTTGGTTTCCAAAGGCGGGCCGCTTGCATTCGCGTATCCGATGTACGAAGCGCTCGATACGTTTCTGTACACACCGGGTGAGATCACACATGGCACGACACACGTGCGAGATGGAATCGACCTGAAACGAATGATGATTACGGTCGTCTTCGCGTTGATCCCCGTCACGCTGTT
>CAYUGI010000110.1:0-5545 GCA_964444105.1 uncultured Pirellulaceae bacterium
AAGTTGGCGAACAGTTTAGTGATGAAACAGCGAAAGCCGGCAGCGTTCAGATTCCTGATTTAATGGAAAAGGCTCGGCCTGTTTTGCGACGGCTAGACATTCCTGAGCCAGCTCGCTTGATCGGCTCAACTCAGGACTCGATCTATCTGCGTTCGACCATTCAGCGGGGCAATCAGCTTGCGGCTCCCAATGCAGCCCCCCCCATCAACCGTTCGTATGACGCAGCGATCCAACTTCACGAATCAGCGATCAACAACACCGTCGGCTACTTGTTGGCTGGACGGACTATCACTCAGCAGCAAATTGACAACTTGATGTCGCAAGCGGGTCGAAGCACAACTGCGAGCAAACCTAACTCCAACGCGTCGAGCGGTTCATCGATTCTTGATGAAGCGAAAGACAAGGGCGAGGAAAAAGAAGAGGAACCCTTTGAGATCGATTTCTCCAAGACACGCCCCATTATCTTCGAAGCTCGCGATGGAAAAGTCCGTCTGGGAGTGGGTGGCACTCGATTTGCCCAGGGCAAACGCGAGTTAAAGAAAGTCGTCGAAATCACCGCGTTGTACGTTCCGGGAACTACGCCCGAAGGAGCTGTGATTCTGGTTCGCGAAGGCGAGGTCGAAATCGCCTTTCCGGGCACGAAACGGCTCTCGATCTCGCAAACAGCGACGAAGCGTGCCATGGAAAAGAACTTCACCAACGTCTTTCCCGAGACCCTGATGCATCAGCCGATCATCTTGCCCCAGACGGTCAAAGCCGAGGCACTTCGCGGCCAAGTCTATCGCCCGCGACTGATCGATGCCAAAGACGGTTGGCTAACAGTCGCGTTGCAGTAAACGCTCGCTATGAACTGCAGGACAACATCGAACAACCGGCGCGATGCCGAGCCCATTCAGGGCGTTTCGCCGCGTGGACTTCGTACTCAGGTTGTTCGTCATAGGGATTTCTGAGGACTTCCAATAGCTCGCCGATCAGACTGTGATCGCCCTGCTCGGATTTGTCGATCGCTAGTTGCGCCAAGTAGTTGCGCAAAACGTATTTCGGATTCACGGCGTTCATACGAGTCTTGCGATCTGCGTTTGTGATCGAGGCACTTTGCACCCGGGCCCGGTAACGGCGAATCCAATTCGCTGTCTCACGCAATAGTTCGCCCGTCAGTTGATCGGGCTGATAGTAGGCGTCCAATAAGGGAGTGACTTGTTCGCGATCGTCAGCATTCGGCTCCACTTCTTCACAATCAACGTCGGCTAGCTTTCGAAAGAAGATCGTCATGTCGGTTTCGATCATAGGCAACAGCTTCAGCAGATCGCTGAACAAGCTCTCGTCGGTCTCTTTGTGATGCTCCATCAACCCCAGCTTTGCCGTCATCATTGCATCCCAGCCTCGCTCGAATGCATCAACGTATTTCTGCAAACCAATCTGCAGTGGTTCGACATCGTCGAACAATTCCACCAACGCGTTTGCCAATTGCATTAAGTTCCACTGCGCAATCTGTGGTTGATGACCGTAGCGATAGCGACGACCGCCCGAATCCGTAGTATTGGGTGTCCAACCGGGATCGTAGTCCTCCAACCAACCGTACGGACCATAGTCGATCGTCTGGCCCAAGATCGACATATTGTCTGTGTTCATCACACCGTGAACAAACCCGACCCGCATCCAGTGAACAATCATCGTCGCGGTGCGATCACAGACTTCGTGGAACCATGTTTCATAGACATCCGGCGAAAGCTTGCCTGATGACGGTAGCAAGTGAGCGAAATCGTATCGGATCGTGTGGTCGACCAATCTTTGTAGATTTTCAATGTCGCCGCGCGATGCAAGAATCTGAAAGTTGCCGAACCTTGTGAACGATGGAGCAACCCGGCAAACAACCGCGCCAGGCTCCACTTTTGGGTTGCCATCGTAAAACATGTCTCGCATCACACCTTCACCAGTGAGAACCAAACTGAGCGCCCGGGTTGTGGGAACACCCAAGTGATGCATCGCCTCGCTGCAAAGAAATTCGCGAACACTTGATCGTAGCACTGCCAGCCCATCGGCGGTTCGAGAATAGGGCGTTGGGCCTGCGCCCTTCAGTTGCAGCATCCAACGTTGGCCGGCTTCATTGATGACCTCCCCCAAATTGATAGCCCGCCCATCGCCCAACTGCCCCGCCCAGTTGCCGAATTGATGCCCGCCGTAGCACATCGCGAACGGATCCATCTCGTCCAGCACCTTGTTGCCGCCAAACACCGATGCAAATTCTGGTGTTTTCACGCAATCCTCCGTGATGCCCAAGTCTTGGGCCATTTCGCGAGAGTAAGCCGCCAAGGTGGGATCGCTTACAACGGTCGGCTGCACTTGAGAGTAACAAGCCCCTTGAACCTGACGGCGCGAGTTCTCTTGGATCGGATCCCCTGGCAACTCACGCGTAAACGCGTTGTCGAACGTTAACAGCGATGAAAGTCTTTGGTAATCCATGATTAGCGTTGCTAATGGTAGAAGTGTTTTTTGCTGATCTCAACAGCTTCGGAGCTTAAAGCAGTGGCGTGTGTTGCACGATTCTTTAGCTCAAGCATCTGATGCTTGAGCAATAAGCTAGGTCTTCATCCAAATTTCGCACAACTCTGGAGCAGTTTTTTGAAAGGCGATGGGCCATCCACGACCACCAAGTCTATCGCAACGGCGTCGCAGCCCAAATTCGACGACCCGACATGAACTTGCTTCAAGGCTTTGGCGCGCCGATTGCTTGTTCGTTAAACGACTTCACGTTCTTACCGGAGGAAGCGAAGTCAAGACTCTTGCGGAAGCGGTTCCGCCTGAGACGACATGCATCGTACTCAACCGATCGTAGGCGGTCATTGGCCCTGCGTACATTCTGAACCGCTCCTTCCGTTACTGCATGGCAATCGCTGTCGAAGCATCGTCTCGGTCGACGCGTCAACACGCGTCCACTGTTCCTCACGGAATCCGTCAACGACTACTAATCGTTGGAGGCGGTATGGCCTCGCATGGACTTTGCAAGCGCTTGATCGACCTTGGGATTGCCCAGCGATATCAAATCACCATTTTCGGAGACGAAAAACACCGGTGTTACGATCGCGTTAACCTCTCAAAGTTCTTTGAAGGCAAGCAGGTTGACGATCTCTTGTTGTCCGACGACGACTGGTACGAAGAGAACGAAATTGAGTTTTTGACAGGTCGCTTCATCACAGCAATCGATCGTGATGCGAAACAGCTGATTGATTCAAACGGTGATCGTTTCGACTATGACCAGTTAGTTCTTGCGACAGGCTCGCGTGCTTGGATGCCTCCCATCAGCGGAAGCGATTCACCGGGCGTGTTTGTCTACCGGACGCTGGATGATCTGCAGAGAATCAAAGAACACGTCGATCGTGTTGACGCCAAGGTCGGAGCCGTCATCGGTGGCGGTCTATTGGGTTTGGAATCAGCCAAGGTGTTGATGGATCTCGGTCTCCAAACCAGCGTCGTTGAAATGGCCCCTGGCCTGATGCCGCGACAATTAGACAAACACGCTGCGGCTCGGTTGAAAGAGCACGTTGAATCGATCGGCGTCGATGTTCATTTGGTTCGGCGAACTGAGAAGATCGTTTCCAACCATGACGGTGGGCTCACACTGCATTTCAACAACGCCGTTCCTGCAAACGTCGATATCCTGATCGTCGCAGCAGGTGTTCGTGCGAACGATCAATTGGCAAACAGTGCCAACTTAGCCACGGGCACTCGTGGTGGATTCGTTGTCGACTATCGACTGCAAACATCGGATCCAGATATTTTCGCGATCGGAGAGTGTGCCGCGTTTGAAGATCACATCTATGGACTCGTCGCACCGTGCTATCGGATGGCAGATGTGTTGGCCAGACGATTGGCAGGCGAGGAAGCGTATTTCCTGGGCGCGGACGAATCCGCCGAGCTGAAGCTTCTGGGCATCCCGGTTGTGGTGCTTGGACGCGCGATCGGCCAGTCTGCTTCTTGTGTCGTGCTGGCTCAAGAAGACGAGGATGGCTATCGCAAAATCATCATGGAGCAGGGTCGATTTGCCGGTGCAGCCTGCGTTGGACAGTGGGAACAGTTGCCGCTGATTCGACACGCGATTCATCGCAACAAATCACTCTGGCCAACACAGCGAACGCGTTTCGAGAAAACCGGTTCACCCTGGCCCACCACCAACAAGATTTCGGTCAATGACTGGCCCGACAACAGTGTCGTGTGTTCCTGCTTGGGTGTGACCAAAGCCACACTTACCGAGCAGATCTCGTCAGGTGTGACTGATGTTCAATTGCTTTCGGACGCGACAAATGCCGCCACTGCCTGCGGCAGCTGTCGATCATTGCTCTGTAATCTAGCAGGCGCTCCGGCGGAGACATCGGTTCCCGCAGGCACGCATACAATGATGGTTGCATCCGTGCTGGCCGCATGTTGCTTGGCTATCTTCATTGCTGTATCACCAGTGCAGTTCGCGCAGAGCGTCCAAGTCAGTTGGAGGAACATTGATGTTCTCTGGCGGAGCGATGTTGCCCGGCAAGTCACGGGCTACACGACTCTTTCACTGACGCTGCTGGGCCTGGTGTTTTCGCTACGCAAAAGGTTGGACTGGTTTCGATTCGGCAGCTATGCACTTTGGCGATCCATCCATGGGATACTTGGTACCGCAGTGCTAGTCGCATTGGCGGTGCATACGGGATTCAGCCTTGGCGACAACCTGAATCTCGTGCTGGCAATTGTGTTCCTAGGCACGGCGGCTCTGGGCAGCGCAGCTGGCATCATTAGCAGCATGGAGAGCCGAGCGACAGGCATGCGTGCGATGTCACTTAGGTTATGGCGTCCGCGTTTAACCCGTTTACATCTGTGGCTGTTTTGGCCTCTACCGGCGCTGATCGCCATTCATATTTTCACCTTCTACTGGTTCAGTGATTGAAGGTGAAATGAGCGAATCGCAATTCAACAAAACGATCACCAAATGGCTGGCGTGGGCCGTGATCAACCTGATGATCGTAGGCTTCTTCGCTTACGCGATTGTCGCTCCAGCATCAGTCGTGAAGAGTTCACTACTGCCTGGCGATACAACTCATGGTCATTATCAGATCGAAATGGACTGCGACGCATGTCACTCACCGACGACTGATCAGCAGCCACATTCGTCATCCAATCTGATGCAGGATGCCTGCAACCGTTGTCACGCCGACCAGCTAACGTTGGCAAACGACACGCATCCGGCAGCAAAATTCAATGACCCTACCAACGCGGATCGGCTGTTGATCCTCAATGCACAGGACTGTCTGACTTGTCACCGTGAACACGTGCCCGACCAAACAAGCCAGTCTGGATTAACGGTTCCAACCGACTACTGCTGGCACTGTCATCAAGATGTCGCGGAATCACGACCCAGTCACGAAGGCATGAAATTTGACAGCTGTGCAACGGCGGGCTGCCACAACTACCACGACAACCGCGCTCTGTACGAAAAGTTCCTTGACGAACACCATGGCGAACCGGACTACATGAGCGTGGCAACACTGCCGAAGCGGAATCTTGCCGAGCG
>CAYUGI010000110.1:5645-20418 GCA_964444105.1 uncultured Pirellulaceae bacterium
TGCCGAGCGTTGGTCTGCCGAAAACCCCGAGCTCAAACAGCTAGTCCATTCGCAAAACGACGCTCCCCTATCAGCGAAACGAAATACCTTGATCATTCCTGAGTGGGCCGAATCCACTCATGCTGCTGTTGGCGTGAACTGTCGCCAATGCCACGGCCAGATTGACGAATCATCGATTGATCAATGGCAAGACAGCGTAGCTATGAGAGCGTGCGAGGCATGTCACCAGCGTGAAAGCGAATCGTTTGTTCGTGGAAAGCACGGCATGCGTCTGGGTAGCGATCTTTCGCCGATGACGCCGGCGCATGCACGATTGCCGATGCACAGTGACGCGGCACATCGCGAATTGACTTGCAATGCCTGCCACAGTGGTCACACCTTTGACACTGAGTATGCCGCCGTGCAGGCATGCAAAAACTGTCACGCGGATGCCCACACGCTGGCATATGAAAACTCTTCACACGCCGAACTTTGGCGAAGCGAATTGTCTGGTGACTCACCCGTCGGAAGCGGAGTGAGCTGCGCGACCTGTCATATGCCACGGATATCCGATGGCCACGAAGTCTGGGTGTCGCACGACCAAAATGCAAACCTACGCCCCAGCGAGACTATGGCCCGCGACGTCTGCGCAAATTGCCATGGTCTTGAGTTTTCGCTTAGCTCGCTCGCCGATCCGGCCCTGACTGCAAACTGCTACTCCAGCGAGCCAGACACCCGAATAAAGAGCGTTCAGATGGCCCATGATTGGTTCGCTCAGCGCGCCGCCGCCAGGGCCAAACGCGTTGCTGCCACGAAAGCCAAACGTGCTCAAAAACAAAAAACTTCCTCTGACAAGCAACCGTAAATCAACTTGTTCGTTTCCCTTCCCAACCTAGTTCGAGAGTTCATCCCATGAAATCTACCTCCACCCTTACTGCGACGAGCCACTCGCATGACATCAAGCGTCCGCAGCAACTGACGGCGCTTCTGCTGCTAGGCATTTCCTTAGTCGTCCTTTCGTTGGCCGGTTGCAGTGGCGGATCGGCGGAAGCCTCGGCGACTCCAGCTAGCGGAATTTCGCCGCAGCAATTTGCAGACGGAGTTCACGCGGTGATGATGGCCGATAGAACGGTGTATGCGACGCACGTGGTGACAAATTTGAAGAAGCAAGAAGCTCCCGTTACGGCCGACGAGTATTGGGAGGACAGTGAGAATGCGATTCCGCTACCGGCACAGATGTTTCGCATGGGCGCAGAACTCGTCGACAAGAACCCGCAAGCCGGCTTCACTTACTCATTGCGTAGCAAATGGCCCTTGAATGAACAGCACGAAGCGCAAAACGATTTCGAGAAGGAGGCGTTGGAGTTCTTGGACGCGAATCCCGGTGACAATTTCTATGGCGAAGAAGAACTAGGCGGCAAGAAGTACTTCGTCGCCGTTTATCCCGACCGGGCTGTGGCTCAAGCGTGTTGGAGTTGCCACAACGACCATCCCAATCGCGGCGAATCTTACCCGGAGTTTGGAAAGGATGACGTCATGGGTGGCGTATTGGTCCGCGTGCCAATGCCGTAGCGATTGACAAGTCTCTTACCCATTCATCACGGATGTCGATCAGGGCAAGGATGCCTTTCCTATTTTTGCGAGCGAAAGACAGAAACACATGACACCCGACCAAATTGCACTCGTCCAAGGATCTTGGGAGAAGGTTAAACCCATCTCCGACCAAGCCGCTGAGCTTTTTTACGGACGCCTCTTCGAGCTCGATCCTTCGTTGAAGTCTTTGTTTAAAGGCGATATGAAGGAACAAGGCAAAAAGCTAATGGCGACTCTTAACTTGGCCGTCACTTCGTTGACCAAGCTAGATACCATCCTTTCGGCTGTCCAGGACTTAGGTCGACGGCACGTCAAATATGGCGTGCCGCTATCGAGCTACGAAACCGTCGGTGAGGCTCTTCTATGGACGCTCGACAAGGGCCTTGGTGATGAATTCACGGATGACGTCAAGGAAGCGTGGACATTGACCTATGTAACGATCAGCAATGTCATGATCGAAGCGAGCAAAGACGTCGAAGCGGCTGGATAGCCAGACTCCACGATGCGTGATCGAACAAATCAGGTCATTCGGAACATTTAGTTTAGATGGCGAAATGTGACACCAATTGATTCGATTTCAGTTCGCTGAAACCTCCGGCCGAAACTACCGATACAGGCAGAGAAGCACGCGGATCCACTGCGCGCTAGCTTTGCTGGTTTGTGTCGAAATTGAGGAACGGCGACCGCGCGACGATGACCCCGGAAACACCCTTCTTGTCGAACGCACAACGTGCCTGGCTCAATGGCTTTGTCACTGGCTTTCTAGGTGTGGAGCCGAAAATCGTCTCGGACGACGCACTCGCGTTGGCAGGTCTCACGACCGAAACGGTCATTTTGCCGCCTGCTCCTGACACCGAGGAGTTTCCTTGGCATCAACCGGAACTACCGATCGCTGAGCGATTGGAAATGGCTGAGAGCAGACCGCTCAAGCGAAAGCTGATGGCGGCAATGGCGCAGCTGGATTGCGGGTCGTGTGGCTACGTCTGCCAAACTTATAGCGAAGCCATCGCTGAGGGAGCCGAATCCGATCTGTCGCTTTGCACGCCGGGCGGTAAGGAGACGAAGCAGACGCTGAAAAAGCTGATCAAGCAGAACGGTGGTGTTCACGTCGAAAAATCGGCAACCCGTCCAAGCAACGCGAGTGGCTACAGTCGCAAGAATCCGTTCACTGCCAAGTTCATCGAGTCGCGGCCTCTGAACCACCCCGATTCTGAAAAAGATACACGGCAAGTCATTATCGATCTTGCTGGATCTGATCTGACTTACAAAGTTGGTGACGCTTTGGGTGTGTGGCCGACGAATTGCGATCAGCTGGTTCAATCAATCTTGACACTTCTCCAACAGGACCCGGATCAACCCATCACAACGCCGCTGGGAAACTCCAGACCGCCGTTTTGTGCGTTTCGCGAAGATTGCTGCCTGAAGGATCCAAGCGACGAATTATTGGAACTCCTCTTGGAACGATCAGCCGACGAAGGAGCTAAGAAGCAGCTATCGTCGCTCCTGCAAAACGGTGTAGATGAAGGATTCGATGTGTTAGACGCATTGGAGCTTGCCTTTGATGTCCGTTTATCAGCCCAAGAGTTTTGCGAAACGCTGGAATCGATCAAGCCTCGACTGTATTCAATCGCCAGTAGTATGAAGGCAGTCGGTGACCAAGTTCACTTGACCGTCGGCAAAGTCAGCTACGAGCGAAACGATCGGCTGCGGCGCGGAGTAGCAAGCACGCTCTTCGCTGAACGACTTCAACCGGGCGACGATGTTCGTGTTTACATTCATCCCAACCAGATGGGATTCACAACGCCTATCGACGGTTCGCAACCGATCATCATGATTGGACCGGGGACCGGCATCGCTCCGTTCATCGGCTTTCTACAAGAACGAGAAGCCACGAAAGCAACAGGACAGAACTGGCTGTTTTTTGGGGACCAGCGGCAGACACACGACTTTCTATACGAACCGCAGCTCAAGCAATGGTTCAAAAAGGGGCTTCTCAAGCGAATCAGTGTCGCGTTCAGTCGAGACACTGACGAAAAGGTCTACGTCCAAACACGATTGCGTCAGCAAGCTGCTGAGGTTTGGAATTGGATCGACAACGGAGCCGCTGTCTATATTTGTGGCGACGCGTCACGGATGGCTGCAGACGTGAACGAAGCTTTGGTGGACATCTGCCAGAGACAGGGCAACAAGACACGGCAAGACGCGGTGGCCTTTCTCGATCGTCTAAGCGAAACCGGCCGGTATTTGCGAGACGTCTACTAGAACCGACCGCTCACCTTGAAAGCTCGCTCGTCATAAATGAGCTTTCGATGAAATTTCTCAGCTGCTGGCGCTCAAGCCAGACTCTTGGACTACTCTGGGGGGGTCGCTATCCACAGTTGAAATTCAGGCCCGGCATCCACTGCAATTTGTGGCCAATTTGACTGAGACTCCGTCTATCCGTTGGCCTTCCCATGATCCGATCCCTTCGTTCCCGTCGCGGTGCTTCTCATACAAGTTCTCCTTGGCGCGTCGCGACTTTGGAACCCCGTCTAATGCTGGCCGGAGACGTCAGTCAAGTTGTTTCCAATAGTAGTCACGCCGATTCCGGTATCGATCCGCACTGCAATTGCGCAACTGCCAGCCATCTGGTTTTCGTTGACTCCAAGACTCCTGACATCGCCAATCTGATCGAGGGTATCGATCCAAAGCACGAAATTGTTTTACTCACGAGTGAATTGTCCGGCCTGCAGCAGATCACCGATGTATTGCAGCGGCGAACTGATGTTCAAAGCGTTCACATCATTGGACATGGAAAGCCGGGGCAAATCTCACTTGGCAACGAGTTGGTTTCCGAAGAAACCTTGCTTCGCAAGACACCACAGGTTCGAAAATGGTCAACAGCATTGACTACCCAAGCAGACATTCTGCTTTACGGCTGTGAAACTGGGGCAGGCACACAAGGTGATGCGTTGATGCGATGTCTATCAATGCTGACCGGCGCTGATGTGGCTGCCTCGATCGACGAAACAGGAAGTCCTGAACGAGACGGCGATTGGGATTTGGAGAAAGAAATCGGCATCATCGAAACAGCCGTGGCATTCGACCATCATGCTCGTCAGCGTTACGGTGGCATCCTGCCGATCACAATCAACGCTGCAGGTGCGACTGGGGAAGAACGCTTGCACTTGCAGATTGATGGTTTGACCGTTGCGACCTTCCAAGAAATTGGCGGCGATATCGACGAGTATGAGTTTGTCGCGTTAACGCATGACCTCGATGGCGTCTCGCTGGATCAGATTCGATTGGTCTTTGACAACGATCTCTACGATGCAGCCGTGGGCATCGATAGAAATCTACGCGTCGACAGCATCATCATCGATGGCGTCGAGCATCAGACGGAAGACGTTGGTACTTACTCGTCTGGAACGTGGCTTAGCTTGGACGGAATTCAACCTGGATTCCGAGAGTCCGAATTGCTTCATGCAAATGGTTTCTTTCAGTTCGAGGCAACCGATTCCACGATCGTCGTGCGTGCAGCCGGTTCGACCGGCGAAGAGACGTTTGACCTCCTGATCGACGATGTGATCGTGCAATCGTTTGACGCCACGGCAACGCACCAAGACTACATTTTTCAGGCGGATGAATTCGTTGTCGGCAGTCGCGTTAGCGTCGCCTTTACGAACGACTTCTACGATGAAGAAAACGGGGTAGATCGCAACCTCAATGTGGACCGAATTTCGATAGGCCCATTGGATTTCGAAACGGAAGACTTATCTGTTTACTCGACTGGGACATGGCTGGCCGAAGACGGCATTGTTCCGGGCTTTCGTGAAAACGAAACGCTGCATATCGATGGGCTGTTTCGTTACGCCGACTATGACGGTGTCCCCGTCGATCCTCCCAGCGGAAACGGATCGTTGATTTCGATTCGTGCAAAAGGGGATACAGGAAGCGAGCGAATGCGTCTACAAATCGACGGGACGACGGTCAAGACATGGAGTAACGTTGGCGATGAGTTTGCCAACTTCACGTTTGAAACTGACGAAGTTGTTACTCCTGAACAGACCCAAGTTGCTTTTGGCAACGACGCCTACACTGATGGTGGACTGGACCGCAATCTGACCGTCGATCACATCACTCTTGATGGCGTTCTCTATGAGACGGAAGATGCGTTCGTGTACTCGTCCGGTACGTACAAGCCAGCAGATGGTGTGACGCCAGGGTTCCGCGAATCGGAACGATTGCATACCGATGGTTTCTTCCGATACTCAAACCAAACGCAAGGAGTTGAGATCGGGGCGATTGCGTTGGATGAAAACTTCTACAGTGTCAACGAGACCGACGGCAGTATCACTGTTCAACTCGTCCGCACCCTCGGCGATGAGGGTCCGATTTCGGTTGACTACTCCATTTTCAGTGACACCGCGGAATCAGGTTTAGATTTTGTCACTTCGTCAGGAACCATCACGATGGCGGATGGTGAAACCGAGGCGACAATCGAAATTCCGATTTTGGATGACGACCTAGATGAAGGCGCAGAATCATTTTTCGTGACAATCGAAAATCAGTCCAACGGTGCATTATTGTTAGCACCTCGCTCGGCAACGATCGAGATCATCGATGACGAAAACCCCACCGGTGGCGGCGGCCCAGGTGAGGACCCCGTTCCAGATATCGACGTGGAAGCGAACGTGGTCTTGGACGGACTGATTGGCACTACCGCAATTGACTTCACGCCTGACGGGCAAATCATGTACGTCGCCAACTTCACTGGCTTTGTCCAAGTATTCACCAATGGTGAAATCCAGCAGAACTATTTCATCAACCTCCAAGATCAGGTGAATGGTACGCGCGGACTCTTGGACATTGCTGTTCATCCCGACTTTGAAAACAACCCGTACGTTTATTTCGCCTATGCCTACGATCCTCCCGAAGTGAATGAACACACCGGACTGGCGGGTCCCGATGGTACGGGTAATCGTGTTTCCAGAGTGACGCGTGTCACTGCCGACGTTACAACTGGGTACACCACCGCCATTGCTGGAAGCGAAGTCGTGCTACTGGGGGCGAATGGGACTTGGGAGAATTTCAATGCGTCCGTCGATAGCACTGTCGATTTCGATGAGCCACCAGCTGGAATATTGGAAGACGGATCCAATTTGCAGGATTTTCTAGCGATCGATAGCCAAAGCCACAGCGTCAATTCGGTTGAGTTCGGTCCGGATGGAATGTTGTATGTTTCCAACGGCGATGGCACTTCCTACAACCAAGCCGACCCACGAAGTGTTCGTGTTCAAGACATCGATAACCTGTCGGGAAAAGTCCTCCGTGTAGATCCGATAACCGGGGAAGGTCTCGCTGACAATCCATTCTTTAATGGCGACGTCGATGCCAACCGCTCGAAAGTCTATCAGTACGGTTTCCGAAATCCTTTCCGCATCGCGATCGACGACGCTTCAGGGCAAGTCTATGTTGGCGACGTTGGCTGGTCGCACTGGGAAGAGATCAATGCGGGTGGGCCGGGAGATAACTTTGGCTGGCCGTACTACGAAGGTGGACATGGAATTGCAACACCAACCATTCTCTACCAAGACTTGCCAGAGGCGCAGGCGTTTTATGCCAGTGGTGAAACGACCGTACCAAGTCTGCTGGGGTTGCAGCATGATGTCGATAACATTGACGCCCTAACACTAGGTGATATCTACACGGGCACAGATTTAGGAGCCGAATATCAGAACAGCTTGATCTATAGCCGATTGGGTTCAGGCGTCGTCCAGGCCGTTCTGTTCACCGAGACAGGTGACGTGGATGAAATCAAAACCATTGCGTTAGGACACGAATTCTTAGTGCAAATGGTTTCGGCTCCTGACGGGCATCTTTACTTCGTCGATTTTGACGATGGCACCATTGGCTACTGGACGTTGGTTTGACTGAATCCGCGCTGCCGACGCAGAACGAATCAGTGGTTTGACTGAATCGATTAGCGACTCAAGAAACGGCTTCCACGCATTGTAAATCGCAGCAGCCTGTCTTTTGATTTGCTGATGCCGATTCGGCGCGACGCATCAATCCTGAATGGCTGCTCAACTGGCATCACCGCAATACGGAAGGACGTATTGCCGAGCAAAGTTTGCCCATCATGCGTCCGGTCTACTTGAAGAGCTTGGCAAAGCATCGCAGGTCCGCGTGTGAGTTGGCGGATATCGACCTTGTTTCGGTGTACGCGCATCTGATCCACACCCCAAAGTGGCTCGATCGCGCGTATCAAAACTGCCGCACCCATTCCGTCGCGCTCAGTAACGGCGTTCATGCAGTATTTTGCGTGAATCGGGTAGACGTACAGCATGCCAGGCGACGAGAACATCGACTCATTGCTTTTGGTCTGCCCACGCGCGCTATGACTGGCTAGGTCTCGATCCGCCAGATAGGCTTCTGTTTCAACAATCAGGCCCCCAATCCACACCCTCCCTACTTTGTGTACCAGGGCCTTGCCAATCAAGTCACGGGCGACTTGTTTTGTGCAGCGTGCATAGAATGCTTGGGATAGACAGTCTTTTCGTCGCGGCAAAATCATGATGGATTCAACTTTACCTGATGCGCCATCGCAAGTATTCGCCGCGCGGTGGATCATCCCAGTGATCGGGCAACCCATTGAAGATGGCTGGATTCGGGTTTCTGGGAAGCGGATCGTGGAAATAGGTCGTGGCAAGTCAGGGGCAATTACAACTGATTTAGGCGACGTCGCAATCTTACCTGGGCTAGTCAACGCTCACACTCACCTAGAATTCTCGGATTGTGATTCGCCGATCGGTCAGCCTGGCGTGCCATTGGCTCAGTGGATCGGACAAGTCATCACCGCACGTTCTGACAGTACTGCCGATTCCAAACAGACGGCCATTCGAGCGGGCCTCTTGGAATCGAGGAAAGCTGGCGTGTGCTTGATCGGCGACATCGCAACTCCACCAACCGGGTACGACGTCGAATCAGTTGACATTGTTAGTTTCGCCGAAGTCGTAGGACTAAGCGAAGACCGATGGCGAGAACGTTTGCAAGCAGCCACCGACTATGACCAGTTCTTCAGCCCCCATGCTCCCTACTCGACTTCGCGGCACGCGATCGATGCCTGCGTCAAACGAAGCAGCGCACGGGGAAAACGACTAGCGATGCACGTTGCAGAATCGCCAGAAGAACGCGAGTTGCTGTGTCGTGGTACCGGCCCATTTGCCGACGCACTCCGCCACATCGGTGCCTGGCAAGATGATTTGTTTCCATGGCCAGATGAACCCATTTTGGGCTTGATTGAACGACTATCAACGGCACCGGGCGCATTGCTGATTCACTGCAATGATTTGCGTGCTAGCGAAATCGCGCTCGTCGCCAAGCATCCCAATATGACTGTCGTCTATTGTCCGCGAACCCATGCGTTTTTTGGATATGACCGGCACCCCGTCGCAGAAATGCTTCGAGCGGGTATTCCCGTCGCTTTGGGAACCGATTCCCGGGCAAGTAACCCTGATCTGAACCTTTGGGCTGAGGTGCAATTCCTGCTTCAAAATCGCATGGACATCGATCCGGCTGATGTGATCGAAATGGCTACGATTCATGGCGCAAACGCGCTGGGGCGAAGCGACTTGGGGCAGATAAACGCCGGAAGTACAGCCCACCTAGGATTGGTTGAAACCGATGCGCCCAATCTTCAACAGCTGTATCGGGATCTCGCGCAGAACGAGTATCGACCGATTTAGTTAGCCCGTGTTCATGCCAACTTGAAGGCCATCGGGAGCATAAATCTGCCGACCGCCGTCCACAGGCAGACAGACTCCATTGACAAAATCATTTTCGCATAAGAACTGTGCCGCGTGAGCAACGTGCTGAGCCGTCCCAACGCGACCGACTAGCGTGCTGCCTGCAATTTTCTGTTGATGTTCGTCGTCCACGTCGTCGGCCAACAAGACGGGGCCTGGTTGAATGCAATTGACGCGGATGCATTTGTTGCGTGCGGCAAATTCAACGGCAAGGGAACGCGTCATCACTTCGATCGATCCCTTGCTAGGAAAATACGCGGCGTGATCGAGGTAAGGACGCACGGTTGCCCAATCGCCAATGTTGACGATTGACCCGCCACTGTCCTGCTGCACCATTCGGTTGCCGGCAGCTCGAGCACACATGAAGGACCCGAGAGTGTTGATATCGAAATACCGACGCATTTCATCAGGCGTGATCTCTTCCAGCTTCGTCGGGCTCCAGATTGCGGCGCTATTGACCAAAATATCGATGCGTCCGAATTCCGATTGGGTTTCTTCAACGATGCGCTGGGGCGTATCATCTTTGGCCAACGAGCCTTCGGTCACGATCGCCTTGATGCCGTGCGCTGCTTGAAGACTCTGGGCGGCAAGCTTTGCTTCGTCGACGCTAGTGTTCGCATGCAACGCGATATGGCAACCGAGCTTGGCGAAGTGTTCGGCGATTGCGCGACCAACTCGCTTTGAACCGCTACCCGTTACAAGCGCGACAGGAGAAGGCGTTTGAAATATGTCTTGCAGCATTTGAGATTATGGGCGGTTTATAGATAGCGAGCCAAAGCGTCTCCGCGAGACGCTCGTGCGTCAACTTTGGCGATCGCCTGAGGGTCTTCAATCAACGGAGGAGCGTGGTGGGACTTGGTTCGCGCGTCAATCATCAATGGTCCACGACAGCCCCAGTGTTTGTCGATGGTGATCGCGTCGATACCCTGGACATCGATCGCAGGATTGCTACGCGTGAAGGTGGACCAAAGCCAGTTGTTCAGTGTCGCACTTGCAAACCGACTGTCATCAACAAGCGTGATAAGGGGTGTGCTCTGTAGCGAGGTGTCGCCGGCAAAATGATCGGTAAATCGGCGCACGTCCACGTTGCCGGATTCTGCTTCGTGACGAGGTGCCTGAACCGCCATGACGCCAGGGAACACAATGCGCGGATCCGTAAAACCTTCAGGCAACATTCGTTCTAATTCAACTTGCGTCGCCAATTCGCGAATGGGCTCTCCGGTTGCAGCAATCACGACCTTGGACCCCTTATTGAATCCGCTGCCGCTGTAGTCCAGAGTGTCGATCGTCGTCTGGGTGTGGAAGTGAAGGTCGCGTCGCCAGTCGACACGCCGAAGAACGTGTTGCATGAATTGCGCGATATCGTGGATCTTCAGATCGTCGTTTACGTCGTCGGTGATCCAGAGGTACTTTGCCAACGATAGCTGTCCGTTGCCCAGAATCGCGTTGGCTTGGGTCAGCAATTCTTGTGGTTCTTTTGCCTTTAAGTAGGGCATATACCGTTCGCTTCCGATCGCCAGCAGCAGCGGGTGTACGCCCGAAGCATCGACCGCATGAACGGCTTTAACGCCTGGGATCACCGTTGGGATAATCGGATCGGTCAATTCGTGAATGAGTTGGCCAAACGTCGTGTCCTCTTGCGGCGGTCGACCCACGACGGTGAACGGCCAGATCGCGCCTTCGCGGTGCCAAACCTTGTCGACTTTCATGACGGGAAAGTCGTGTCGCAAACTGTAGTAACCCAGATGATCACCGAATGGACCTTCCGGCTTAGAGGCATTCGGGTCGATTGTTCCAACAATTGCGAAGTCAGCATCAGCGTAGACCGGCGCGTGATTGCCTTTGATCATGCGCGCCCGCCGTCCGCCCAGCGCACCCGCGAAAATCAATTCCGTCAACCCTTCGGGCAGGGGCATCACAGCAGATAGCGTCATTGCCGGTGAACCACCAGCAGTGATAGCGACGCGAAGCGGTTCGCCTCGATCCATCGCTGCACGATGGTGAACTCCGATGCCCCGATGGATTTGGTAGTGCAAGCCAACTTCATCTGGCGAATATTCGTTGCCTGAAAGCTGAACGCGATACATGCCCAAATTGACGCGCATCAAATTTGCAGGTTCGACTGGATCTGCACTCAACACCTGCGGCAACGTCACGAAACCGCCACCGTCGTCTGGCCAGCACCTCAGTTGCGGTAGATCCGCGACGGTACAGGACTGCGCACTAACTGGCCCGCGGCGAACATACTTTGGCAGCGTGCGGATCGCGGTCAGAGGGATTCCCGCATAACGGAATGGCTTTTTCGGCAGCGCCGAGGGATCAATTTTTACTTCAATCAACCGCCGAACGGACTCCAGGGTATCGCGAAAAAGGTAGCGAGCCTGCTCCAGCGACCCGAACAAGTTGGACGCCATCGGGAACTTTGTTCCGCGAACATTGGTGAAGAGAAGACCGGGTCCACCGCTGCTGTAAACACGACGCTGAATCTCGGCAAGCTCAAGGTTCGGATCAACTTCGTCATCAACCTGGATCAACCGACCATCAGCACGCAGGTCTTCTACAACGTCTCGAGTACTTCGATGTTTCAACGGTCGTCCAAGTCAAAGATGAAAGTCGTGCATTGGTTTTGGCTGGAGCTGCCACGGGTAGGATAACCGCGACGGCGGCGCTAGACTAACCGGGCAGATTTGCTCCACCTTGGACGTCTTCTCAAAGGCCTTGCCATGCTGTCCCAACTCCCATTTCCACAGCCTCAACTAGGCATCTCCAAAAGCCCTACGACAGAGGATTGCGACGTTCTGATTGTCGTGTTTTCCAGCGATGCCGCGACAAACAAGGTATCGGTGAGCGGGCCGCTTGCAGCGATCGACCAAGCAGGTGACGGTTGGATCACTCGATTATCTGAATCCGGCAAGATCAGCGGCAAGAAGGGGGAACTGACACTGATTGCCAGCCCTACAGGCGTAAACGCGGATCTAGTTTTGTTGGCGGGAATGGGTGATGCCAGCAAGCTTACTCGTGATGCCATGTTTCGCACGGTCGCATCGGCGATTCGACGGATCTGCGATAAGGATCATAGCCGCGTCGTCATTGCGTTGACTGAACCGTGTGATGAATCGGTGCATGATGTGATCGTCACGGCAACACTTCACGCGTTGGAAGGGGAGGCGATCTACCAAAGCGAACCGCCCATCAAGGTTCCTGCTTCGATCGATTTCTCTGGCATTAACAAATCATCAATCGATCGTGGTGCCGCGATTGGCCATTCGATCAACCACACCCGACGACTGATTAACGAGCCCGCTTCGGCCATTTACCCCGAGAGCTTCGCCGATAGAACGAAGGAGCTTGGCGAAGCGGTTGGGCTTCAGGTGGAAGTTTGGGACAAAGAAAGATTGGAGAAAGAAAACTGTCGCGCGATGCTGGCTGTTGGTGCCGCATCTCCTCGGTCGCCACGTCTCGTTATCATTCGGCACGACGGTGGCGGCGATGAGGCACCTCTGGCGTTGGTCGGCAAAGGAGTCACGTTCGACAGTGGAGGACTCTCGTTGAAACCTAGCGACGGCATGAAGACGATGAAATGCGACATGGGTGGCGCAGCAACCGTTTTTGGAGTGATGCATGCCCTGGCAAGTTTAGGCATCAAGCGGAACGTCATAGGCTACTGCGGACTGGCCGAAAACATGGTCAGCGGGGAAAGCTACAAGCTGGGCGACGTCATCACGACGCGTAGCGGCAAGACCATTGAGATATTGAATACGGATGCCGAGGGCCGTGTTGTCTTGGCCGACACTTTGGATGTCGCCATTGAGTCCAAGCCCGCCGCGATGGTTGATTTAGCGACACTGACGGGTGCTTGTCTGGTTGCCCTTGGCAAAGAAGTGGCAGGCTTGATGACGAACGATCAAGCAGTCTGCGACTCGGTCACGTCGGCAGCCAACACGGAAGGCGAACCAGTCTGGCAATTGCCCATGTTTGAACTTTATGACGAGAAGATCAAGAGCAAGGTCGCAGACATTCGCAACATCGGGGACGCTCGGTGGGGCGGCGCGATCACTGCCGCGAAGTTCCTAGAGAATTTCGTCGGCGAGACTCCCTGGGTCCACATCGATATTGCGGGTCCGGCCTTTGCGGACTCGCCCACGTCTTATCGCGATGCCGGAGCGACCGGCGCGATGGTTCGATCGTTGATCCGTTGGGTGGAAAACAACCAAGGCTAATCGCCGCGACTTCACTCTTTCGTGAAACGGCATTGATGTCGAACTACTGGGTCTTTGCACCCGGCCAGAATTTTTTCCACCCGCCAGCCGCAGCAACTGCGACTTCGTCATCGATGAGCTCGTCGGACTCCCGTCCTTCAAGCTTTGCCGCCAAGTCGCGAATCGCTTGCGTGATTGCCGCCTTGGGAGCCTGCGTGATCAGCGGTACGCCATTGTTGCGTACTTCGACCATCGTACGATAGTCGTTAGGCAGCAGGGCATAGATGTCGCGGCCCAAAGTGTCCTTGGCTTTCTTCAAGCTAATCTGCCCCGAATCCAGACCAGCTCGGTTCACGACGATATCGATCTTATTTTGCAGTCCGTCGATCTCCTCGAAGCTCATCATCAGCCGCACCACGTTCCGCAGACACGGCAGGTCTAATTGAGTGACCAAGAGAACGTGCGAAGAGCTTTCGATTGCCGCCATGTCCACTGCGCTGTACGTCTTGGACAGGTCGATGATCAAGTGCGTGAACGACGCTTTCATCAAGCCGATCACCTTGCGAACACTGTCATCGGTGATCGCTTCGGTGTCGTTTAATTCAACGGGGCGGGGCAACAAGTACAAACCGCTGCTGTGCTTCGTCAATGATTGTTTCAGCAATTGAATGTCTAGCCGAGCGACATTCTGAACAACGTCAGCGAGCGTGTAGTCAGGAATGGCATCCAAAAACACGTCTGCGTCTCCCAATGCCAAATCTAAATCAATCAGCGCTACGCTATTGCGAGAGTCAGACGCCAAGACGCAACCGAGGTTGACGGCCGTACTGGTTGAACCGACTCCACCTGTTGCCCCTGCAACGGAGATCACTTCGCAAGACCTGGAACCACCCTCAGACGATCCAAATTTCTGTTGACCGACTCGCAGCAACGCAGCGGAAAGCTCATCAGCAGCGATCGGAAGTGTTAAAAATTCGTCGGCTCCAGCGCGAATGGTGCGCAAGATGAGATGACCGTCTGTGCTCTCACTCACTGCCAGCACCGTGGTACCGGGCGAGTTAGTGGACAGCTCCTTAATGAGCTCGATCGCCTTTTCAGGATCGGAATCTAACGCGACCACACCTACGTCCGGCGCGGTTTGCTCGATCACATCGGCGTAGAACTCGTAGCGTGAACAGTCTGCTTCTAACCAGACAGTGTCCATCCCCAAGAGCA
>CAYUGI010000111.1:0-20372 GCA_964444105.1 uncultured Pirellulaceae bacterium
GATTATTCCGGTTTTGGGTTTAGCCATTTGATCGAACTGGCCGATATCGCTGGTGAACAGATTTTTCCGTGCCGACAAACGTCGGTTTTTGAAAAGTCGATCCCGGGGGGGATAACCAGTTTTGAGAGAGTCTGAGGCAGGACAGCAATTTGCTGGAAGCCTTGAACGATCCCTTCCAATCTACATTGGTGAGTCCAGTGCGTATCCTACAAAAAACTCTGAGTGTTGCGGTTGTCTTCGCAACTCTGGCTGCATCCCACGCAACCGCCCAAACTTCCGTTCGCCACTCCGAGCAAGCTGCTCGTGCCAGTTGGACACCCAACCGATCACGTTCGGTTGCACCAGCGGACACGACCAAGCAACGCGTTGTCGTGAAACACGGAAACGCACGTACGGCCGATGAGCTAGTGCCTGCACCTGTTCGCCGCGTTGCGACGAAGCGTGTTGCACCGAAGCAAACGGCTGTTCGTCAGGCGTCTCACCAAACTTCAACGCGAAATCAAACTCGCACAACTGCTCGTCAAAAACAGGGAGCCGTTCGCCAGACACAGCATGTCATTCGCGGACGTCTGCCTGCGTCGGCCATCCCTGTCGGCACTGTCATCAATAGCGGTCCTGTTTTGGATGCACCCGTTGTTGGCGGTTCCGTTGTACACAGCGATGTGTACGGCGGCGAAGTCATCGACGGCGGAAGCTATCCGTTGGATGGCCAAATTGGACTGAGTCCTGTTCACAGCGGCGGCTGCGATTGCGGCGCACCGACTTGTGGACTGGAAGCTTCTTGTGGGATGGAAGCGATAGGATGTGACTGTGGAGCCGGTGGATGTGATGGCGGATGTGATTCAATGAGCTGTGGCGGCGGATGCACCACAGGCTGTGGCGGCAACTGTTCGATGTGCGGCGAACTGACAAGCGATCGTGCTTGGCGACCTGCGATCACGTTGCGATTGCCACAAGACGGTTGGGTCTCAGCCGAAGCTCTTCACTGGTGGCAAGATGGCATGAGCCTGCCACCCTTGGTCACGACAAGCGACGGAGCCAACATTGCCCGCGCCGATGCTGGCGTCCTGGGTCGTAACGGAACACGCACACTATTCGGTGGCGAAGACATCTTGGACAGCGGGATTGACGGATTCCGATTGAAATTCGGCTTCTGGTTTGATCGTTGTCACACCTGGGGACTCGGTGCCGAGTACTTTCACTTGGGCAGCGAATCGGAGAACTTCCGTGCAACCAGTAGTGGCTCGCCCATTTTGGCTCGCCCCTTTTTCAACACAACGACTGGTTTGAATGACAGTGAATTGGTTGCTTTCCCAGGCGTTGTCTCGGGAACAGTGACAGCACGAGCCTCCAGCGAATTGTACGGCGGCGGATTTCACTTCCGACGACTACGTTGCTGCCAAGAAGGCTGCAAGAGCTGGTTGTTCTGTGGATGCCAAGAACACTACTGCAGCCGCAGCGAAACCATGGTCGGCTACCGATACCTGCAACTGGACGAAGACGTTTCGATCAACGAATCGCTGGTCGGCATCAACCCGCAAGGCAACTTCGCTATCAACGACAGCTTTGATACTCGTAACCAGTTCAACGGCTTGGATCTTGGCTGGAAGTACCGTGTCACTCGCGGCTACTGGACCTACGATACTTTGCTGCGACTGGCGATCGGTAACACACGCCAGACGGTTCGCATCGACGGTAGCACCACGATCACGGATCCTAACAACCCTCCTCCAACGACTTCCGAAGGTGGCTTGCTAGCTCAAAGCTCCAATATCGGCATTCACAAGCAGGACGAGTTCTCGGTGGTTCCTGAGTTCAACGCAAACATTGGCTATCAACTGACCGATCACTTGCGTGCCACGTTTGGATACACCGCAATCTATTGGTCGAATGTTGTTCGTCCTGGCGACCACATCTCGACCGACCTGAACACAGGTTTATTGCCTCCTGCGATCTCACCTTTGCCCGGTGTCGCACGACCCGAATTCAAGTTCAACACCACGGATTACTGGGTTCAAGGCATCAACTACGGCCTGGAGTATCGCTGGTAAGCGACAACAGCCTGGACAATTTTGGAAGTCTGGGCTGAATTCTGAGACGGAAAGGTCCGATAAGAACGATCATACCGTCGATTCGCTACGCCACGGTTGTAGCTGCAATAACGTCTCACGCGGCTGCTTCAGTCTTTTGAAGCAGTTCGCCGAGCCCCGAATCTTACAAGCTGGCAATGCTCCGTTCGCTTCAATGCAACGGACGCCGACATCAAAACAGGAAGCGTGACCATGGTTTGGCAACGATTGACTCGCCGCTGGAAGAAAAACGACCGACGCCAGGAAAGCAAGAAGAAGCGGCAACGACGTCTTTCGATGGAGTCGCTTGCGAAGCGTGAATTGCTGGCATCGGATTTCGGAGCGATCACGGGCACGGCTTACAACGACGCCAATGCAAACGGCATCTTCGATGCTGGCGAAGTCGCGTTAGCCAATGTCAACATCGCGTTGAGTGGTCAAGCGACGGCTAACACGACGACAGATGCCAACGGTGTCTACCGCTTTGACGGTTTAGAAGCAGGCAACTACCAAGTCAATCAGAATCCACCACCTCCAGCCGGATTCCAACCGCAGCCTGGCCAAAGCCCTCGGAACATCACGATCACGGCTGCTGATGCACAAGGCCAGAGCCTGATCACGATTGACGATTTCAACACGGCAACACAGTCCGTTGACGCAGTCTCAACCGGAACGAACCCCAACTCGTCGTCGATCACTGACGGCACTGGCGGTGTCCTCGGTGGAACACGCGATATCTTTGTCAACGTTTCCAGTGCGACCGGTTCCGCAACGGTTTCAGCCAACCCCGGATCGAATCCTGGATTCTTGGAAATCAATCCATCGGCAACCGCGGCAGCTGAATACCTGATTACTTACGACGGTGACAGTGACGCCACCGTTTTAGATGCGACAGGATTGGGCGGGATTGACCTGACTCAAGGCGGCGCGGCGACGGCTCTGCAGGCCATTCTAGGCTTCGACATTGACCCTGGTTCAGGGGCCAACGGTACGCTCGCGGTTACGTTCTTTACCGACGCTACCAACTCCAGCACTTACACATTTCCATTGCCCGACACGGCAGGTGCACCTTCCGCTGAACTGATTCTACGGTACGCCGGTGTTTCGGAAATCATCAATGGTGCACTCGTAACGAATGCGGTTGTCACCCAGGGTGCGGGCGGACCGGTTGATTTTACCAACATTGGCGCGATTCAATTCGCGATCGACAGTGACGGCGAGACAGCGGTAGATGGGATCATCGATATTCAGCGTGTGATCGGTCCAACAGATCTGACCGCGAACTTCGCCAATGATCAGATCACGCCCGAGATCGACATCCAAAAGACCACCAACGGCATTCAGGCGGACACGGGCAACGGACCGAACTTGGCTGTCGGCTCGACTGCGACGTTTGATTACACCGTGACCAACCCAGGCACAACCGCTCTGGACATCACATCGATCGTGGATGACCCAGGTACGCCAGCGAACAACGGCGACGATTTCACACCGACGTTTATCGGTGGTGACACGAACAACAACGGTATCATGGAGACGACAGAGACCTGGACTTACCAGGCGACTCGCACCGTGACGGCCGGCCAATACAACAACACAATCACCGTTGTCGCAAACCCCGTTGATGCCAACGGAAACGATCTGGCAAACGTTGCAGACGTAAACGACAACGACCCAAGTGCACACTTCGGCGTCACGCCAATCATTGCACTGCAAAAACTGACCAACGGCGTGGATGCTGATACAGCCACGGGCCCATCACTAGTCGTTGGCGAAACGGCGACCTTCACTTACAACGTCACCAACCCAGGCGATGTCGCATTGGACACTGTCGTGGTTCGTGACGACAACGGCACGCCAGCGGACAACACGGATGACTTCGACGCCACCTTTGTCGCAGCCAACAGCGACGCGAACAACAACGGACGGCTCGATCCAGGCGAGACGTTCCAGTTCACTGCCACGCGAGTTGTTACTGACGGCCAATACACCAACAACGCGGTCGTCACGGGTAACCCGGTCGATGCAAACGGCCAAGATTTGGCTGGCGTCGCCGACGTCACCGACGCTGACCCAAGTAACCACATTGGCATCACGCCGCAGATTGCTCTGCAGAAACTAACCAACGGCCAAGACGCTGACACGGCAACTGGCCCAACATTGGTAGTCGGCGAAACCGCCACCTTCACGTACAACGTGACCAACCCCGGCACGGTTTCGCTCGATGGCATCGTCGTTCGCGATGACAACGGAACTCCGGCTGACGCCACCGATGACTTCGATGCGACGATCGTTGCCGCTAACAGCGACGCCAACAACAACGGGCGTCTTGATCCGGGCGAAACCTTCCAGTTCACCGCGACTCGCGTTGTCACCGAAGGCCAGTACACCAACAACGCAGATGTCACCGGCAACCCGGTTGACGCTAACGGTGTTGACATTGCGGGAGCCGCTAACGTGACAGACGCTGACCCCAGTAATCACATTGGTGTCACGCCGCAAATCGCGTTACAAAAACTAACTAACGGTCAAGACGCTGACACGGCGACTGGCCCAACATTGGTTGTCGGCGAAACCGCGACCTTCACGTACAACGTGACCAACCCCGGCACCGTTGCTCTGGATGGCGTCGTCGTTCGTGACGATAACGGAACACCGGCTGACGCAACGGATGATTTCGACGCGACCTTTGTGGCCGCCGCCAGCGACGCCAACAACAACGGACGACTTGATCCAGGCGAAACATTCCAATTCACAGCCACTCGCGTTGTGACAGCTGGTCAGTACACCAACGTTGCCAACGTGACGGGCAACCCAGTCGATGCAGCTGGAGTTGATTTGGCGGGCGTTGCCAATGTCAATGATACAGACCCCAGCAATCACATTGGTGTCGCTCCGCAGATCGCATTGCAAAAACTGACAAACGGCCAAGACGCCGACACGGCGACGGGACCATCATTGGTCGTCGGATCCACCGCGACGTTCACCTACAACGTAACGAACCCGGGCACGGTCGCATTGGATGCCATCACCGTCCGGGATGACAACGGAACGCCAGCGAACACGGCAGATGATTTCAATGCCACCTTGGTTGCAGCAGCCAGTGACGCGAACAACAACGGACGCTTGGATCCAGGCGAGACATTCCAATTCACCGCGACGCGAACCGTCACAGCAGGTCAGTACACCAACAACGCTGTCGTGACAGGTAACCCGGTCGATGACACCGGAGCTGATATCGCGGGTGCCGCCGACGTGACGGACAACGATCCGAGCAACCACATTGGCGTGACACCTCAGATTGCTTTGCAAAAATTGACCAATGGCCAGGACGCGGATACCGCGACAGGACCAAGCTTGGCTGTGGGGTCAACGGCGACGTTCACCTACAACGTCACCAACCCGAGCACGACTTCGCTGAACAACATCACGGTTCGAGATGACAACGGCACGCCTGCTGATACATCGGATGACTTCGACGCGACATTCGTTGCGGCTAACAGCGATGCGAACAATAACGGTCGCTTGGACCCAGGCGAAACATTCCAGTTTACAGCCACACGTACCGTCACCGCAGGACAATACACCAACAACGCTGTGACGACGGGCAACCCCGTTGACGCCGCCGGTGTCGATATCGTCGGCGCAGCGGATGTCACAGATGCTGACCCGAGCAACCATATCGGTGTCGCTTCAACGATCAATATCGAAAAGGCAACCAACGGCCAGGATTCGGATGCACCAACTGGGCAACGCTTAGACGTGGGTTCGACGGCGACGTTCTCGTATGTCGTCACCAATACGGGGCTGGCACTGAGCAACGTGGTGGTTACGGACGACAACGGCACACCTGGTGTGACTACCGATGACTTCAACCCAACGTTCAATGGTGGCGACACCAACAACAATGGACAGTTGGACCAGGGCGAGTCCTGGAACTATTCCGCGACACGCGTCGTCACGCTTGGCCAGTACACCAACATTGCGACGGTAACCGGCGATAACCCAGGCGGTGGAGCCCAATTGACCGACACTGACGCCAGCAACCACCTTGGGATCGCACCAGGCGGACAGCTGTCCAAGCGTGACTTCTTGGCCAGCACGACCTAGTATCTAAACCGATCGGCCTAGCGGCCAAATGTGATTGGCGACCGCGGCATTCCGATGGGAGCCGGTGTTGTTGACGAATGTCAGCGGGCAACCAATTGCATCTCAAAGCGAAAGCACTCGACGTTCCGGGGGGAAAAGTCGGGTGGCTTTCGCTTTTTTCGTTTCTATTTGAATGCAAACTTGTCAATCTTGTGGCGTTTTAGCTTGCGAAGCAATGTTCGGCGATTGATGCCAGCTTGATTCGCCGTATCGATTACCCGCCCGCGATTGTTTTTCAAGACGGCGGTTAAGTACTCGCGCTCGGCACGAACTACGATTTCGTCCAAGTTGTCGCCCAACGACCTGGACGTGTCGATCATCGCATTGGCCGGCCGCGCAATTGCATCGTCAGTGGCTTCGCCTCCTGATAACGAACTCGTGCGCAGTTGCCGAAAATCCTCCGCCGTCAAAGCATGATCCGGACGAGACAACGCGAGTCGCTCACTGAAATTCTGCAGCTGCCGGATGTTTCCCGGCCACGGATAAGTCAGCATCGCGTCCAAAAAATCGCCCGTCCAAGTGGGTGTATCAATCCCATAGTGCTTGGCCAGCTTTTTGATGAAATGACCGAAGATAAAAAGGATGTCCTCAGGTCGTTCACGTAACGCGGGAATGTTCATGCGAATGACATCCAGCCGATAAAACAGGTCCTCGCGAAAATTGCCTTCTTTCACGGCTGTTTCCAAAGGAACATTTGTCGCAGCGACCACGCGTACGTCCACTTCTGTTTCGCCCAACGCTCCCACCGGCCGAACGCGTTTCTCTTGCAGCATCCGAAGCAAACTCAGCTGGCCCTCGGCGGGCATGTCGCCAATTTCGTCCAAGAACAAGGTGCCGCCGTTAGCGTGCATCACCAGCCCTTTTTTGGCTCGATCAGCTCCTGTGAAGGCACCCTTTTCGTGACCAAAAAGTTCGCTGTTGATTAACTCGGGTGGGATACTGGCGCAGTTCGCAGCGACAAAACGACCCTCACGCAGCGACCGACGGTGGACGGCCCGAGCCATCAGCTCTTTTCCCGTGCCCGTCTCTCCGGCGATCAACACGGTCGCATCGGCTTGCGCAATCCGCGTGCATTGCTCGAAAAGATCCCACATCGTTTCGCTCCGACTAAGCATCGACTCAAACCGAGACACACGACTTCGCTGACGTGACAATTCGTGCATCCGAGGGAGGATCTGCTGATCTTGCAAGATACTCTCGACCCCTGCGATCAACTGATCGATTGATCGTCCAACGAGAACATCCTTGGCCCCGGCGTGGAAGTAAGCACGCACCGCCGAACCACTAGCACCCGGAAACCAAACCAGCACGTCTGTAAGCGGAAGTTGACTACGCAAAGCCAGAACGGTTTCGCGGGCCTTGGCATCTTGGTCACGTGTCACTTCGATCAGCAACAAACGCGGCAAACGAGAAAACTCGGACGAGATTAGGCGACCATGAGAGCGGACCGAGAGAAATTCCGCGTCGATCTTGCGAAGAGCAGCCTTCGCAGCAAGCTCAACAACCAATCCAACGACAAGGGGCGTGTCTTTGACCATAAGAGAAATCTGGGGGAAGCTGGAACGTTACCGCATGTCGCGGATGGGCCATGCATGTCCCATTCTAAACAACCGCGCCCGAGCAGGGACACCCATGTCCCATCTAATGTGACACGGGTGTCCCATCTTGGGTTACAGCTCTTTGCCTGGGCGATCGAAGAAAGGCACATCAATGCTCGGTAGGCATCAACCTAAATCACTAGGCCTTCGATCGGTCCAGACCGTAAATCGCCGTAAAATCTGGACGCTGCGTATCCGGCGAACAGCCCTCAGATTAGCAAAAGTCACGCAACTCGCGGCGAGACGGCATGGGATGTGCTTCAGTGGAGTTATGTGCTTCAGTGGAGTAATGCGAACTTGAGACGCCCACACTCGACGTGGGGAGATTTCGCAGAACTCGGTTGCTAATCCAATCAATTTCGCAGACATATTTGCTTTCAACGCTACCCGATTCACTCAGGAGTTGCTTTATTAAAGCCCCACCCAACGATGGCTCAAGATTGAGCGTCAGAACCGCAGGACCGAATCAGTGGTCAGTCGAGGTTCCCCGCCGCATTGGTGCGGAGTTTTCCAGGCAACAATTTCGCCGCCAAGGAATGCGATGCACGCCAATTCAAAGTCAGGGTGATCATTATGTGTTTGATGTCGACGCGCGTCACCTGACGCGTGACTCCAGCAACGAAGCTCCTCCGGCGAAAGTATCATGAGCAAGCTCAGGAAGATCACGAAGATGCTGAAGCCTCTTGATCGGTTCGGAGCAACTCGCTCGGGCGACTGCGGCAAAGGAACGCCTACGCTTGGCAAGCTGGACAGTTTCGCGGCAACCGACATTGGCCGACGTCGTGAAAACAATGAGGATCAGTTTCTGATCGCGGACCTCGCACGGACGGCAAAGGTAAATTCAACTTCATTGAGCCACCATGACGGCGAGCAAATTGTGGGGCGATCGCACGCGAAGCTTTTGCTGGTTGCTGATGGAATGGGCGGACACGCGGCTGGACAGCGAGCCAGCATGCTGGCCGCTGACACGGCGTTGAATTCTGTTCTGGATCGGTTTCCGTGGGTTAGCGACGATCGTCCGAGTGAGGAAGTCGTCACGTTTGGCACTTCAACAAGCACGCAGGGCCGAGTCACCGACGAAACGCGTGAACAGGTCGTTGCCGGCCTGCACTCGGTTGTTCAACAATGTCAGAAGGCCGTTTTAGATGATGCGGCCTGGAATCCTAGCCGGCGGGGTATGGGCACGACACTGACCATGGCGTTGGTTGACTGGCCAACGGCTTACGTCGCCCATGTTGGCGACAGCCGCTGTTATGTCTGTCGAAACGGAAAGCTACATCAGTTAACCGTCGATCACACTTACGCCAACGCGTTAGTAGAATCGGGCGAGATGACCCCTGAAGAGGCTACCCATTCAAGCTTCGCTCACGCGATCTGGAATGTTGTCGGTGGGCATGACGCGCAGATCGAGCCTTCGGTGGAGGTACACCAACTGGAAATCGGCGACACATTGTTGCTCTGCAGCGACGGACTGACGAATCACGTTGACGACGAGACGCTATGCGATGTGATCAGCACGAGCGGCAGTGCCGAGCAAGCGTGCGAGAGACTCATAGCACTCGCCAATGCAGGTGGTGGACGTGACAACATCACTCTAGCGGTCGCGCGGTTTGTCGATGCCAGCGTTTTGGAGGCGCAAGAAAGTGCTGCGGACGGGGAGGTGGATGGACAACTCGATCCGATCGATCTGGAAGCTGCCGAGCTCGATTTCACTTTGTCCGAATCAACGATCCAGTTTCTGGACAACTCAGACGTCTAACTGCGTACCGTTCAGGAAACGTTTGACTCATCCGGTGTGGGCAGAGCGTCGCTACGATGAGCTTTCCTGCCAGTTATGACCTCCGACAGATTCGACTACTCTTCCGCCAATCCGCCCCAGCCTCTTGTTGTTGGCGAAGTCCTTTTCGATCATTTCCCAAATGGCGAACGGATCATCGGAGGTGCGCCGTTCAACGTTGCCTGGAACCTTCGCGGACTGGGTGTTAGACCGGCTTTCCTTTCCTGTGTTGGAAACGACGCGGAAGGCGAGGAAGTCAAACGGTCGATGCAGGACTGGGGACTAAGCACGACTGCACTTCACACATCGAACCAGAAGTCGACTGGCACGGTGAAGGTTAAGCTAATCGATGGCCAACCGGCTTACCAAATAGCCGAGGATCAGGCATTCGACTTCATTGATCCGCCTCCGTTTCCAGTCAAGTCTCGATCCCATTCGCTGATCTACTCTGGTTCGCTAGCGCTTCGGCATCCGCACTCGCGGAAAACCATTATGAACTTGATTAAAGGGTCTGACTTGCCGTGTTTCGTTGACGTCAATGTTCGCCAACCATGGTTTGATTTGGACTGGGCCAGCGAGCTAATTTCAGCAGCGAACTGGATCAAGCTGAGCGAATTGGAATTGGCTTTGCTTGCCGACGCAAACTGGGGCCAACGATCGCCATCGGAAGCTGACATCATCGAATCTGTTAAGACTTTCTGCGACCTTTTCTACCCCGGCAAAGAGAGCGCCACTTGCTTCATCACGCTAGGACATCGCGGCGCCTGCGTCATCACCGCCAAGGGTCATGCGATCTGGGTTTCGCCACCGCCACTCGAACAAGCTATCGAGGACACGGTGGGGGCGGGCGATGCTTTTGTTGCAGGAACCATCCATGGATTGCTTCAAGATTGGTCGTTGAATCGGACACTCGCGTTCGCTGTCGGATTCGCTGCGAAGGCCTGCACTTTGAAGGGCGCAACCAGCAGCGACCGACAACATTACCTCTCTGCGGTCACGTAACGTTATGCTAGACGACGCCCTTATCAACCGCGTTTTTGTACGACGGTTCCGAGCACCTTACCGCCACCGGTAGGTTTCGTAGAATCCGACAACTAGAGCAATCAAATGCACTCGATCGTAAAACGAGCTCTTCTGTGTTTTCTTCTCGTCGGGAATGCAGCCATCACGGTCAAAGCTGAAGATTCCAGGCTGGGATCAAAAGTCGACGACTTCACGCTCAGTGACTTTCTGGGAAAGGGACATTCGCTGCGGGACTTTGAAGACTCCATCGTCGTCGTTGCGTTCCTTGGTACCGAATGTCCGCTGGCCAAGATCTATGGCGCACAACTTGCCGCTCTGAGTGAAAAGTACAAGGATCGCGGCGTCGTCTTCCTTGGGATCAATTCCAATCAACAAGACACGCCGACCGAATTGGGGCACTACGCTCGTCAGCACAAGATTACGTTTCCACTGTTAAAAGACCCCGGGAATCGAGTCGCGGATCAATTCAAGGCCAAACGCACCCCTGAAGTGTTTGTCTTGGATCGGGAGAATGTGATTCGTTATCAGGGCAGGATCGATAATCAGTTTGGCGTCGGCTACGCGCGTCGCGGTGCAACGCGAAAACACCTTGCCCAGGCGATTGAGGAACTAGCGTCGGGCAAAGCTGTTTCCGTTCCCTTTGCCAAGGCAGTCGGCTGCCACATTGGACGTGTCGTTCGCACAGCCCCGACAGGTGACATTACTTACACGAAAGATATCTCGCGTCTGTTTCAAAAACACTGCGTACAGTGTCATCGTGACGGCGGAATCGCTCCTTTCGCTTTGCGATCCTATGACGACGCGGCAGCTTGGGCGGAAACCATCTGTGAAGTTGTCCAAGAGCAGCGAATGCCGCCGTGGCATGCGAGCCCCAAGCATGGCGCGTTTGCCAATGATGGTCGAATGACGGATGAAGAAAAGCAGTTGCTGTACGCTTGGGTCGAAAATGGTGTACCACAAGGAGACCCATCGCTGCTGCCGCCGACTCGAGAATTCGTCGATGGTTGGGCGCTGGGCAAGCCCGACTTGGTGGTAAAAATGCCTGAGCCAGTCACGGTGACCCCCACCGGCGTGATGGACTATCAGTACGTCACGATTGACCCAGGTTTCAAGGAGGACAAATGGGTGCGTGCTTCAGAAATCCGGCCCGGTGTTCGCAGTGTCGTTCATCACATCATCGTGTTTGTTGATTCGCCTGGCGCCGATCCAATTCTGAAGGAGCAAGGCGTTGGGTTTGAATCCGTGGGTGGCTTCGTTCCCGGATCACCGCCCATGCAATTGCCAGACGGAATCGCCCGATGCGTGCCAGCGGGTTCCAAGTTTGTCTTGCAGATCCACTACACCCCCGATGGCACCCAGCGACACGATCAAAGCGAGATCGGATTGTATTTCGCCGATCCGGGGACCATCAAAAAGACGATGCAAAGCGGCGTCGTTTTTAATCTTGATTTCCAGATTCCTCCGGGAGCAAAAGACCATCGTGTCGAAGGCTCTCACCAATTTTCGCACGACATGATGCTGCATACGCTCACGCCACACATGCACTATCGCGGTAAGTCGATCCGCTACGAATTGACTTATCCAAACGGGCTGCGTGAAATCCTGCTAGACATTCCCCGTTACGACTTCAATTGGCAAAACGTGTATCGGTTTGTCGAGCCAAAGTTTGTACCTGAAGGGTCTCAACTAAAATGCGTCGCGTATTTCGACAACTCCGAAGACAATCCGGCTAACCCCGATCCAACGATTGCGGTCCGATGGGGCGAACAGACCTGGGAAGAAATGATGGTGGGATTCTTCGAGGCGGTGTTTGTGAATCAAGATTTTGCCGTTCCGGAGCCGCAGATCACCCCGACGAATGATGGACGATTCAAAGTTCAGTTTCAATACAAACCCGATCGCCCTGCTCGCACCATTCATGTCGCGGGTACTTTTAACGACTGGAGCCAAGAGTCGCATCCGATGCTGGATCCTGATGGGGACGGTATCTACACGACACACGCGGTCGTTGATGCTGGCGACTACCGCTACAAAATGGTTGTCGACGGCACGTACTGGTCGCATGATCCTGCCAGTCGAAGCCTGACTGGATATCTGCACGAAAGTTATTTCGTGGCTGGCCAAGCGGAGGCAACGGAATGATCGCAAGAACCCGCTTTTTCGTGGAAGTGTTCTGCTGTTTGACTCTTGCGAATCAACTATCCGCGAACGACTTACAATATTTCTCTACTGGCACCGTCAACCAGCTACAAACCAAGCCGTTGACACTCTCGTCTCACCCGTCCACCCTCAGTGCAGCGGCCTCGGAATCGCGGCAGCATTTGCGTACCGTTGATATGACTGGCAAGGTGTGGCAGTGGACTTTGCATCCACCGCCGAAACCCAAATTGCTCATGTCGTTAGATTGCGAACCCGCGTGCGCGACGTTGTCCGGCGATGGGCAGTGGCTCGCCTACGCGACGCCCGATTCATCCCTTCGAGTCATTCACATCGACTCGCGAAAAGTCGCGGTCGAGGAACAATCCGACGCAGGAAACTTTGCAGCTCTTTGTTTTGCCCCCGACAATTCACGCTTTGCCTCCGCGACCGCCTCAGGACTCATTCAGGTATGGGATCTCGCCAACAAGTCAGTCACAGCAAGCTTCCAAGCGACACCTGGAGC
This sequence comes from uncultured Pirellulaceae bacterium, assembly GCA_964444105.1. Lineage (GTDB taxonomy): Bacteria > Planctomycetota > Planctomycetia > Pirellulales > Pirellulaceae > K23-9. The sequence goes on from CAYUGI010000111.1 coordinate 13,279, forward strand.
CATTCAGACGATCGCGTTTTGCGACACAGGTACAAAGATTGCCTACGCGATGGGCAACGGCGCCGTACGACTACATGATTTTGATAAACCGACAGCCATCACCAAGGAACTGAGGGCCGGAAGTACGCCGATCACAGCCTTGGCGTTCGCAAACGGCTCCAATGAGTTGGTCATTGCAAACACGAGCGGAACCGTCGCCGTCTACGACGTTAACCAACGTAAAAGGATAGTATCGCTGCCCAGCTATCCCTTCGCTTCTTGGTCGCTTGCGATTGACCCTGAACGCAAACGCATGATCGCTGGAAGCTGGGACGGCAGCATTCGAGTGTTTAGCACGGGCTCCTGGCAGATGATTCAGCAGCTTAAGGGACACGAGCAATCGGTGAACTGGATCATTTCCGGGCAGCTTGGCGTGTTGACGGCCGGCCTAGGTGGTCGCTTGCAGTTTTGGCCTTCCGTTGCCGGGGCCTTTGTCGCTGGCGGTTCGTCAATGGACACACTTGCAAGCAACGGAGTATTACGTGGCCAGGGGAAAGACCAGCTGTGGGTCGCGACCCATTCGCCCAGTGGAAAACACCTTTTCATCGCCGGAAAAAACCACGCGTCTACTTTATGGGACATCGGTAAACAGAAACGTCTCTTTTCTTGGAAGGGCCCGCCAACAACTCGCTGTGCCGCCATTTCACCGAACGCCCAGATGCTGGCTACCGGCGGAGACGATCACGTAGTGCGATTGATTGCGGTCGGCAGCGGCGAAACACAGCACATCCTGCAAGGCCATCGCGGGCCACTCTCTGCGGTGCTATTCGTAGACGACGGCAAGACTTTGATCAGTGCTGATGATCCTGGCAAAATCAAATTTTGGAATGTCGCGACGGGGAAACAAACCGATCAGCGCGAGGGCCACACTCAGCGACTTTATTGTGCGGCGGTATCGCCTGACGAACGTTGGTTGGTGACGGGTGGCGGACACTGGCTTGGAAGTGACCCAGGCGAACTGATCGTCTGGGATCTTGCGAACCGACAAGCTAAGACTTCGCTTTTGGGACACGGTGGAACCGTGTGGTCGATCAAGTTCACGACCGACGGCAAACAATTTGCCGCGTCCGACAACACGGGCGCCGTGAAAATTTGGGACACGAAAACACTGAAATGCAAAAAGACCTTAACCCACGACAGCTGGATACGGCCGCTCGCAATGTCGCCCGACGGGACAACCCTGGCGGTTGGTCAAGGCGACGGCATCATTCAGCTTTGGAACACAACCCGTTGGGAAAAAACAATCCAGTGCGTAGGCAACGCAGAATTTACTTTCTCGCTGGATTTTTCGCCCGACAGCAAAACGCTTATCTCTGCGGGCAATGACGGCTCCGTCCGATTCTGGGAAATGACACCAGCGGCCTTGAAGTAGTTGCCATGAAGTGAGTGCCTGTGTCAGCACTCGTATTTGCACAGGCATATGAAATGTGTTCGCGCGTGGTAGCCTATGCAGGCCTGAAAGCGACCTAATTCCCTCAACACCGCTTGAAATCACGCTCGCCGCTGATGCTTAAGACCATGGAAAAACTGACAAGTCGTTTGCTAGACGCGTTCTCGTCCACATTCCAACGCGAAGCAACCATCGTTGCGGCGGCGCCTGGCCGAGTCAATCTGATTGGCGAACACATCGACTACAACGATGGCTTCGTATTGCCGATGGCGATCGACCGGTACGTCGCAATTGCCGCAACTCCATCGTCAGATGATTCGGTTTCCCATGCGACGGTTCACAGCGTCGATATGGACGAAACGATCCAGCTACCGCTGGGGGCATCATCCACGCCGTCGCAACAAGGCTGGGGCAAGTACCTTGAAGGTGTCGTCGCGGGATTTGCTAATCGAGGTGTCAAGGTTCCTGCGTTTGATGCCGTCGTCACCTCGAATGTTCCTCAAGGCGGCGGATTGTCCAGCAGCGCGGCTTTGGAAGTTGCCACTGCGACATTGCTGGAATCGTTGACAGGCGAAAATTTGTCGAAACTTGACAAAGCCCTGTTGTGTCAAAAAGCCGAGCATGTTTTTGCGGGAGTGCCCTGCGGCATCATGGATCAATTCAGTAGCGTGTTTGGTGAAACCGATCATTTCATGTTGATCGATTGCCGTTCGCAAGCCTGTGAAATGGTACCTTTCGATGCGTCTGGCATCTCACTTTTGATCACCAACAGCAACGTCAAGCACGAATTGACCGGAGGCGAGTACGCGGAGCGAAGATCCGATTGCGACAATGCTCTTCCAAAAACTGGCAAGTCTACCTGGCGCGACGTCACCATGAATGACGTTGCCAATGCGTCGCCCGCCATGACAAAAACCGAAACAATGCGAGCACGCCATGTCGTGTCGGAAATTCAACGAACAACAGATGCGGCTGCATCCTTCCGCCAGGGCGAATTTGAATCCGTTGGCCAACTGATGTACCAAAGTCATGACTCCCTGCGTCATGATTTTCAAGTCAGCTGCGAGGAGCTGGATGTCTTAGTCGATATCGCCAGGGGCATCAGCGTGGAGGGCGGCATGATCGGATCCAGAATGACTGGCGGCGGATTTGGCGGATGCACCGTGTCATTGGTAAAAAGTGATCAAGCCAATGCAATCATCCAGCAACTCTCGCAACAGTACCAATCAAGCACGGGGCTTGAATGCTGGTGTTTCCTGAGTCGTCCGGCCAACGGGGCTCACCTGATTCGCGGTGAAGCTTAAGAGATCAAATCTCGCCAGCCAGTCCACGTTCGTAGTACTTGTGCGTGATCTTTTCTTGGTTTTCCAGTAACCAATCGATGCTCGGCTCGTTGTTCATCGCTTTGTGGATCGCTTGCGACATCGCCTTTCGGTGAATCTCGAACAAGGCTTTGTGATCCAGGTTGTCTTCCTCGATTACGCCTGGGTTTAACCAAACGCTGCAGATGATTCCCAGATCGTTGGCTTTCTCCTTCGGCAGGTCACCCGCACGCACGGCATCCAATACTCCATTGGCGATCGCAGCCTGGACCGTTCCCATCAAAATGTTCGTGTAGCGGCTGCTTTTGACCGTCACTTTACTGACCATCAATGTGACCGGACGCACCTGGACATCCGTGTTCAAAATGGCAAAGACTTTTGAGTGGCCCGCGGTTTGATCACCTGTCAACGTCGCGATCGCAGTTCCGACGGGACCGTCCAGTTCACCGATCACAACTTCCGGCTCTGCGGCTGTAAAGGGAGGACCACCAGCGACAAGGCTCTCACCAGTTCGCATCACAATTCGTTCACTCATCAGATTCTTCTCTCAGGAAAAAGTGGTTGTTCGATTACGGCAGGATCTTAAGCCACGCAAACGCAACTGTCGCCTGGGCAAGGAGCGAAAGATCGCTGTCGCTCTTGAAACGGTATAGTGGCGATGCCCGAAGTCTCTCCTTTTCGCCGAGCATTTCCTTGAATCTTAAAACGCACCTGCCACTTTCCCTTGTGTTCGTGGGAACGATCCAGCTGGTTCACTTCGCCGCCCAGACATCCAACGCCCAGACCTCCAACGCCCAGACCTCCAACGCCCAGACCTCCAACGCCCAGACATCTAACGCCCAGACATCTAATGCCCTGGGCCAAGACAGCACGAATCAGAATGTCTCCGGCCAAGCATCGCAGGGCTTTGAGCAAACTCTGAAATCGGTTGACCCCAACGTTCTAGCGACAGAAGCCACCAAGCGAGGAGACCCAAGTCGTGGGGCTTTGCTTTTTCACACGTCGGCGGCGGCCTGCATCAGCTGTCATCGGGGCCAGGGCGAGGCTGCGCCGTTGGGTCCAAGCTTGGTTGAGTACGACGAAGCCGTCTCGGATGGCACGATTGTCGAGGCACTGCTGTTTCCATCCCGACGCATTCGGAAAGGCTTCGAGACGATTCGTGTGTTGACCGATGACGGCAAGGTGGTGCGAGGGATGTTGGTGCGCGAAGACAATGAGTATTTGGCCCTGCGTGATGCGAGGGATTTGCAATCGGAAATCAAAATCGACAAGAACGTCATCGAATCACGTACGACTGAAAACGTCTCGATGATGCCCAGCGGGTTGGTCTCAACGCTGCAGACCGATCGCAATTTCTTGGATTTGGTCAGCTACTTGTTAGAGATCAAACGTGGTGGACAGTCCCGTGCAAATGAACTGATGCCATCACCGAAGCAATTGGCTGGAATGGATGACACGAAAGATATCGATCATGCCGGGATCTGGACGAACCTGAAATCGCCACGAGATTTCAAAGCGGGCCAAAAAATTTATCAAGAGCACTGCGTCAACTGCCACGGCAAAGATGGCAATACTCCCTCACTGGCGACAGCACGCGCATTCGGCAAGCAGAAGCTGAAGTTTGGAGCAGACCCGCACAGTATGTTCACAACGCTTTCCAGCGGAAACGGACTGATGGGACCGGCAAGACACCTTACTCCGATGGAGCGATATCAAGTCGTTTACTACATACGCGACCGATTCATGAAAGACACAAACCCGGATTTCGTAACAGTCGATCAGGAATACTTGGGATCATTGCCCAAAGGTACCGACCGTGGAAATTTCAAACCTTCGCCGCCGCGTGACTATGGTCCCGCGCTTGCATCGCAAATCGGCCGTGACGTCCAGAGCGCCCTGTCGGTAAAACTAAGGGGCGCTTCAATCGGCTTTGACTTGCACACGATGGATCAGGTCGGCGTTTGGCAAGACGGCTTCTTGGATTTGAACCAAACCCAGCACCAACGTCTTCGTGGCGAGGGTTACGCGCAGATCGATGGCGACTTGATTGACAATCTGAGCGGATGGCAGTGGGGGCATGACGGTACGTTGGACTATTCGCGGGATGGATTGCTTCCTCGTGGACCGCTGCCCAAAAACTGGCTGCAATATGACGGTCACTATCTTTTTGGCGATCAGCTACTGCTGAGCTACCGGATCGACGAACGACGCGTATTGCATCTCCCAACGGCAATGGAAGAGGACGCGACACGAAAACAAAAAGCGAACCGACCTGGCGCGGTACGACACGTCTTGCAGATCGGTGCTGGTCAAAAACTGGTGTTCGCGGTCGCGAAACCTGTCGTTGATCCTGGGGCGCCCCGCTATCAGCGAATCATCGCGATAGACAAGCCGAACACGGAAACGGACGCAGCCAGCGGTAGCATCGCCATCAGTGGAGAACGCGACGATGACGTTCTTGGCTCCTTCGCCAGTGCCCGAGTGTTCGGCGATAGCGAAGGGCTCACTTGGAAAATCGACAATGAATATGGGCTGGTCTTGCAAATCCCAGCGGACCAGGAATCGCGCCGGATTGAAGTAGTTTGCCTCGCGGGTGACAGCGAAGAGGACCTTAAGGATCTGATCGACACGGAGTCGTCCGGGATTGATCCGTCCACGATGACACAGGGTGGCGAATTGCGGTGGAACGAACCCTTGAAAACACAGGGATACCGTGGTTTTCAACAAGGCGGCTATGCCGTCGATACGATTTCCATTCCCGAATCGACTCCCTGGAACACCTGGTTTCGAACGTCAGCCGTTGACTTTTTTCCCGATGGACGACTTGTCGTCGCAACCGTTGGCGGTGACATTTGGATCGTCTCCGGCGTCGATGATGACCTCATGGACTTAAGCTGGAAACGTTTCGCTGCGGGCCTGTACGAACCATTCGGAGTCAAAGTGGTCGGTGGGCTGATTTACGTGACCTGCAAAGACCGGCTGACGCGTCTTCATGACCTCAATTCCGATGGCGAAGCCGACTACTACGAGAGCTTTAGCGCCGACACCGACGTCTCGACATTCTTCCATGCCTTCAACTTCGATTTGCAAACCGATTCGCAGGGCAACTTTTACTACGCCAAGGCAGGACAGTACACAGACTACCAATTGCCGGGTGCGGTCATCAAAGTCTCGCCCGACGGTAAACACCGGAGTGTTGTTTGCACTGGATTTCGCACACCAAATGGGATGGGGATTTTGCCCGATGATCGTCTGACGATCAGCGATAACCAAGGCTCTTGGATGCCTGCCTCCAAAGTCAGCTTGGTAAAACCGGGTGGTTTTTATGGATACGTCCAGACGAAAGCGACGGGTCGATGGGCGCCCGACGGCGGACGGATCGATCATAAAAAAGTGATTCCACCAGTATCGTTCGATCAGCCAATCATTTGGTTGCCGCAAAACATGGATAACTCGTCAGGCGGTCAACTTTGGGTTGACGATTCAAGATGGGGCCCCCTTTCACAAACCTTGTTGCATTCCAGCTTCGGAAAAGGGCATCTCTTTCGCGTCATGCTGCAAGAAGTAGGCGACGTCGCGCAAGCCGCGGTTACTCGGTTGTCGCTTGACTTCAGTACCGGCATCATGCGAGGCCGCGTCAATCCAGCCGACGGTCAGGTCTACGTCACTGGACTCAATGGATGGAACGGCGGCGGGCGCGTTGGTCTGCGGGATAAAGGAGTGTTTCGCGTACGCTATACGGGAAAAACCTATCGCATGATTGACGATTGCCAAGTCACCCCTGAGGGATTGAAACTGTCGTTCAATTTCGACTTGGACCGTGAAGTCGCGTCGAACGTCGTTTCGTTTGAAGGCCAGCAGTGGAACTACAAGTGGACAGGCAACTATGGTTCGCCCATGTTTCATCCCGAAACGGGTGAAGAAGAAATCCAGGAACTTCATATCGACAAAGCAACGGTGCGAGACAATGGTAGATCAGTCGTCCTGCAAACCCCAGACCTACGTGTCGTCAATCAACTGCACCTGCATGTGCGCCTGAAAGACGCCGACGGCAAGGCGTTCGAGGATGAAATCTACTGGACGATCAACGCACTGCCCTAGGCTGCTGGATGCGAAAACAGCCTTCCCAGATCTGCAAACTGTTTGATCTTGGATAACGGCTAGGAATTCCGAATCCCATTTTCTAGAACTCCGAACAAAACCGACCGCGCACGTTTGTTTATTGGCTCTAGCCCAATACCGCTAAGCCAAGGAACGTATGGATGTAGGATATCTAACGCGAAACGCTAGTTTTGATGTTGCGCAAGTCATTACCCTCCCGCTCGCGGGAGGGTCGGACGCAG
>CAYUGI010000112.1:0-20317 GCA_964444105.1 uncultured Pirellulaceae bacterium
AGAACCAGAACGAAGATTAGCCAAACATGATTCGTTTCCCAAACCGGACCGATGGCGTGATACAGCAGATTGCGTTCGCGCTCTGATGCCCGCAGTGCAGTGTTGAATTCCCACACGCCAGCGCCGAAATCGGCTCCACCAAAGACAGCGTACAGCACCAGCGCCGCACTCAGAATTGTAAGCATGATGATTTCAATGCTCATTCGTCAGCCTCGCCGTCAACGAGCGGTTTCTTCGCGAGGTACTGCAGGACTGTAACGCTACCAAGGAGCAAAACGGCGTAGATTCCAAGCGTGATGATCAGAACCACCGTCATCCCAGGTGCATCGGTTACCGCGTCCTTCGTTCGCATGAACCCGTAGACGATCCAAGGTTGTCTGCCGACTTCCGTGACGGTCCAGCCCGTTTCCAGAGCCAGGATCGCCAACGGCCCCATCGTCACGGTGGCGAGTAAAAAGAGCCTTCCGCTGTGCCACGTATTCCTATCACGAAACCAACGAACAATGGTCCAAAGCGAAAACACGGCTAATAGTGTGCCCGCGCCGACCATCAACTGAAAAGCGAAATGCACGACGGGAACGGGCGGAATCTTATCGGCTGGAAATTCCTCTAGCCCTTTGACTTCCGCATTCAAATTTCCAAACGCCAGGAAGGACAGCATCTTGGGGATTTTGATTCCGTACTTCACCTCCCGTTTCTGCATGTCGGGAATGCCACCAATCAAAAGCGACGCGCCCTTTTCGGTGTAGAAATGAGCTTCCATCGCAGCCATTTTGATTGGCTGCGTCTTTGCTACCACCTTCGCTGACCAGTCGCCAGCGGCAAGTTGTGGAGGCGTGCAGATAATACCGAGAACCAACCCGAGCGACATGGCGATCCGGTTGTACCGGCTATTGTCGCCGCGGAAAATTCTCCATGCGTAAAAGGATGCCACCGAAAATCCCGCCACGATATACGCCGCCAAAATCATGTGCGTCGTTTGTGCCCATGTGGTCGCATTGAACATCGCCTTTAGCGGATCTGGGTTGGCAACCACGCCGTCGATCAACTCGAACCCTTGGGGTGAATTCATCCACGCGTTAGCCGTGACAACGAACCAGGCCGACGCGAACCCTGAAATCGCAATCGGGAACCCGCACAAGAAGTGTTGCTTGGGAGAGAGTTTTTCCCAGCCATAAATGTAGATGCCAACAAAAATCGCTTCAAAGAAGAAGGCGAACCCTTCTAGCGTGAACGGCAGGCTGATCACGCTGCCGAACGTGCCCATGAAGTGGGGCCACAGCAAACCCATCTCGAAAGACAACACCGTTCCCGAAACTGCACCCACTGCAAATAGGACGCTGAACGCTTTTGCCCATCGCTGACAAAGTGTTTTGTAGATTGCGTCGCCAGTGCGAAGGTATCGCCACTCCGCCGCCAACATCAATACCGGCAGTCCAACACCAAAACACGCCAGGATGATGTGAAATCCAAGCGTGAAAGCCATTTGCAATCGTGCTGCCAGCAGGTCTTCCACGAAACTCATCCAGCGAAAGAGTAGTTGCTCGAATCGCCACCTCGGCCTTTTTGGACTCTCACAGCGAGTCACTTAGGCAGTTGGTCGCAAAAAATTGCCAACCACAGTGTTTTTGTTATTCACTCTCCCTCCGGGAGAGTCGAGCCATAGCGAGGAGAGGGCCAATCCAGATCGTGAGCCTGGTTGGTAAGCTTGGCGTGTTTCCCTCTCCGGCCGCTACTGCGTCCGACTCTCCCGGAGGGAGAGTGAAGTAAATGGCGAGTCACTCGCTGCAACTACGTTTTAACAGAATCCAGGGTTCTGTCTTCGACCATTCGATGCGTCAGTCTGTCGCGATCGGTGCGATGCGAAAGGTTTCGACCATGATCGCGTAGAGTGCTGGCACGATGAACAGCGTGAGTGCGGTTGCGACAATCAAGCCGTAGATCATTAACCACGCCATGCCTTCCCAGAGTGGTCCTCCCGATAGCGCAAGTGGAATCAAACCACCAATCGTTGTGGCCGTCGTCAAAAAGATTGGCAGCATGCGTTGTTTGCCTGCGTCAATAAGGCACCGACGAAATTGCTGCTTCGATAGACCAGCAATCGGGCCATCGGCCGAATCCTGTGATACCAATTCATCACGTTTTTCCGCAATCAAGATATCCGCGAACTCAATGAAAATGATGCCAGTGTTCAACACAATTCCGAACAGCGACAGCAACCCGAGTTGAGGCATGAATCCGAGAGCGTTTCCGGTCAGCCACAGGCCGAACCAAGCACCAATCAACGCTAGTGGCAAAGTAGTCAGGATGATGAGCGTCTTGGACCATCCGTTGTATTGAATGACCAAAATCAAAATGATGCACAAAAACGAAATGCCAAACGACGTCATCATTTGCGTTGATGATGTTTGACTTTCTTCGAGTGATCCGCCGATCTCGATGCGATAACCTAGTGGCAAATTGTCGATGATGGTGGCCATTCGATCGGAGTTCATCACAGCCAAGACGACGTCGTTGCCCGACACGCCGTCTTCGACTTCCGCGCTGATTTCGATGGTGCGATTTAGATCACGGCGTTCAATTTTTGCGGGTTGCCAGGTGGGCGTGGTTTCGGCGATCGAGTTAAGCGGCAACTTTCCGTTTCGCCCTTCAACCCAGGCCGCATCTAACCCAGCCAAGTCATGACGATCTTCTTCGCGTAGTCGGAAGTAGACGGGCACAACATGATCACCCTCGCGAAACGTCGAAAGCTGTTGACCGGAGAAGTAGGAATTGAGTGTGTTGGCGACATTGACGTTGGTGACACCCGCCAGGTTGGCTTTGTCCTCATCGACATCCACCGTGATTTCGAATCCATCGATTCCCCAGGAGTCCGCGACGTCCCAAGTGCTGGGCTGATCGTGAATGATGTCTTTGACTTGGTCAGCGATTTTGCGAACTTGTTCGATGTCCGCAAAGCCGTCCCCAGTCACTCGAAGTTCAACGGGAGCAGCAGGAGGTCCGAGCGATAGTTTCTTTGGAACGACACGAGCGCCGGTGATCGGCAGGATGCCACGATCGAGATTTCCGTTGGCGGTCGCTTCACGGATGTCGCGAATGAAATCGACCGTTAAGTCTCCGCTGGTCGTTCGAACCAGAATTTCGGCAACGCTGGAACTGGGGGCGGGAGGATCGATGCCCAATGCCCATCGCGAACCACCTTGTCCGATCATGCTGCGCATGCTGCGAAGACGCTCCACGACGCTCCCATCTGCAAGCGTTGTCGAACTCAGTTTGCGAATGGCGTTTTCGACCTTGCGGACCTCTTCGTTGGTTTGCTGAATTGTTGACGTCTCTGGCAGGAGAACGTTCACGAAGAACTGATCGCGGCGGTCTTGCGGGAAGAACTCACTGCTGACCGGCAATTGCAGCACACCCATCAGCACCGCGATCGCGATGGCCACCGTGATCCATTTCGTCTTCAGTGCGACGGTTGCGGCCAAGCCATAGAGACGCAGGAAAATATTGTTGTTGTCTGGTTTGGTGGCTCGATCCGCATCGGCGGTCTCTTTCCCGCCTTTTCGTAGGCGTCGTGTTACTCGGCTTACTAAGTTGCCAAGCTTACGCCCGACCCAGGGCAGTGGTGCGGAGGGTGCACTGGGATCTTTTGGGGCTCGAATGAAGGCCGCCGCAAAGACGACGCAGACGGTCATTGCCAGAAACCAACTCAGCAGCAGAGTCGTTGAGAGTGTGACGGGTAAACTGTAGACGTACTCTGCTCCGCCACCCGAAAGAGCAAACAACATCGGCAGGAATGCGGCGACGGTTGTGAGTGTTCCCGAAAGCATCGGAAACATCAGCGTATTGGCGCCTTCGACAGCCGCATCTCTTGGCGACATCCCCGCCAGGCAGTTTGTGCGGGTTTGATCGCATACTTGCACGGCGTTATCGACCAACAGGCCAAGCGCAATGATGATCGAAGCGAGCGAAATCTGTTCGATCTGAACACCAAATATCGAAATGATGCCGACTGATCCAAGCACGACAATCGGAATGTTGGCGGCCATGACCAATGACGTACGCAGCCCGACGAACAACAAGACCACGATCACAACGATGATGATCGCCGAGATCACGTTGCTAATCACATCGTCAACCTTCTTGGTCACATTGTCCGCTTGGTTTGAAACCGGCGTGACGGCGAGATCGCGAGGCAACGCCTGCTCGACATCCGTCATCTGGTGCAGGCGGGACATGCAGGTGGTACACACGTCAACAATGTTGGAGCCAGATCTCATCGTGACACCCAGCATGACGGCGGGGTACGATCCATCGGCGTCCGAAAAGCGACATTCCACTTGTCGTGGATCCACGTAACCACGTTTGACAGTCAGTCCCAGATCTGTCAGTCCAACCCGATTTACAGAACCGGCGTTCTGAACTGCCGCAACGTTGACCGAGCGAATCTCGTTGACGGCGTTAAACTCCCCACCGGGTCGGACGGAGAACTTTCCTTGTTCCGTGTCAATGCTGCCGCCGGGTGAGAGCGTGTTGCGATTGTCCACCAGCTCCTTTAGCGAGTCGGTCGTAACCGTGAGTTGCGACCACGTGCCCAAGTCCGTTTCGATGTAGATCGCTTCATCATTGACGCCGTACTTTTCGACCTTCGCCACACCGGGAAGCAACCGCATCACATCACGAACCTCGTCCGCGTACTCCTCCAATTCACGTGGCGAGTACCGATAGGCTTCATCGACTTCGGTTTTGCCTTCAAGCGGCTGTTGGTAGATACCCAAGACTAGGACGGCTGTGTCGCCAAACTCATCATTAACGATGGGACGAATATTGTCCGCGGGCATTTCGACGATCGAAACTTTCGCACGAACTTTGTCCCACACATTTTGAATGTCACGGGGAGCAATGTCATCATTCAAATCGACATAGATCACCGACAATCCGTTCGTGGTGGTGCTGCGAAGATGTTTGACTTCCTCGATCCCGTCAAGGGATTCCTCCAGCTTGTCGGTAACGAGCTCTTCGACTTTGACGGTTGACGTTCCAGGCCATCGAGTCGACACGACGCATGTACGAATCGTGAACTCAGGATCTTCGCGACGTGGCATCGTGAAGAACGTGACCAGGCCCCAAACGAAAAGCAAAACCACCAGTGTCAGGACAACCGGCCGGTATCGCATGGAAAGTTCAGCAAGATTCATTGGGAGGCTCCCAACGGCGAAACCAATTTCACACGCTCGCCATCGCGAAGATAGTGAGCACCTCGTGAAACGTAGCGAACGGCATCCAGATCAGCGCCGTCGATTGGCTTGACTTGACGGATCGAGGAACTGGCGAGATTCTCATCCGATGTGACAACTTGAATTTCTTGCCGCCTGACCGTTGGATTCTCCGAAGAGTCGTCAACGACAATCAGGAATGAACGGTCACCTTGGCGAACAATCGTATCCATCGGTACGAAGTATCCGACACCCGTGTCTTCGTTGGAAAGGTCGACTCGTACAACATCACCTGGCCGTAGTTTCCACTGATCTTCGCTAGTAAGCAAAACCGTGTCGCCGTTCCATGACTCTGGATCACCGCTTTGCACCCTCAGTTTGCTGGTGACCAAATTGCGTTTGGGATCAAAATTGGCCTCGTCAAACGTAATCTGTTGAAACACCCAGTTTCCCAAAAACGGAATTTTCGCGGGCCCAAGTTCCACCGGCAGCTTACTGACCTTCAGCATGCGATCGGTTGGCATCGGCTGTTCGACTTCGGCATTTTCGATCTTCCATAAGTACGAACCAGAGTCATCGGTCAGGATGGCCTTTTCATCGATGAAATACATGCCCTCTTCGCGTCCGGGCAAGAAATCAAAGTCCAACCGCCACGTTTGATCGGTTGTCGCAACTTCGGCTGAGACATCCACGTCCGACTCTTTCTCATTCATCAACAACAACGTCAACGTGTAAGTACGCATCGATGCGTCAGCAATCGGATCTATCAAATAAAGAAATCCGTCCAATATCTGAGAGCTTCCGTCGGAGCGAGCGACGGTCACTGGAATCCGTTCGCGATTACGAAGCCGGCGAGAGTCTTCCGCTGAAACTTCGACTTCAACCTTAATAGGATTCATCATCTGAATCGTGACAACTTCCTGACCGGCTGACACAACACTTCCGGGGACAACCGCGGTGCTGGCAATTTGCCCGCGAAACGAAGAATAGAGCGTGCAATTCTCCAAGTCCCGTTCAGCGTCTTGTAATGACTGCTCCGCTTCGAGTTGCTGTGACTTTAGCGATTGCAAGTCCGCCTCTTTGGCTTTTAGCGTTGCGTCGAGTTGATCCAAGTTGGCAAGCGCTGTTTCGTACCGGGCCGAATCGGCATCCAAATCGGATTGTGAAGTCGCGTTTTGGCGTTTGAGTTGCTTGCTGCGATCCAAGGCAGATCCGGTCATCTTTTCCTCGGCCTCCGCCGATCGGATTTGCGCGGGAATGGTTTTGTCGATCTCAATTTTTGCAGCGGCGATTCGTTGCTGGGCTTGGACGATTTTTGCCTGAGCGGTTTTTACTCGCAGTTGGTATCTCTCGTCGTCAATTCGCGCGATACGCGTGCCCTGCACAATCGTCTCACCCTCGCCGTCCTTCACACGGCCTTCGATTTCCGTGTTCGGTTCGGCGACCCACTCAATGCGCCCATCGACCTCGAATCCGATTTGTTCGGTTTTCCAGGAGCCAACGGTGGCAGAAACCAGTGAAGCGTCCGGAGGACCGGTCTTTTCCAATAATCGTACCTCGACGGGCCTCGGTTTTTTTGGAGCAACTTGCCCCTCATCATTCTGCTGACAGCCCGCTATCGATAGGATAAGCGTTGTCGCGATTGTTCGTATTAATGCGGAATCACGTTTCATCGTTGTCTTGTCATTGGAAGTTGGGATGCGACAGCCGCGCGAACTTGCCTCACAAATTTGCTTTGCGTTGGTCGCCGTATTCTATCTTGGCTGACACCAAATTACTTGCAGACTTTGTAATTCCTTGAGTGCTGAACAACTGACAAGCGAACCTATTAGCGAACAGCGTGTGGGAATTGGACCGCAGGCATGGCATAGGGCGAGACGATACGCCCGGACGTTTTCGTTCGTTGGACTCGTTTTTGCCACGTTGTTTTTCTCGGCCTCAGTAACTCCTTCGTTGCTTCCTCGAAATTTCATTGTTCAGGGGCTACTGTCTGGGTTTGCCTTGGCAGTGGGCTACGGAGTCGGGATCGCGGCAATCGGGCTCTATCACTTCCTGGAGCTTCGTGTTCCAGGCGAGCAAATACAACTTGTGGCGAAGCGATTCACCGCGGTCGCAGCGGTGATCGTGCTGGTCATTTGCCTCAGACAGATGACTTTTTGGCAGAACTCGATTCGTGAACTGATGGGCATGCCCACGCTGGAGAGTGCCTACCCGATCCGCACAGCACTCATCGCGTTTGCTTTCGCAGCGATGTTGGTGGGCGTTTCTCGGTTGGTGTTGAAGTGCGGTGCGTTTTTAGCAAGAAAACTGCATCGGTTCTTGCCAAGACGAGTAGCGATGGTCTTAGCCGCCACAATCGTTGTTTTTGCCATTCTTTTTCTTGGAAACGGAATTGTCGCTCGTGGTTTGTTGAACGCGGCCGATGTCTTTTTTTCGCACGCAGATGGATTGATTGCAGACGGAATTGAGCAGCCTACGGACGAGGCCGCATGCGGTAGTTTCGAGTCTTCCATTGCATGGAATTCGATCGGTCGTCGTGGAAAAGAGTTCTTGGTCCAAGGCCCCACGCGCCGACAGATACAGGCCTACCATGGCGAAGACGCAATGCAGCCGATTCGTGTTTATGTCGGAATGCGCACGCGAGAGGAAAAACAAGATCGCGCTCAACTTGCTCTCGAAGAACTCCAACGCGTTGGCGCGTTTGATCGGTCCGTTTTGGTGATTGCGACACCGACCGGCACAGGTTGGTTGGATCCAGGCGGAGTTGACACGATCGAGTATCTCCATGGTGGCGATACTGCGATCGTTAGCATGCAGTACTCGTATCTGCCAAGCTGGCTAACGATCATGGTGGATCCTCAGCGTTCGATTCGTTCCGCCCGGGAGCTTTTCGATGCGGTCTACGGATACTGGACGACACTTCCTGCTGACACGCGACCCAGACTTTATTTGCACGGACTGAGCCTTGGTGCTTTGGGATCAGAGGTCTCTGCGAGTATCTACAAGGTGTTCGAAGATCCTATTCAGGGCGCTGTCTGGAGTGGTCCCCCGTTTCCTAGTAGTCAGTGGTCAGCGATTACCCAATCGCGTGATGAGGGCTCGCCGAGTTGGCTGCCTACGTTTGACGACGGAAGAATGGTGCGTTTCACTTCGCAAAGCAATGCACTGAATACTGGCCAAGAATGGGGGAAGATCCGAAATGTCTATATCCAATATGCCAGCGATCCGATGGTCTTCTTTTCAACTGATTTACTTTGGAAAAGACCTTCATGGTTGGACGAGCGGGGTCCCGATGTGTCACCCTATCTGAAGTGGTATCCCATCGTGACGTTTTTGCAGATCGCATTTGACTTGCCCATGGCGACGAGTGTTCCTGTTGGATATGGGCACAACTACGCACCAGCAAACTACCTTGATGCTTGGATCGCCGTGACCCAGCCGGAGAACTGGAATGCCGCGAAATCGAAACAGCTAATCGCGGATCTTCAGTAGCCGGCGCTGCGATCTCCTTTGCACGTTGATTCTTGTCAGGCACTCTATGTTTATCTTCGACGCCCATCTGGACCTTAGTTTCAACGCATTGGCGTATAACCGTGATCTGCGTTTGCCGATCGATCAGTTGCGTCTTGCAGAAAGAGAGATGCGCGACTTGCCGGGTCGAGAGCGAGCGACGGTTTCCTTTCCGGAAATGCGAAAATCGGGGATCGGACTCTGCGTTGCCACGTTGTTGGCCGGATGCATGAAGCCGCCCAGTCCAGCTGGCGGTTGGAATTCACCCGAGCAAGCGCGAGCCATGGCGCAGGGGCAGTTAGCCTGGTACCAGGCAATGGAGGAGGATGGCCAGCTAAGGTGCATTCGGGATGCAGCAATGCTGGACGACCATCTTGCTCAGTGGCACGAAAACCCTGACGAGACGCCCATCGGATATGTGTTGAGTCTCGAGGGAGCCGACTCAATCCGTGATCTTGCAGATTTGCCACGGATGCATGAGCAAGGACTTCGTGCGCTCGGGCCAGCGCACTACGGCATCGGTCGGTATGCACTGGGGCACGATCAAAGTGGACCGCTTTCGAGTCTTGGAAAGTCACTGCTTGCCGAGATGAGCCAGCTGAACATGATTCTGGACGTCACTCATCTCTGTGATGAAACGTTTTGGGATTCGCTCGACTGCTACGAGGGATCGATTTGGGCCAGCCATCACAATTGTCGCGCCATGGTTGATGATCCGCGACAACTGGCAGATGACCAGATCAAAGCACTGGCCCAGCGAGATGCTGTGATCGGTGTCGCGTTTGACATTTGGATGGGCGTGCCAAACTGGATCCGCGGCGTCAGCAATCACTCAATCTTGCCAGGCGCAGACATGGACGCGCTTGCCAATCACGTCGATCACGTATGCCAACTTTTGGGTACATCACGACACACAGGTATCGGTTCAGATTTGGATGGTGGATTTGGAACCGAACAGACGCCCGCGGACCTCGATACGATTGCGGACATGGGAAAGTTTGTGGCAATCTTGCGTAAACGCGGATACAGCGACAACGACCTTGAAGGAATTTGCCATGGCAATTTTCTACGTGTCATTCGAAACGCTTGGCGTTAGGGAGTTATCCAACTTGCTCGCTGCTCATTGCCTCGCGTCGGCGATTCAATATTTCGACGACTTCCTGCTGAGAGAGTTTGTCTGCCGGAGTCACGAGCGATAGTGCGACACCAAGCAAGGTTGCGACGACCAACGCTGGGATCACTGATCCACCCCAGTACTCTGCCCACGTGGGTTGAAACTGAAACGTCAGTGCCGTCGTGAAGGCACCAACGAGCGAAGCGATCGCACCGACTGCGTTGTAGCGAGGCCAGAGTCTTCCCAATACGGCACAAACGCACATTCCCGTCACGAATAGGGAAATCATCTCTTTGATGTAACCAAGAATGCTGTCGGCTGAAAATGCCATTATCAACGCCAATCCCGTTGTAACACCCAATGCCACTCTGGATAGAAAGACGACTCGGTCAGCATTGGGAACGCGACCAAAGACCATTTCGTAAAGGTCGCGCACAACGATCGTGACGCCCGCGATGGCATCCGAACTGGCGCTAGACATGGTCGCTGAGAGCCCTGCCAGCAACGTCAGAATTCCTAGTGCAAGCGGCAGCATTTGCGTTGCCATGTAAGGAAACGCGAGGTCGGAGTCGTCTAGGCCACTATTGTGTTTGTAAGCCGCCATTCCGACGATCGACGGAAGCAGTGCAAACCCGATGGCCAGGAATGCCGAGCAGAAAAACGCTTTCTTGATCTCGCCGACAGAATTTCCTGAGTAGATTCGTTGACGGAAAGATGGCGTCGCAAGAATGCTGACAGTGATCGCAACAATCAGCGAGAGTCCCGGCAGAAAGGACGGCCCCGTTGATTCAGCCGCCGTTTGCGAGAGCGCCGCGTGCGTTTCCCGCAGACCTGCAAAGCCACCAATCGACCGAAAAGCAAAAAATGCGGTGCAGGAGAATCCGGCGAAGAGAACCACCGCTTGGATCGTATCGGTCCAGACGACGGCGCGATAACCACCGATGGCTGAATAGACTGCAAAGCCAAGGGCAATGCATACGAGCGCAAGGTTCATGTTGATGTGGGTGACGTATTGCAAATAGCGACCGCCACCCAAGATGTGAGCCCCCAACCAACCGACACAGGCGAGGTAAGTGAAGATCGCAACTAAGCCGCTAACCACACGACTTCCGCCGACATACGACGACAATTCTTCGGCCATCGTCATGAAATTGTGACGACGCACGGATCCGAAGAGCACGGCCGTCAGAATCACACCGATGAAGGAACCCAAACCAAAGAAGGAGCCCATCCAACCAGCCGAGTATGCCTTTCCCACGGACCCCATCGATGATCCCGTGCCCACAATGGTCGCGATGGTCGTTCCCAAAGTCAGATAAAACGGCAAACTGCGTCCACCCAGCAGGAACTCGTCGCCGGATTGGTTTCGTCGAGAAATCCAAGCCCCAAAACTCGTGATCGCGACCACGTAGATGCCGAAACAAGTGAGGAAGAGTGTTGGCGACATTTGGATTCTCTGTTTCAGTATTGGATCAGAAGTGCGGTTCGTTAACGTGAGCCGCTGGCCGTAAGGCCACGGGCATTGCGGTGGGCCCGGCCGCTGACGCGTCACGGCTCACCAGATCGGTAAACTCTTACGCGCCACAAATCACTTCGACGCAGCCTTTTTCCCCTTGGGAAGCCGCTTTCTTTGTTCTTCGGTTAAGAGGTTCATGGCCCTGGCGCGAAACGTTTTGTAGTGCTCCATCGTTTCGCGAAACACATCACGTTGTGCGGCGGTGATACCGGCCTTCTCCTGTAGCAGATTCCAGAACGCGTCATCTTTCGGTTCGGACTTTTTCATCTTCGAGTAGACCTCGTCACGCTTCTTAATCGTTTCGGCTGTGATGCCAACCGCGTCGCGCTTTCTGTCAATCATGGTTCTCAGATCTTCGCTGAGCCGATTGAATGCGGCCAGTTGTTCGCCTGTCAAATCAACACTGTCGAATTTTCTCAACAACAATTTCGCAACGAATAGGTGTTTGACGGTTGGTTGATCGGCCATTGGTTTGTTGCCCGCACGTGCACTCGGTCCTTTCATTGGGTCGAGTGCGTACATCTTCAAATCATCGAGACGGACTTCGCGTCGGGCCGAAAAACGAATCA
This sequence comes from uncultured Pirellulaceae bacterium, assembly GCA_964444105.1. Taxonomy (GTDB): domain Bacteria; phylum Planctomycetota; class Planctomycetia; order Pirellulales; family Pirellulaceae; genus K23-9. The sequence continues at coordinate 11,923 of CAYUGI010000112.1, forward strand.
TGTCTTTGTCAGGGTGATCCATGCCCGGTGATGAGAAAGCACCGACTTTTGCCCCGTCCAATTCAACAGCCATCGTGTCACCGATGATCGTGACAGAAAGGTCGTGCCACTTATTCAGTTCGATCACATGGTCAATTTTCTTCTGAAAGTTTTTCAGGTCAGCTTTTTGTTGTTTCGATGCGGTTCCGGCCTTTGCAGCGTCTTTGTATGCCTTGTTCATGCGTCCGAACTTGAAATCGAGCATTTCGATTTCACTGGGGCGAAAGAAGACTTTGCAAATATGCCCCGCATGCACTCCTGGGAAATCCATGTCGGCAAAGTCGATTCCCAAATCGTCGCCCTCATGATCCAAACGGAATCGCAATTCCACACGGCAGTCTTTGTAGGCAGCCTCATGCGTAATCGACACGTTGTGGTCGGCAGTTTTGTGTTTGAACACGTGCAAGATGCCGTCGCCAAGATCAACTTGTTTGTTTCCTCCGGCGCGGTTCTCGCTATTGGTGCCCCAGCCGTTGCCTAACTCGTCTTTGGTCTCCTGAGATTCTTGGCGTTCAAAATCATCAGCAAACAATAGCTGTGGCGGCTGGGCAGCGAAGGCTGAGTCAACGATGAGCAACGTCAAAGCGAGAAAGACGGTAATCGATTTCGTGTTTGGCAACGGACTTTCCCTGGGAAGAGAGTGGGCTAGTGAGACTATTCGCCTTCTGCGGCAACCAGTATGCGTACTTGGTCGCTGAGCTGCCTAATGAACCAGCGAAAGCTTATGGTTCGACGATCCGCCGAGAGTGTGACGGATTCATTCTCTAAGGTCGTTGGCAATTTGGCGTTCGGTCTGTCGCTTGCGTAAACGGTACTAGGGTCACCGAAGACTTTGTCGTACTCGGTAAGCAATTTTCGCGAGAACACAACGCCGAGAATAGGTCGATCGAAAGTGAGGGAGCCGTGCCGCGGCTGTTTCTCAGTGCTGATTGAATCAAGGTGCACAAAATAGCTGTTGACCTTCGTCCCCGAGCGGATTTCACCCAAATCTTGCCAGCGGGGATAGACATGGTAGTGACCCGGATCGTCAATGCTTACGACCAGATCCTCAGCAACTTCAATCGACTTGCCAAGTTCTCGAAAACAAAGAATCAGGTCATGCTCAAACTCACCAAGCTCAACCGATTTGGGTGGCGTGTGCAGAAAGCGAACGTCACCCGAAGTGACGGGGTCCGATCGCAACCGCTCGCTTGGCTGGACGAATAGTGCTGCGTCAAAATCGGTTTTCGCAACTTGCTTCCCGTCAAACAGAATCGTTTGTTTGTCCGTCAATCGCACTGTCTGCTTGTTACTACCTTTGACTTCCGCATCAACGACGCCGTCAAAAACGTGAACCTGCGGCTGTCCGCCGAGCGGTAGGTTGACGCCAAACTTGGTTCCCAGGTCTACAACGTTCAGACCAGGCATCTTCATGGTGAATCCGATCACTGCATCGGGAACGTCTGCGGTGATCGCACCTGAAAGCAGCTCGATTTGTTGTGAGTCGAGCACGTCGATTTCCGCAGGAGCAGCCAGCGAAAGTTCGACACCGGATTCGAGCCGGATTTTGATCTTGCCTAGATTTAGTTTGAGCAAGCCGCTTCCAAAAGCACTTCCCGGTTGCAGGACTCGGTCGCCAAAATGCGCTTCGCCATTTTCGGATGCCGTGACGATTCCTTGAACTCGCGGCTCGTGACCAGCCGACGCGACTAAAGCGTCGGATGTTGTGTTCACAATCCAAAACGCAGTGCCCAGTATCGCCAGCAAAGACGCCGCCAACGCAATGTGAATAAAACGAGACGAGCGTAGCCACTCGGTAACAAGAAACGCCGGTTTGGTATGGAGCGAGGATTTGTGAACATCGCTTTGCGTTAGTTTTCCGACACGGTGTTCGATCTCCTGCATCGTGTCGATGAAGTCAATGTACTGACGTTGTCTGTCGGGATTATCTCGTAACCACTGGTCCAGCTTTTGGGTTTCTTCTTCAGTCGCGTTTTGGTCATGGACCGCAGTGAATAGGTCTGTCAATTCAGATTGATTCATCAGGACGTCGCCTCCAATACTCTTCGCTCGACGCAGTGCAGCAACAGTCTTCTCACTCGCTGTAGTCGCTTGCTCATCGCATTGGTGATTGGCTGTTTTGTATCGGTGCTCACGCGTTCAGTCGCTTCGTTTCCCGCGATTCCATACCTGGTTTGTAGCAATTCGATGTCAGCCCACTCCAACTCCTTCAGGCATTTTCCCAATGCGGCACGACGATGTGTCAGTACTTCGTCTCGATTCTGCCGCACTTCGGCAAGCTGCTCGACGACGTCTTGTGAAAAAATCAGACGCTCACGGTTTTTCGTTTTTCGGTAGGTCAGAACTTCATAGAAAGCGATTTGGCATGCCCAAGCCTTAAACGATCGTATCGGCGATTCACTTTCAAAGTACTTCACCCACAGAATGCGCGCGGTCTCCTGCATTAACTCTTCTGCGTCGGGGCGATGTGGCACCAGTGACGAGATGAAGCGTTGCACTTCATTTTCGCAGCGAGCGTATTGGTCAGCGAATTCAAGTTCTGTCGGCATGCGTCTGTCCGAATCGGCGATTGTCTACCTTGTTAGCGGCTACAATTTGAATATCTGCCTCGAAAAGAAATTTTTGGAGGCAGATTGCAGAATATACCTCCGCTACTAAGACGGAAGGCCAGCTTAGAGAATTCGGATGACAGAGTCCGGCTCACAAAACTCCGTCACTGCGTCCGACCTCACTCAGCGGTGAGTGAATCGAGTTTTGTGTCGAAACGACCCAATAACGACTTTCAAAGATAACTTTGCACATGAACTTCACTGGACTCGACGGCCAAGTTGCAGCAATCACCGGAGGCGGTGGCGTGATTGGGACTGCGTTCGCTGCCGGGCTTGCCAAGGCAGGTGTCAAAGTAGCGATCCTGGACTTGGACGAGCAAAAAGCGATCGACGCGGCTCAGCAAGTTGGCAGTCGTGCTATCGGTGTTCAGTGCGATGTCCTGATTAAGGAATCCGTTATCAATGCAGATCAAGATATCGCTGATCGCCTTGGATCACTCGCGTTTCTGATCAATTGTGCCGGTGGCAACAATCCCGCAGCGACATCCACGGCTGAAAAACTATCGCCCGATCTATCGAATTTGCCTGAGTCGTTTTTTGAAATCGACATGGACGCCTTCCGGCAAACCATCGACCTCAATTTGCTCGGCACAGTGTTGCCATGCAGCGTGATGGGGCAGCGACTTTGTCAGCGAGGTGGCGGGGCGATTGTCAACATTTCATCGATGAACGCTTTTCGGCCACTCACGCGAATCCCGGCGTACTCAGCTGGAAAGAGTGCGGTGACCAACTTTACCGAGTGGCTGGCCGTTCATTTGGCTCCCACCAATGTTCGCGTCAACGCGATCGCGCCGGGTTTCTTTCTCACCGAGCAGTTGAAATACCTGGCCTATGACAGCGACGGCAACATGACACCTCGCTACAAGAGGGTGCTGGCCAATACACCGATGGGACGTTTTGGTGATCCCGAAGAATTACTTGGAACGCTTCTTTACCTGTTGTCCGACGGATCGAAATTTGTGACGGGTACAACGATTCCTGTTGACGGTGGATTCAATGCCTACAGCGGAGTTTGAATACCGATCCCAAAAGCGAGCCGTGGGCCGTAAGGCACCGGGCAATTAGCGAAACCCAGGCAGTGAATACCAAGCGTACAAGCCCGGCCGCTTACGCGTCGCGGCTCACAAATTTGCGATTTACAGAATCAAAAGAGTGATTTGAGGAATGAAAAAGTGACCGAAAGCAAAGACAAATTGAAGGCCATGACGCAGTTGGGCGCTGAGTGGTGGAACGATTCCTGCGACCCGGAGCATCTCGCGGACGCGGTATCGCAGGGTGCATCCGGCGCGACGTCGAATCCAGTGATCGTTGAATCAGTCGTCTCGTCGAACAAAGAACGCTGGTTGCCAGTCGTCAAGGAAATTGCGTCGAAGCATGCCGGTGAGAATGCTGAACAAATCACTTGGCGACTCATTTCAGAAATGGGGCGGCAAGCGGCTGAGGTATTGAGGCCGGTTTATGAAGCGAGCGACCGCGCGAAGGGTTTTCTGTCGCTTCAGGTGAACCCGGAACTTTGTGACGATGCCGAGAGGATGTACCAGCAGGCGGTTGAGTTAGCTTCCATCGCGCCGAACATAGCGATCAAAGTTCCGTCGACTCGTCCCGGGTTGGAAACAGCTGAGCGGTTGATCGCAGCAGGTATTTCCGTCAACACAACGGTTTCTTTCTCCGTTGCGCAGGCAGTAGCAGCAGCCGAAGCGATCGAGCGAGGTTTGCAGAGGTTCCAAGCTAGCGGGAATGATCCCAACACAATGCACCCGTACGTCACCATCATGGTCGGACGAGTCGGCGACTACTTGGGCCGAGTGGCGCAGAGCCGAGGCGGGGTGGACATCGACGAAGCGTCTTTGATTATGTCGGGTGTCTGGGTGTTCCGCCGTGCCGCAAGCATCTTCCAAGAACGGGGTTTCAAATCCACTTTGCTGGCTGCCGCCTACCGACACGAGTGGCAATGGTCACAGATCATTGGCCGCAACGTATTGCAGTCCATCCCGTATCGCTGGTGGAAAGAGTTTCAGTTCGCAGATTGCAAGATCAGCGAGACAGTGTTGGCCCCGATCGACGAATCGAGAGTTGCTGAACTGAGAAGCGTCTTTCCCGAGTACGACAAGGTTTTTCAACCTGATGGATTGACGGTGGACGAGTTTGCAGAATTTGAAGCGACGAAAGTTACAGTGGATCAATTTTCGGGAGGTTACCGAACACTGGTGGCGCTGGTCGAAGGAGCAATGACACGAACGTGAGCCGTGGCGCGTAAGCGGCCGGGCATTGAGCTTGGGCCCGAGGCCTTACGGCCAGCGGCTCACATCATCATCAAAAAACAATCTATGAATCAACTAACGCATTACATCAACGGCGGTCCTGCGAACGGGACGTCTAAGCGAACGCAGCCAATTTTCGATCCTGCGACCGGAACGAGTGAAAAAACGCTACCGTTGGCTAGCCGCGAAGACGTTGCCAGTGCCGTTGCGGCTGCCAAAGCTGCTTGGCCGGCATGGGCGAAGACAACTCCGCTATCTCGCGCTCGCGTGCTGGATAAGTTCAAGACGATTCTTTGGGACCGTCAAGAAGAATTGGCACGGGCCATCTCGGCCGAGCATGGCAAGACACATGCGGATGCCATGGGCGAAGTCACTCGCGGTATCGAAGTCGTTGAGTTTGCAACGTCCGCGCCGAGTTTCTTAAAGGGTGAGTTTTCGGAGAATGTCGGACGCAATGTCGATTGTCAGAGCATCCGTCAGCCGCTGGGTGTTGTCGTTGGAATCACTCCGTTCAACTTTCCCGCAATGGTTCCGATGTGGATGTTCCCGGTCGCATTGGCATGCGGTAACACATTTGTTTTGAAACCATCCGAAAGAGATCCCTCCGCATCAATGTTGATGGCTGCTTGGCTAACCGAAGCGGGGCTACCTGACGGAGTATTCAATGTCGTTCATGGCGACAAGGAAGCCGTTGACGCGTTGTTGGAACACGACGACGTGAAGGCAGTTTCGTTTGTCGGGTCAACGCCGATCGCGCGTTACGTACATCAGAAGGCCGCGGAATCGGGCAAACGTGTGCAAGCGTTGGGCGGCGCAAAAAACCATATGGTTGTCATGCCAGACGCGGATATCGACATGGCCGTGAACTCGCTGATGGGAGCAGCGTTCGGATCCGCCGGCGAACGCTGTATGGCGATCTCTGTCGCTGTTGCCGTGACCGACACAGTTGCTGAGGCTTTGGTTGAGCGATTGAAGCCGAAGATCGAGGCGCTCAAGATTGGTCCTGCCGCGAACGAAGCGTCCGAGATGGGACCGTTGATCACGGCTCAACATCGGGACAAAGTCAACGCGTACGTCAAAGCGGGCGTTGAATCGGGGGCGACATTGGTTGTCGATGGCCGAGATTTCATCCAAAACCAAGCAGGTTTTGAAAACGGATTTTTCACCGGTGGAACGCTGTTCGATCATGTCACGCCCGAAATGTCGATCTATCAAGACGAGATTTTCGGACCTGTTTTGGCTGTCGTACGATGTGAGTCTTACCAACAAGCACTCGACATCATTCACGGGCACGCATTCGCGAACGGAACGGCAATTTTCACGCGTGATGGAGACACGGCAAGAGCGTTCAGCCAGGACGTAGAAGTCGGCATGGTGGGAATCAACGTACCGATTCCCGTTCCGATGTCCTTCCATTCATTTGGTGGGTGGAAGGCGTCGCTTTTTGGAGATCACGCCATCTACGGAAACGAAGGCGTTCGCTTTTATACGCGAATCAAAGTCACCACGACACGATGGCCAAGCGGTCAGCGTGAAGACCCAGAGTTTACGATGCCGACGCTGGGATAAAAAATGGGAACGAAGCATTGAGGAACTGGATCCTTCACTCTCCCTTGAGGGAGAGTCGAGCCATAGCGAGGAGAGGGTGCCCTCCCCGGCCGCTACTGCGTCCGACCCTCCCGCAAGCGGGAGGGTTAATTGAAGGATCGCGACTTCAGCACCCCTAATATCAACAGCTCACGAAACAACGACAGACAGAGGAACAATGAGTAGCTTGCCGAGTTTCAGTTTGCAGGACAAAGTCGTTGTCGTCACTGGCGCGGGTCGAGGCATCGGGCGCACCATTGCGCTGGATGCGCATAAGTCCGGTGCGAAAATCGCCGTCGGTAGCCGCACAACTGCGGAGATCGAGACGCTGTCCAACGAGATCATTGCTGATGGCGGGGCGTGTTTTTTTCACGCACTGGATGTAACCGATGTGGAATCGATTGGTGTATTTTTGAAAGCCGCTATTGGTCACTACGGACGCATCGATGTCTTGATCAACAACGCTGGCTACAACAAACAGCAAAAGATCCTGGACTACGATGAGCAAGAGTATGATTTGATTGTTGACTCGAACTTGAAGAACGTTTTCTTCTGCAGCCAAATCGCAGCTCGGCAGATGATCGCTCAAGGTGGCGGTGGTTCGATCGTCAATATCTCTTCGCAGGCAGGTGTCGTTGGTGCGCCTGATCGCGGCCCCTATAGCGGTGCAAAGGCAGGGGTGAACAATCTCACCAAAACAATGGCAGCGGAGTGGGCAGAACATGGCATCCGCGTCAACGCGGTTGCTCCCACGGTGACGCGGTCACCCATGGCCGAACAGGCGATGAAGGAGAATCCAGCGTTTGGAGAATCCATTCGAACAAAAAACCTGCTACGCGGTGATCTTGCCGAACCCGACGAAATTTCGGCGCCGGTCATTTTTTTGGCGTCAGCCGCTGCGTCCATGGTGACTGGGCACACGTTGGTCGTCGACGGAGGCTGGACGATTGTTTGATGCCGAAGCCTTTCCCACTTTCTAGACCCGACTACTTAACTGTGAGCCAATCCCAATGAACAGGCTGCTTCTCCTAATCCCCGTTGCATTTCTCTTGGCTGAATGTGCGACAGCGCAAGTCGTTCGCGAGCGCGACATCATCTATCAGCAATTCGAGGGCGTCTCTTTGACCTTTGATGTTTTCAAACCGGAGAAACCAAACGGCATCGGCATCATCAAAATCGTTAGCGGAGGATGGAAATCCAGTCACGCTAAGGTGAAGGAAGGATTTGAAAAACCGTATACGGATCAGGGCTACACGGTCTTTGCAGTGTTCCATGGTTCGCAACCGCGTTACCAAGTCCGCGACATTATGGGCTTCATGCATCGCGCGGTTCGTTACATTCGCACAAACGCGGATCGCTGGAACATCGACCCGGATCGAATTGGTGTCACCGGCAGCAGCGCGGGAGGGCACCTTAGCCTTGTTCTGGCGACGAAGGGTGGCCCGGGAAATCCGAAAGCAAAAGACCCCGTCGATCGCGCCAGCAGTGCAGTTCAAGCCGCCGCGGTCTTCTATCCGCCAACGGACTATTTGAACTGGAGTGGCCCCGGCGATGACTGTGTGGGAGTGGGCAAACAAGAGCGATGGCAACCCGCCTTTGGTGACGAGTCGAAGACAGCCGAGACTCGCCAAGTACTTGGGCGCCACATGTCATCACTCTATCACATCAGTGAAAAGACGCCGCCGGTGTACATCATCCACGGCGATGCGGATCCGATCGTGCCGCTGTTTCAAGCCGAGAGTTTTAAAAGAGTCGCTGAGTCAAAGGGCGTCTCTATTGAGCTAGCCATCAAAGAAGGCGCTAAGCACGGTTGGCCAAACAAAGAGGTCGATGAAGTGCAATTTGTGAAATGGTTCGATCGCCACCTGAAAAGTGAGCCGTGACGCGTGAGCGGCCGGG
>CAYUGI010000113.1:0-20316 GCA_964444105.1 uncultured Pirellulaceae bacterium
CCCTCTGTGCTTCCTGCACGGAGACATCAGCGGCTTCTTGACCAAACACGCCACCGAAAACCTCCGTCCAATTGGTTTGGATCTGGCTCAGACGCATGTCATTTTCCGACGTCGGGCGAGGCATTCGCTCTCACAGTTTCTGGTTCAGCATTGGTGCAATTCAGCCCCTATTCTACGCGATGGGAGGTTTCTGGGTAAATCTATGCCAACAACTGTCACAGAATCTCTCCATTCGCGTAATAGCCGTGTTCATCCAGGTGGCGCGTTTTTTTAACGCCATCAAAAGTAGGCCGGCAAATTATTTCGCTGGCCTATTTTTTTGCGCACATTCTGAGCTCTTTCATCAATCGCATTGCGAGAACAAAAGTTTTGGAAATCGGGATAATTCGCTCAAGAAGGCCCCCGCGTGGATCCGATCTCTACTTATTGCACGAAGCACAACATCGTTGTTTTCATGGACGAAGCTGGCCGTCTTGCTTTCACTAACCTGAACGCAGGATATCTCGAAACCACCCAGCTCCGAGCCCTATTTTGCGTAATCTGACCCGTCTACTTGTGCTGATTTCTTTCGGCATTTTGGCTGCTTTGCCCTTTCGGCATAATCCGGCCAGTTCCTCCGATCCTGCCGTTGCCGGTGAAGCGACAGGCCCCACACCGGCTGACTTGGGCCGAACAAACTTGGATTTCTTCGTCCAAGCGGACGAGAGCGTTGGGATCAGCGAATCTCTGCCCAGCGAGTTGCCAAGATGGAAGGTGCCGAACAACTCTGGCAGCACGCCACCGATTCCCTCGACGTTCGAGGATATCGCCGTGCCACTTCGGTTGGATGCTTACGATGAAGAACGTCTGAGTGTGTCGACGACCAAGCAGATGAAGTCCCTGGCAAAAACCTCCAGTGCAGGCGACGTCTCACAGCGGCCATTCGCACCGAAGCGGTCCATTGCTGCGAACCTCCGTGGTGATGGCGAGAATCATTCAAAAGTTGTAGGCACAACGAATCGCTTCGGCAGTTCGTTTCGCGATCAGCATCGCACCGGAGAGTACCGTTCTGCAAAGCACCCGTCCGAGCCAAACCGTCCGCAAAGTCAACACTCCGTCTTAACGATGTCTCAAGACGCACGGCCACTGACGCGAAAAGACCCCGAGTCCGTTGCGACTTTGGCAAGCACAGAAGTCAGCAATGCGGCGTCACCCGATAAGTCGGTTTGGCGTGAACCAGTAGAACGATTGCCCAAGCGTTCGGCGGACAATCGAAAACGACATTGGATTCGCCAGCCCAACTGATTTTTAGCGGACGCGGATGAGCTCTCCGTCTGCGATCTTCTCGCGACGAAGAGTCGGGGCGATGTCTTGCAAAAATCGATTTGCGTCCGACGGATAACCAGCCGTTGGTTTTAGCGGTTCACGGTGAATCGCTGCAAAGTAGCGATTAAAACTCTGCATCGACCTCTCACGAATGTACTTCGCATAGATTGACGACAGAGCCACTGGCGCAAACGAGTCACCTTTGACCGTAAAGTGAAATTCCGAAGCGTGACCCTGGTATTTCACTCGGTAGCTGCTTTCGGCTTTCGACTCGCTTATCACTTCAACCTCAGCCCCCCGAAGCACATCAGTTAGCACGCCGGCGTAATACCGACGCCCGCCGTGTCGATCACAGTACACGCGAGTTTCGGCGGCGCTGGTTGGCTTGTGTAGCAGGTCGCGAACCAACCCCAACGTCGATTGGCTTAGCAGATCAGCCTTGTTTCGTCCTTCACGGCAGGCCGCGTTAAACTTGGCCGCAGTGATCGCGCGGCATTGAACTCCGGTCAGTTGAATCCCCGCGTCAGACCAAGACTTAACGACGCTTTCTATTTCACTGCCGTTCAAAAATTCAACTTGCTGGATTTCGGCCAGCCAGGGGCTTTGCTTTATATCGTCCCAGTCCTGCGACGCGGTTTCTTTCAGCCAGCTGGCAAGGTCGGACGTTGAGTGCTTAGATGTTGAATCATTGCGAGATGAATCATTGCGAGATGAATCACTGCACCATGCATTCGCAACACTGACCGTCGCATGCAGATTCGCCAGCGGATCGCGTCGTGCGCCAATCGCGGACTTTGGTTTGAAGACGGTTTTTGAATCGTTGACCAGAACGACTGCATCGTTCACGCGATGGGGCTGACTCAGGGGGGCAAAATGCTGAACCAGATCGTCTTGCGAAACCGCGTCCACGCAATAAGCGGTCGCACCGATCACGAGTGGCCCAAGCTTGGGGCCATAGCCAGCTTCGTCAGTCGCGATAACTCGAATAGGGGATTGAATCATCGAGAGAAGTTTAGCAGCACAAGTCAACGTAGGTTGCATTGAAGGTTTTTAACGATTGAATGAATCGACCTGCATTTCGGTTGACTGACACGAGAGGTGCTTGGTTAAGCAGCGGGGTGCGAAACACTAAACCCAACGCACCACCCAATGAAGGGGCGTGCCAACAAAGGGGGCGTGGGCAGTAGATGATTCAGCGTTTGGCTCGCGATATTCTGCTGAGAAGTAAATCGCGACGCTTAAAACCGTCACGTGCCCTGGGTTCGCAAGTCGGACTACGATCACACGAACGATTTTTGCGGCTTCCCGCATCAAAGGCCTGCGATCCCGTTCGGAATGCTGCGAAACTCTCGCGCAATCGCTGTGATAGCCATGCTGACGGGGGTATATTCTGGGCGTTGGAAATGGGCCCGCTGTGGGCAATCCTCACGGGCTGGTGTTTGGCAAACCGGCATGCTTGGTTCCAGAAGCATGGAATTGTCGGGCAGGGTTGGGTTTAGCTGGTGGATCGGCGGCACTGAGCCCATGAATTTTTGGGCATCAATCATCTCAAAGGGGGGAAGCGTAGGCGGGTTGGAATCGTTCGGGTTTCAACTCCATCATTGTGTTTGGTCACCTCCAATTCGTGGTGTGCCACAAGTGAAATCGGTGTTCAGGAGTCATTTGGCTCGCTTAGAACGTCGGGTTTTGCTCCGCAACTGAATCACGCTGCATTCTACCCATGGCCTCAACAACGCATTCAGTTACCGAATGCAGGTCGTTTGTCTCATCGAATTCTTCGATGTGGATGTTCCGACGATCTGCCGAACCTCTCTTGTTGGTCGAAGTCTCGACTGGCTTGGTGATCGATTTCAACGAAGCCGGACAGCATTTGCTGAACGTTGATTACGACATAGTCGTGGGTGCCTACTGCACGAGTCTTTTCCAGCTAGACATCGACGAATTGATAAAGGCGAAGACGGCTGCATTCGCTCTGCCAGACAGAGAGCCGGTTCAATGCGAAGTCTCGTGTGTGATTGATGACAAAACAATGTCGCAACACGCGTTCGTTAGCCTCCAGCCAGTGACATGCTCTGTTGTAACATCGATTTCGCAGCATGATCTTCCCTCGGCACACGAACGAGATAACTCCAAAAACAATTTCCAAGACGTTGCTCACCTGCGAAGCCTGCTCGATGACTTGGGGGCGGTCGTCTGGGAAGCGACATTGCCATACGACGGCATCACTTACATCAGCCGGCAGTTGACGCCGATACTTGGCTATGCGGTTGACGAATGGATCCGCGATCCGTTGTCCTGGGAAAATTCGATTTTGGAGGAAGATCGCGAGCGAACCATTTCGACATGCAGAGCTCACACTGCTTTGGGTGAAGACCATCGATTGGAGTATCGTGCGAAGCATGCAGATGGGCACATCGTATGGATCGAAGACCGAATAAGCGTCCTCACGGACACCAATGGTATGCCCACTCTGGTGCGCGGTCTGATGATCGACATCTCTGCACGCAAAAATGCAGAGGAAGCCGTAGTACGTCAGCGAGAACTACACGAGCTGTTAGTTGACAATGCACCGGTTTGTATTCACTCGATTGACGCATCGGGCAAATTGGAATCGATCAATTCGGCTGGCTTGGAGCTGGTTGGTGCGGCATCAGCCAATGAAATTCAGGGGCAACGCTACCTCGACTTTGTTGCCGAAGCTGACCAGGAACGGATCGGCGGACTTTTATCGGAAGCTTACTGCGGGAAACCGTCCAGCTTTCAGTTCACCTGCTTGACTGATTTCGGCAATCGAAAATTCAATTCGAATTTTATTCCGATCGTCGATCCCGATGGGCGTGTTCGCAAAATCATCGGCACCAGCGAAGACGTGACCAGATCAGAGGAGACGCTTGAGCGATTGCGGATTCGTGAGCGTGCGATTGACTCAACCAGCCTGGGTATTTTGCTTGCCGAAGTGAAGGATTCCACTTGCAAGTTGGCATTCGCCAATCCTGCACTCAGCCGTATCACCGGATGGGAATCCGATCAGTTTTTGGGTTCTGACGGATCCGCGTTAGTGATTGATGACAGTGGATTGACGTTGAATCAGCTGCTGACCGCGACAATGCAGTCCGATCAATCTAAGAGTGTCGTTCAGCGTACTTCAGACGATGAGACAGGGGCCAGGTACAGCGAAATATCCGTTTCGCCGGTGCGTGACTCAGATTCGCATCTGACACACCTCGTGTGCTTTATCAATGACATCACGGATCGAGTTTCGATCGAGAGAAGATTGCGTCAAAGCGAACGTTTGTTTCGCACGCTAAGCGAACACTCCCCCAACGGGGTTTTGCTATTCGATATGCGTGGGGCGGTAAATTATATTAATGATGAAGGCGCGCGAATTGTCGGTCGTTCTGCGTCGGAGTGCCTAGGTGACGGCTGGACATCTTCTCTTCACCCTGACGACGGCTTCAAAATCGATGCTGAGTTCGACAATCTGATTGATGGCGGTAACTGTTTCAATTTGGAAGTTCGATTTCAGCGGGCTGACGATCGAGTCGTGTGGGTTTATTTTCGAGCCAATCCGCGGCGGGACGAAAAAGGGGAACTCTGTGGCTACGTCGGGTCGATGGTCGACATCACCAAACGGAAAGTAGACGAGAAGAATCTGATTGAAAGTGAACAGCGTTTCCGCGACTTGGTCGACTCGGATCCAGAAGCAATTGTGATCTACGATGTCGATGCAGATCGGTTTGTGGATTGGAATCAAAACGCCATTGATCTTTTTCGGTTCAAGGACGCCAAAGAACTGCAAAAGGCAAGCTTGAAGCACATCCTGCCTCCTTTGCAGCCCGACAACGCCGTTTCAACGGACATCGCAAACACCAAGTTGCTACGTGCAATGTCCGGGGAAAAAGTCTTCTTTGAAATGTTCCACCGCGATGTGCATGGGCGACTTTTTCCATGCGAAGTTCGTCTGGTTAAATTCCCGTCACCCAATCAAAACTTGCTGCGGTTTTGTTTGACCGATGTATCGGAACTGCGGGCCGCGCAAAGGAAGATGACGTGTGTGCGTTTGGCTACCGAGCGGTTTTCGGATGCGATGTATGTCATCTCGCTCAACGGCAGCATCGTGGACGTGAATCATTCGGCGTGTCTCCAGTTGGGGTACACCCGCGCGGAGTTGCTTTCAATGAAGGTTTGGGAAATCAAGCAAGATTTTCAAAGTAACCAATGGGCAGAACTGTGGGAGAAGGTAAAGCATTCAAAGCAGTTTATTTGCGAGGTAGTCCATGTGCGAAAAAATGGGACGCGGTTTTGTGTGGAAGTGTCCGCGGCCTATGCGAATACAGACGAAGAGTTGATCGTGGCGATCGCGCGCGACATCACTCTGCGCAATGAGGCTGACGCGAAGCTACGGGAACACGAGAGGCAGTTGGCCCAAGTCAGTCGGCAATTGGTGATGGGCGAATTAGTTGCCGGCATCGCTCACGAGGTGAATCAACCTTTGTATTCGATTATGAATTTCTCCAAAGCGTCCCGAGCTAGGCTCGTGGGAGTGCTCGACTCGCTCGATAAGATGAACGGGACAGCGTTTGTGCAATCGGGTGACGCGATCGATGAAATGACAACACGATTGAGCGAGATAGACGGCTGGAATTCCAATGTTGTCAAGGCAGCTGATAACGCGGGGGCGATTATCAAGCGGATGGCGAATTTCGCGTCGAAACGTCCTTCGGCAGTTGTCCCCGGAAGGATCAACGAAGCGATCGAAGAAGCTCTCAAGTTGCTTACGCACCAAATCAGGCAGGCCAACGTCGATCTGTGCAGGAGATTGGTAGAGCCTGATGTGATAGTGCCGATCGATCATGTGCAGATTCAGCAGATCATTGTCAATCTGGTCATAAATGCGATCGAAGCCATTGAAAGTGCTCAGTCATTGCGACGCAATGTGACGATCTCCACGCAGGTTGAAGGATCACGTGTGTTGTTGGTAGTGGCTGATTCAGGCCCAGGTTTTCCGAGTGATGCAAAGAATAGTTTTATCGACGCATTTGCGTCGACTAAGAAAGAGTCCATGGGGATGGGTCTAGCCATCGTCAATACAATTGCCGAAACGTTTGACAGTTTTCTGACTGTTGGGCAGAGCCAAAGTGGTGGTGCGGCGATCCAAATTTCTATGCCGTTAAGCGGCGAGGTTGAGAATGTTTGATCAGTCAACAGTTTTTGTAGTCGACGACGACGCCCCGGCGCGAGAATCCGTCTGTGCTTTGGTTCAGTCGATGGGCATTCACGCTCGATCGTACCCGTCAGGTGAAGCGTTGCTGAGTGAAATCGGTGATCATTCGCGTGGTTGCGTTGTATCGGACTTGCGAATGCTTGGGATGAGCGGATTGGAGTTGCAGGAGACACTGCAAGATCGAGGGATAGAAATACCGTTGATTTTAATCACGGCTTACCCGCGAACGTCGTTGACGGTGCGGGCTATTCGACGTGGTGCCGTTTCGCTTCTAGAGAAACCCTATCAAGATGACGACCTCTGGGATGCCGTTCGCGAAGCGTTGCAGTTGTGCGAATCCAGGATCGAAAAGCAACGTGAACGCCGCATTTTGAAACGTCGAATCGCTACGCTGTCAGACAAAGAACGCGAGGTGATGAATCTGATGACCGAAGGATTCGCCAACAAGACGATCGCCAATCAGTTGAACGTCAGCGTGCGAACAGTCGAGAATCGCAGACACGACGTCTTCCACAAAATGAAAGCCGGTTCGTTGGCCGAACTGGTGCGGATGGTCGTCTCGATACGCGATGATGACAAAGGTGAACAGTAACAAGCTCTGCGCTGAAGACGCTGCCCAAGCGCAGAAGTTACTTCCACGCGAATCTGCCCTCGCGTTTCTTTTCGATCAGTGATTCCTCAGCGGCCTAGAGCTCAAGTGGGCGACCACCGACGCCCTTCTCACCAAACAATGCAATCGGCCGCAACCGAATCGGACCTCCGCCGAGTTCACTCAGTTCGACGTTGACGGTGCCGCTTTCGCCCTCCATCGTGGCCAAGATTTCGCTCTGATGTGTCAGTCTAATGCGATCAGCTCCTGGGCAATCCAACTTCACACTGATGGCCGCTCTGTCGCTTCCGTCATCCCCAAACGACGTAGGATCGGTTGCATTAAAATTGACGGGCTCTGCGATGGATGCCACGGGAGCTGCCAGACCGCCACCCATTTCAATCCACTTTGTCTTCGTCAGCCGGGGTTCCGATGGATCAAAGCCAACTAAAGAAGCTCGGATTTCGATCACCCCTGACAATTCGTCTTTCAAGTTCATGTTGATCGCCCTGCTGCCAGGAAGCACTTTCGTCAAACGGCCTTCGAGAAAGATCTCCCACGAAGCGGTTGGCGTCGCTCCTTCACTTGGGGTTCGTGTGAAGTGAATCAAAGGGTTGTCACCTGATTTCAGATCGATCGTCACGTCATCCGCTGGCGGTTTGGCGAACGGTTGGCATGCTGGGTCACCCGCAATGAGCAATTGATACGGCCCTAAGAGTGACAGGTAATAAGATTCAATTGCCGTGCATCCCGATGCGTAGTAGCCGTGCATCATCGCGAGTGGAAACTTTGGCTGTAGCGAATAAGGCTCCGTCACTGTTCCACTGCTGATCGCCGCGCCTGCTTTTAAATATTCAGTCAGTTTGGTTTGATGAGGGTGCGAAAAATCTCCAGCAGTACTCGTCAGCGTTTCTGCTATCGCTCCGGGTTGTAATCGCCACCTGACCCCAGGGAAATCAACATTTGCTGTGCCCAAGAATAGTCCCGCAAAATTGCCGGAAGTACTCGGGAATATCTTGCGAAACACATTGGTTTCACGATTTATCGACTCCAGATACAAAAGGGCGTCGCCAACCCCCAGGAATCGTGTTTTAGCACGAACGTCTGAGTTACCTGCAAACTGAAAAATGCCATCGGGGAAGGTGCGATCAGACTGCACGGCGCGGTGAAGAACGGCAACTGACTGACGCAAGTTGTTTCCACGTTCGTGAATCACGGCAAGTGAACATGCCATCATGTAGCCGATCGATCCCTGATTCAGACGAACCGGGTAACCGCAGCGTGTCCATCCCTTGATCGCAGAAAATCCTAACGGTCCTTGTACGTGCACTGGCCGGCTTGGCATAGCGGCTAAAACCGTTTTCAAGCCCGAATCATCGAGCAACGGACTTAGCTCCTCGTCATCACGCAGGTATTCAGCAGACCACCATCCCGAACGGATTGCCAACTTGATCATTTTGGTGGCATCCGTCGGGCGTTTTGCCTTGGCGTAACCGCGGGCAGAAAGGATCGCGAGAGGCGCGACGGACGGATATTTCGTGTGCAGTTCCTGAAAGCCTTCTGCCGCAGCCAACGGCTCATCGTTGTCCAATTGCGCTTTCGCAGCGTCAAACTTTGGCGCGTCGTCGTTCGAGAACGGATTGATAAAGGTGCGTGCAAAATTTGTGCGTGCGTAGTTGTTAGTGCCAAGCGCGACCAACTTTTCAGAATCAGCTAGCACAAATTGATACAAATACGTCAGCCCCGTAACAGATCCGAGTCTGCCGACAAGTTTTGAGGACATCCCCGGTGGGGGATTTGCTTGATATGAGGCGATGTCGACGCTGGTGGGAAAATCGGCAGAGTAAGCAACGCACCTCGCTTGGGTAGCTAATCCACGTTTTTCAATTGTCGCCAGAATGGGTTTAAGGATCTTCTCGCGAAAGCCGTCGAGGTCGATAGTCAGGCCATCAGGAATATCGCTGAGGAAAATGATGTTGCCCGCTGGGATGTCGCGCAGTTTTACATAGTGATTTGCGACCGTACGTGATGCCAACGAATCCGCGTTTACGACGACAATCAAATTCTCGCCGCTTAACCCGGCCGCAGCCTTGCCAGGCTGAGCCATTGCCAAGGCGAATAGGATGGCGGTCAAAACAAAGAAATTTAGGCCTAAGTGATTCGTCATCGGGTAGTCTTCCGCTGGCATGTTTTGCGATGGGTGGCTGGGTGAAATCAAAGCAGGTAGCCGCGATGAAGGCCGGGTTTCACACTGCTTGGAATGCAAATACAGTGTAAGGCACTTCGCGGACGTTTGGTTTCATCAACACAACAGCCGATCAGGTATTGTTCTTTCCTGGCTGCATAGGCGTTGCGATCCTAAACCTCCCATAACGTAAACCGCAGATCCTTTTGCCCAACGCTCAGGAGCAGCCCGCTGTCTGAAATCGCACCTGCATCGCTCATTGACCCAACCTTTCTCTTTCGTTTCGAGTTAAGACTTCGTAAGAATGCGCTGAAATGGACGACCAAAGGACTCGATCTTCCTGAGAAATGCAAATTGCCGTCGTTTGGTGCCCTTGGCGATCGGCCCGTTTTTGCTGACGTACGCATGGCGTGGAGCAAAGAGGGGATCGGTATTCAAGTAAGCGTCAATGGAAAGCGTCAAGTGCCGTGGTGTCGCGAAACACGTTTGGACGAAAGTGATGGCTTTCACGTTTGGATTGACACACGTTGCAGTCCCGGTATTCACCGCGCGACGCAGTACTGTCATCGGTTTTTGTGGATGCCAGCAGGCGGCGGTTCCCAGCGAGAAAAACCTGTGACCTCACTCGTTGCGATCAACCGTGCTCGCGGAAACCCCAAGGCGGTCAGTGCCAGCGATTTGAAGATTGCAGCGTTCCCGCGCCATGACGGCTATCAACTCTCCGGACTGATTCCCGCCCAATCGCTGACGGGATTTGATCCCAAAAACCAGCCTCGCATCTCACTCTATTACGCCGTGATTGACAGAGAGTTGGGCTGGCAGACGCTTACGCTTGGACCCGAGTATCCAGTTGCGGAAGATCCCAGCTTGTGGGGCGAAGCGATCCTGGACAACTAGATTCCAGTCATGCTCACGTCATCGGTTTCTCGGATCCACTGTTTCAGCGCCAAACTTAGTTCAGCTAGCTTCTCTTTGTGCTCACTGGACTTCGCCAAGTTATTCATCTCATCCGGGTCAGTTTGTAGATCGTAAAGTTCCATCGCCGGAACCCGTGCGTGCAAGTTTTGCGGATCCTGTTCGGCAAGTATCTGATACTGCCTTGGAAACTGATCCTTCAAGCGAATCGTTTCGGCGTAAGTGCGATTACCCCACACCTTAAACTCTCGCGTATCGGCATTCACTTGTCGCCAAGCACGATCGACTTTTTCTCGGTAGATCATTTTCCAGCGACCGTCAAACACGCTTCGCTCTTGCATGCCATCATTGGGCAGAGGACCACGGTTCGATATCTCCGCAAAAATCAATTTGCGTTCTACCTGCTTGACGTTGCCTTTCAAGTAATCGCCGATGGACTGTCCATCCAATTGATAGGGGAACTCTTGTTTGATTCCACAGAGATCCAGCAGCGTTGGCAGCAAATCCAATTCACTTACCAACGCATCACTGCGAGTTCCTTCGGCAATTCCACGACCACGAATGATCAGTGGCACACGCAATCCCAAATCGTAGAGTGTCATCTTTCCGTGTTGAAACGTAGGACCGTGATCGCTCATAAACACGACGACGGTGTTATCGCTTTGGCCTGATTTTTCCAGGGCGTCAAGCGTCGCCCCCGTAATGGCATCAGCTTTCTCGACACCCGCCAGGTACTCTGCCCAATCTTTACGGACCTCGGCGGACTCAGGCAAATAGGCAGGCAACTTCACGTCGCTTGGCTTCACTCGGATGGGCGTCTTGTCGCTATTGGGATAGGGGCGATGAGAATAGGGAATGTTCACCATCAAGAACCAGGGCGACGTTTTGTTTGCAGCACGCTGGAAGAACGAAGCGATCTCCGCCTGGCTGCCTCCCATGAATTGGTCGTACGGGAACTTCTCGTTCGGTAGAACGTGAAGCTTGTGCGTCACCCCCTGAAAGTACCCGCTGGATTTCAATGTTTCTGTCAGTGTGACGAATCGATCCTTGACGCGATTGGTTTTCGCCAGCAGTCGTCCCCGCTCTTCCGCTGTCACTTGGGCAGCCGGTTTGTGGTAGTTGTGCGTGTTGTTCAGAATGCCATTTCGATGGCAATGCACACCCGTGTAAAGCGCGGCCTTGGATGCGGAGCAGACTGGATAGGCAACAAATGCATTGTCGAAATACACACCCGATTTGGCAAGCCGATCCATGTTCGGAGTCTGCAAACCAGGAGTGCCCAGTAAAGACAGGTGAGCACCTTGGTCCTCTGTCAGGATGAACAGAATGTTCGGTTTCTGTTCCGCCTTGAGATGCGAAAACGCGAACAGCAACAACACCGCGCAGAGGAATGGCCGACGCATGCAGATTTACTTTGGGAATGAGAGATGTCGACGGTTCGCGCGAGACCGCCGAACCGAATGTCATGCCAAAAGATCTTTGATCGCGTGGCCATGAACGTTCGTTAGTCTCCGCTCAAGCCCGTTATGGTAGTAAGTCAAGCGTTCGTGATCGAGTCCCATCAGATGCAGGATGGTTGCATTGAAGTCGTAGACGCTTGTCTCATTTGTGACGGACTTGAAACCGAACTCATCGCTCTCTCCGTAGCTGAAACCAGGTTTGACACCGGCACCCGTCATGAAACATGTGAAGGCATCGGGATTGTGGTCGCGTCCGGTTCCGTTGGCTTGCAAGAATGGCATTCGGCCAAATTCCGTCGCCCAAACAACCAGCGTATGCTCAAGCATTCCGCGTTGCTTCAGGTCAGCGATCAATGCCGCGGTCGGTTGATCCATGATTTCCGCCTGCATCGCATGTGTCTTGGCGATGTCGCTGTGCGAATCCCAGTTTGTGATTCCGTTTCCACCGGCGGGATCGCTACCGTTGAACAACTGAACAACACGAACGCCCTTTTCCAGCAATCGTCTGGCAAGGATACAGTTCTTTGCATATTCGCCTCGCAATTCGCTGCCGCCTTCCACGCCGTAAGCTTTCAGTGTCGCCGCGGTCTCGCCCGCAAGGTCCATCACGTCGGGCACAGACGTTTGCATTTTGCCAGCCAATTCGTAGCTAGCGATTCGCCCAGCAAGATTCGCGTCGCCGGGAAATTTCTCCATGTGCTTGGCATTCAGCCTTTGCAGCAAATCAACCGTTCCGCGATCAGATGCCGGCGTCAGCGAATCGGGTCGATGCAAATTGTTGGGCGGGTTCTTGGCATTGAAATCCGTTCCTTGAAAAGCAGCCGGCAAGAAGCCGTTGCCGAAATTATTCTTTCCGCTTCGCGCCAATCCACGCGGATCATTGATTGCTACAAACGCAGGAAGCTCCTGGTTTTCCGTTCCCAATGCGTACGTCACCCATGCACCGAACGAAGGAAACCCTTCCATCGTGAAACCGGTGTTCATGAAGTTCTCGCCCTGAGGGTGAGCACTGGTTTGAGTGTTCAGCGAATGGATAAAACAAAAGTCGTCGACTTGCTCCGCCAGATTTGGCAGCAAGTCCGACACCATCTTGCCTGTCTCCCCACGTGGCTTGAAATCCCAGAACGGCTTCGCGATATTCCCGGTTGGGCCTTCAAATGTGACGGCTGGAATGCCGGGCGGCTTTTGCCCATGCAACTTGGTCAGGGCAGGCTTGTAGTCGAACGTATCGACGTGACTAACAGCTCCCGGGCAATAAATCACAAGCACTTGCTTAGCCGGCATTTCAAAATGAGGCTTGCGCGGTGCGTAGGGAATGTTGGGGTCTACATCGGGTCGAATAGGAGCTTCGCCGCTGACGGTTTGCGCGTCGTTGGCCAACAACCCATCGCTGTCCAGCAAGCTGGCAAGAGCGAGGCCGGCTGTCGAAAGCCCAGCAGTCCCCAGGAATCCGCGACGATCCAGAAGACGGCGACCATGTAGTGAAAGACGTTCAGGATTGTTCATCGAAATTACTCTTGGGACTAATCGGTTTGCTTGTGTTGAAATTCGCGTCAGGTGAGGTCTTGGACGCTACGGCAAGAACGCGAATTCGTTGCTGTTTATGAGCGCTCGGCAGACAAGCGAGAAATCACTCTCATTTGCCAACGCGACGCACGCTTTGCGTTCTTCCTCGTCAGGTGATCGTCCCAGTAGGAGCTCGAAAGATCGGACCACCGCCTTCGTCTTGTCACCGCTCGCATCAGCGAGAGCCCTGTCAGCAATTAGCTTGGACTGCTCCAAAACGAAATCACTATTCATCAAGTTCAAAGCCTGCAGCGGTGTCGTCGAAACAGGTCGCTTTGCACGCACTTGACCACAATCCGGAAAATCAAATGCCGTGAAAATCCGGTCGTCGACCCTTCGCATCCGCTCCTGATAAAGCATGCGTCGCCAGGTCTGCTCGCCATGATTGTCCACGACTTCCCATTGGGCATACGTTTTCTTTTCGTTGTGAATCCGGTAACTGCGGCCTCCGATCGTCGTATCCAGCGACCCCGACGCTTGCAGGATCGAATCCCGAATGACTTCCGCCTCGACCCGTTTGGGCGGAAATCGCCACATCAAATAGGTGCCAGCATCCTTCTTCATTCCGGCTGCTGATGGCGCACTTGACTGACGGAAAGCACGCGACATGACGAGCGCGCGGATCATGGATTTCATCGACCAAGGTTTCACGGAGTCATCACTTGGCTCCACAAACTCTGCGGCCATCCAATCGAGAAGCTCTGGATGCGATGGCATCGCGCCAGCTTCACCGAAGTCGCTGGTCGTGGGCACGATGCCCGTCCCGAATACGTGATGCCAAATACGGTTGACCATGACACGTGCTGTAAGTGGGTTGTCTGCTTTGGAGATCCATTTAGCAAACTCCGCACGCCGTTTCGCCCCCGGTGCGTCGGAGGTCAAACCCAACTGACCGCCCAAAATCGCCGGTCCCGCTGGCATCACCTCATCCCTTGGATTCTCAGGGCTACCACGGTGCAAAACCCTCGTGACGACGGGGCGAACAAAGCGGCCAACAAAACTTGGACGCGGCCCTTCTTCGGCAAGCGTCGCAATCGCACTCTGCACTTTGTTAAGCGTTTTCTTGCGTTCAGGATGCTTTTGTGCCAGCTGCTTATTGATGCTCCACGTGCCTGCCCAAGGTTTCCACGAACCGTCATCCTGCATGACGTCGATGTCGTACTCCCAACGCGGCAAGTGCGGCTTTTTGGTCAAGTAGTCGGTGTCGTAGAAGTACTCGCGATTATTGCTCAATCGCAGTCGTGAAAGCAAAGTGGGCTCTTTGAAGTCGAATCTCAGCCACGGCTTCTCGCCGTCGTCTGATTTCTCCTGTGTCAAATCGACTCGCCAAGTCATGGTGCCAAATTCACCATTGATCAATCGTTCGACCGGATAACGTCCCTGCAGACCCGTTGGTGAATTGCTCGTGACCTTCGTTCCCAGGCGATCCTCAGCAACATTTGTGTTGAAATCCACGGGCCCGAAAAGTTCTACTTCGTCCAAGCCGATCTTGTCCATCTTGAAGCGGACTCGAATCGATTTCGCGGTGACAGGATTGAAGTGCAGCTCGCGAAATGCACCCCAGTTTTCTTCCCAACCACCAAATTCGCGAAGCTTCTTTCGTTCGCTCGCGACTTCTTTCCACAACGCTTCGCCGCGCTGACGGCGAGGATGCTCGGGAGAAAACTCTGGAAAACGACTGCCAAATTCAACGCCCTGAAAAACACCCGTCATCGAGTAGTAGTCGCTGATCGAGATGGGGTCGAATTTGTGGTTGTGGCAGCGAGCGCACCCCATGGTGACACCCATGATTGACGCGCCCACTGTTTGCATGATTTCGTCCAAGCGGTCGGCGCGTGCTTGGCGAATCGCAGTTGGCTCGCGTCCCACTGTGGCTGCTGGTACGTGCGGGCCCGCGACTAAAAAACCAGTCGCTTCACCGACACCCATCGTGTCGCCAGCGATTTGCTCGCGAACGAACTGGTCGTACGGCTTGTCTTCGTTGAAAGCACGCGTCACGTAGTCTCGGTAGATCCACGCGTTCTTTCGGTACAAGTTTGCTTCTGAACCGTTGGTTTCCGCCCAACGGATCACGTCCAACCAATGCTGAGCCCAGCGCTCACCAAAGTGCTCAGACGCCAACAATCGGTCGATCAGCCCAGCGTACGCCGATTCGGCGTCTTGCTGATAGGCGGCGACGAACTGGCTTGTTTCGGTTGCTGTCGGCATCAATCCCGTCAAAACAATCGAAGCTCGTCGAACTAGCGATTGCGGATCAGCCTCTGGTGAAAAATCAAGCTGTTCTTCCATCAAACGCTTCCGCAGAAACGCATCGATTGGCCCGTCAGCTTGACCACCGGCGGGACCTTTGCTGGCCGCGCCGCGCGCTTCGGGCACCTTGGGGCGCACCACGGCTTGGAACGACCAATGGTCCGATTCCTCTTCATCAACAAGCTCCATTTGGCCCGGCCAATTGGCACCTTGTTTGATCCACTTTGTTAGCGTTTCGATTTGCTCCGCAGGAATCTTCTCTTCGTCGGGAGGCATCGCCATGTCTTCATCGATGTGATTGATCACCTCAATCAGATAGCTCTTCTCAGGTTTGCCCGGAACAACGGCCGAAAGACCTGAGTCGCCACCCCGAAGCATTTTGGGACGCATGTCTAAACGCAATCCTGACTCAGCCTCGTCTTCGCCGTGGCAGTACCAACAGTGTTCTTCCAGGATCGGCGCGACATCATTTTCAAAATCGATGTCAGCTGCATGGGACTTGCTGCAAAACGTCAACGCTACGATTGCCAAAGCGACAAGGCTAGATTTGAAGTTCATAAATCAATAAAAGGGCGATGAAGTAGTTTAAAAAGGGTCAGGCATGCGTTCGAGACGACTGCCTACATAGCCGCTTGCCAACCGGCATTAAGTTGTTCGGTGAGCTCTTTGACAAGCTGCGGGTTGTCGCTGGCAATGTTCTTTGTTTCATTCGGATCGTTTTCGTGGTCAAAGAGCTCCACGTAGACCGCCTCGGAGTTCGCTTCACGCCGATCCCGCCACAACACCAGACGGTGTCGATCCGTGCGCATTGTGTAACCGGTCAGAAACGTTTCAAACAACTCACGATCCCACTTGTCCCCTTGCTGCGCAATGATTCGTTCTTCGACTTCCGTGATCAAAGGGCCAAACCAAGTTTCCCGCATGGCTGGCGAAAGTGGGTTCGCCGCCCACTCGCGAAGCGCCGGATTGGGGTACTGGCTAAACGCCGCTTTCTTCCATGGAAGGCTGGGATCTTCCATCAGCGGTGCGAAGCTATGTCCTTCCAAATGCTCTGGGATGGGAATCCCAGTCAATTCGCAAAGCGTCGGGAAGATGTCAACCAATTCCACCAACGCGTCCGTCTTCACACCCTTCACTTTCATCGCAGGTGCGTGGATCATCAACGGAACGCGTGTGGCGATTTCGTAATTGGTTGCTTTTCCCCATACGCCCATGTCGCCCAGGTGCCATCCATGGTCGCCCCAAACCACGATGATTGTATTGTCGCGAACACCTGCGTCCGTAAGCGCTTGGACCATCAAGCCAATCTGGGCATCGACGTAACTAGTACTCGCCAGGTAAGCATGCTTCAAAGTACGCGAGAGCTCTTCACCAAGCGGCCCGGATTTCGGAATGCCTGCTCGTGTGCGGAGTTCAAACGAAGCGTGCAGTCCCATCGCTGCCCCAGCCTCAGGTGCGTCGGACTCGCTAGCCATTGGTATCTTGGCGGGATCGTACATGTCCCAGTACTTCGCCGGCGCACACCAATTCAAATGCGGCAGCTTGTACCCCATCGCCAGGAAAAAAGGCTTGCTCTGGTCCGCGACACATTCTTTCAAAGTCGCGATCGCCAATTGCGTGTTGTATCCATCTACGTATCTTGTGTCCGGAACGTCTGCCTTTTCGTACGCGGGGCCGCTTGCAAGACCACGCTTTGCCGCCTCGCCGTACTTCGCAATCATCTTCGTGCGATCATCGGCCTGTATCTTTTGATTCTCCGGCAACGCAAAGGTCCCGCCGGGTTTCTTCAATCCCTTGATGCTGTTGACGCGCAAACGACTCCATGACACACCTTCGTCGGTGTCACCCTTGTGAAAGATCTTGCCGCTGTAGACCGTTTCGTATCCGTTTGCAACGAAGTGCTGTGGCATCGTCAGGATGTCGGGCTGCAATTCACGAAGTCCCACGTAATTGTGGAACAATCCTGTCGTCTCGGGTCGCGAACCTGTCATCAGGCTTGCACGCGAAGGACGACAAATTGCTTGTTGGCAATAGGCACGATTAAACAGTAAGCCTTCGCCAGCCAAAGCATCCAGATTGGGAGTCACGGCAATGGGCGAACCATAGCACCCCAGTTCGGGACGCAGATCGTCCACGGCGATAAACAAAATGTTGGGCTGTTCCGCCGCGTTTGCAAAACACGACGTGACAACTAAGCAAATCGCTGCAACAAAACTTCTCATTCGTTCTTGCCTTTGTGAAACCTTCTGCAAAATTCTTGAAGCCCAGTTTACTGCTTGTTCAATAACCAAGCGGCCTGCCTTGTTCAAACAACTCTTGAATCTCTTTTTCTGATAACGCAGCCGAATAAACAGCCAATTCGTCGATCGTGCCGTTCAAATTGCGAATCGCAAAAGCGGGCGTCTTGCGAAACGGCTGACCCCAGTTGCCGATCTCTGAAGCACCGATTCGCAACCGATCGATGTAGTGTACTTCTTTGATTGTGTCTTCACCAACCAATTCACCGTTGACGAACTGCTTCACGTCTCGTGCTTCCGGATCGTAGACGGCGGCTAGATGAAACCACTGACCGCTTTTTGACATGTCCCAGAAAGGTTCGCTCATGTACACGCGAGCCAGTCCAGCAGTGTCAACATAACGCTGCTCCAATTTGCTGTACTGCCGCGCTCCCTTGGTGTCATCCACCATCACAGAAAACATCAGGCGTCCGTCATTCCGAATTTGCCAATGTGGCTCACCGTTCTCGTATCCGTCTGCCATGAACAGTGCGTTGTAAATCTGGTCCAAGCTGTCAATCTTTGCCCAACACGAAAACGTAAACGCGTCAAACTCCCCGTCCAACTGCGTTCGCACGCGCGATCCAGGCCGATCAAAATCCAATCCCGCCGACTCCGGACCAAAACGTCCAGGCGACTGTTCGACAGGACCAATCAAAACACCATCAAACCTCTTGCCCCCGACGTCTGCTTTACCACTTGCGAAATTGTAGATCAAACGCTCGGCCGATCCGCGGATCATTGGGAAATATGCGATCAACCGGGAATCCTGAGCGATTTTTTGAGTGTGAGACAGCCACTGTGACATCCGCCTTGAAGACGCATCGACACGTCGGTCATTTAGATCTTCCTGAGTACTTAAGTCTTCAAACGAATCCGCCCCAGCATCACCTTGAAGAACGCGTGATTCTCCCGTCAGCAAATGCTCACCATCGTGTGGGCCTCCCCGAAGTTCCACTTCACCATCGATGACCTGGACTCTTGAATTGTTCGCACTCACATCCAGCGCAAACTCGGTTCCCAAGTCCACGATCTCACTATCAGATGTTCTGACCAAAAAACCTCGTGCCACAGGTGGAACACTCGCACGCAGCCGACCTTGCGAAACATAGACGGACCAGTCCGATTCGATGTTCAGTTTCGCCGGGCCCTCGACGATCAAAGTCGCGCCACAGAAGAACTCAACCTCCGCAACACCGTTGCTAAACTCAATGTCGCCATCAGGCAATACGTCACCGTCGCGGTACGATCGCATACCATCGGCCCACTTCAGATCAAAAGAACGTCGCAGTGTCGCGTGGCCAGCAAGCGTTTGTTCGTTTTCGCGTCCGTCCTGAGGTACTTCCGCTGTATCGCCCGCGATTGAAGGCGTTGTAGTCTGTGCTGTTTGTTGCATCCCGTTACTTATGAACCCGCTACCCAAAAAATAGCCCGTCAATCCAACGGCCAGCAAAATCGCAGCGGCGGACGCCCACAACACCTTCGGAATGGCCAGGCGGGACCGATTGACTGAATCAAAATGACCTCGATCACCGTTGTGCAGATTCAACACTTCGGCGGATTCAGCACCCGGTTGCGAAGCGACTGCGTCGGCGTAAATCTCACCGGGATAAATCGCGCAAAGCGCTTCGTGGTTATCCAGCAATTCCAGATAGCGAACCACCGCATCGGGGGACTCCAGCAGCAGCGACTCGATGCGTTGCGACTGTTCTCTGGTTAGTTGGCCGTCGATCAATCGAGAAACGAGTTCATCTAACTCATTCTGAAAATCAGATTTCATAGTGGGCCTCCTGATGCAAACTTTGCTTGACGCACTGCGCCAGCTGCTGCCGAACACGCGAAAGCTGCATCGTGATGGCATCCACCGATTTTGATCTCTCTGCTGCGATCGGCTTGATCGCCTCGCCATCGCGATAGCGACGTTGGACAAGATCTTGATCACTCGACTTCAGTTTCTCCAAGCAGCGTTTTAGCAGCGGTATGCGTTCGTCCACTGCACTGGCCTCTCCCGCTGCCGTTCTTTCAATCAAATCGGCAACGCGATCAGAGAAGACTAGCCTGCTGGATCCAGCCGATTTGCGGAAAGCCATCACTTGAAATTTGGCGATCGTGAATGCCCAAGCGGTAAAGCTGGAACCCTGCCGGAAATCTCCCGCTTTGCGACAAAGCACCAGATTTGTGCGCTGCAGGACCTCTAGCGTTTGCTCGCGATCGGCAAGCCTTTTCAGAATAAAACCGTAAAGTCTCGGCTGAATCGCCGCGATATCCACGGCCAGTTCTTCCACTGGCGACAATTCGTTTGGGTCAGTAGGCGGTGTCATGGTCAGTTCATAGTCCTTGGCACGGATACCTAACCAGCAAAATGAAAAATTCGTCCAGCATGTTCGGGAAAATCTTGTTCGGCCGCGTGGACCCTTCCCGGCAGCGATGGCGTCGGAGCGACCCTGGGAGGGCAGCAATGCTACGGTTTGCCTGTCTTCACTCTCCCTCTGGGCAACGCCGTAGCGGATTTTGGTGCGGCAAATGACGGTCGTAAGCCGTTGGCG
>CAYUGI010000114.1:0-17021 GCA_964444105.1 uncultured Pirellulaceae bacterium
AAGTCTTGGGCGGGATTCTGCTGGGGCTGGCGCTGGGATACTTGGTCTATCAACTTCTGCGCTCGATCGACGATTACGAAATCGAAGTGATGATCACTCTTGCCTGTGTGATGGGCGGCTACTCGTTGGCTCATGCTTTTCATCTGTCCGCTCCCTTGGCGATTGTGGTCGCGGGTCTGATTGTCGGCAACGATACAGTGCGAGGCACCGCGATGAGCGAAAGGACCGAGCAGTATGTTGATAAGTTCTGGGAACTGATGGACATGCTGATGAATGCAATTCTCTTTGTGCTGATCGGCCTGGAGATGCTGATTCTGGATATCCGAAAGGAGTACATCATCGCGTCATTAGTCGCGATCGTGATCGTGCTGGTTTCGCGTTACCTGTCCCTGTTGGCACCGGTGCGTTTCTTTTCCAAGCGACTCGATTTTGCACCGCATACTTCCACCATCATGGCGTGGGGGGGACTGCGCGGCGGTATTTCGATCGCGTTGGCATTAAGCTTGTCCGACGACATGAATCGTGGCTTGTTTGTCACTGTCACATACGGTGTCGTCGTGTTTTCGATCATCGTGCAGGGTTTGACGGTCGGAAAACTGGCAAACCGTCTGATTGGCAGCGAACACATGGAAGCTGCACAGGACGGACATTAGTAGAGGCTATCGCACGCTCGTTGCTGCGACGCTCCGCGGCGGAGTGCAGGCTGCATCACTTCGCGGAGCGTCGTGGTAGCTCTAGACGTCCACTGTTTCCAGTTGTCGCTTGAGTGTTTCCAGATCTTTCTGCAGGGCTCGCTTCCCGACGCTTTTTAACAGCCAGCCAGCTGTGAAGAACACAACCTTCAGCGCGATCGCTTTGGGAAGCACGCGACTATGCTGAGTGACTCTCGTTCGGTCACCTAAACTCTCGAACTGATATTCCACATCAATATCGAACGCATCGCCGCTTAAGAAACATCGCGATACTGTTGGTCGGTTCCAATGAGTTACCTCACCACGAAAGGTCATGCGTTTTCCATTTTCTTCGGTGACCATCCGAAAGGTTGTTCCAACACCACCCCCGTTCTGCTCTTCAATCAGCTCATCCGAAACGATTGATTCACTCCATTTGGCGGAGTGATTCAGCGTGTAGTCAAACACCATTTCCGCGGGCCGATCAATCTCGATACTCAGCTGCGTTCTCATGAATTTGCCTTGGGGAAATCCTGGGCTTTGAGTTCAAATGCATTTGCCCGAAGTTACCTGCGAACATGACACGGGGCGTTTGCTTCGATGTATTGTAGTGGCGTCGAAACATACATTTTTCTTCGGAGCCGACAATGTCGCGATTGTTTTCTTTGTTCGTACTCTTGCTGGTAACCGCCGCATCTGCGTTTGCTCAAGGCACGCCTACCCCCGCAGAACCCGAGAACTTTCATTTGTTTCTCTTAGCGGGACAATCCAATATGGCTGGCCGAGGAGAGGTCGATAGCGACAGCCAAGTTGTACACCCGCGGATCGTGATGTTAGACAAACGTCTCAACTGGAAATCTGCGACTGATCCGATGCATTTCGACAAACCCAAAATCGTGGGTGTCGGGCCGGGACTCAGTTTTGCGATCGAGTATGCCAAGAAAAATCCGGACGTCACCGTTGGTCTGATTCCCTCCGCCGTCGGCGGTTCGCCCATCGATGCGTGGGAGCCTGGTGGTTATCACACGAGCACAAAATCGCATCCGTACGACGACATGCTGCCCCGACTTCGATCAGCCATGCAAGCTGGACAGATCAAGGGAATCCTATGGCATCAAGGCGAATCAGATTCCAAGCCTGGGCTCTCCCGCACCTACGAAACCAAACTGCATCAACTGATCCAGCGGCTGCGAAAAGAAATAGGTCGTGATGATGTTCCGTTTGTTGTTGGGCAGCTTGGTCAGTTCACCGAGCGACCTTGGAACGCACACAAAGAAAAAGTTGACGTCGCTCACCGTAGCCTTCCGATGAAGGTCTCCCACACGGCCTTCGTCTCCTCCCACGGACTTGAGCACAAGGGCGACGACGTGCATTTCAGCGCGGACGCGGCTCGTGAACTTGGCAGACGCTACGCCGTTGCTTACGAGAACCTCGTTGCGCAAAAACTGGCAGTCGAACCTGTGCCAGGCTTCGAGCTTGATGATGGCGATCGTGTTGTCTTTTTGGGCGACGCATTGGTGGAGCAAGAGCAGTACTTTGGATGGATCGAACTGATGCTGACCAATGCGTTTGCTGATCGTGACGTGACGTTTCGCAATTTGGGCTGGAACGCGGATACTCCTGCGGGTGACTCTCGATTTGGGCTGAGTCTCTTGCAAGCGGGGCGTGAACCCGACGACGAAGGATTCAAACAGCTATCTAAACAGATTGAATTGACAAAACCAACGGTCGTCGTTTTTGGCTACGGCATGGCGAGTTATCTAGAAGGTGGCCTTACCGGCGTGGATGAATTCGTCGATGAATTCGACAAACTTATCGACAAGATAAAGGAAGTTTCGCCAAAGGTTCGCTTTCTTTTTCTTTCCCCGATCGATCGTATCGACGACCAGCTTCAAGCGGAAACCGTTGCTCGTTACAGCGGTGCGGTGAAGGAATTAGCAGAACAGAACGACGGCGTTTTTCTCGATCTGGAGGGTGCCGCGCCGACAAACGCATTTCGCAAAGACCCTATCCACTTGAACGACGACGGCTATCGATACGCTGCGGCATTGATGCAACAACAGATGGGTCTTCCAGGAGACTGGCAGACAAGTCCACACACAGAATCGTTGCGAGAAAGTATCCTTCGTAAGAACGTCTGGTGGTTTCACCGTTCGCGCCCCGCAAACATGGCCTACGTTTTCGGTTTTCGCAAACGAGAGCAGGGACAGAACGCGGTTGAGATCCCCAAGTTCGATGAGCTGATCGCAGAGGAAGAAGAGCGAATCGCGGCTCTGAGAAGTTTGAAGCCAATAGCACTTCAACAAAAGTCACCGCGAACAAAATCGAACTTTGCAAAATTCAGCGAGCAACCCACACCCGAATTCACTACTGGCAAGGATCTTGAGGTCACGCTCTGGGCGGAAAACCCACAGCTAAACAAGCCGATCCAAATGAATTTCGATCCACAAGGTCGTCTATGGGTGGCGAGTAGCGAAGCCTACCCGATGATCGAAGTCGGTCAGGCAGCACCGGACAAGATCCTCGTCTTGGAGGACACCAACGGCGATGGAAAGTCGGACAAGTCGACCGTATTCGCCGATGGCCTACTGATTCCGACCGGCGTCATTCCCGGGGACGGTGGTTGCTACGTCGCGCAAAGTACCGACTTGCTGTTTTTGAAAGACACTGATGGCGATGGCAAAGCTGACGTTAAGAAACGAGTGCTCAGCGGATTTGGAACCGAAGATACGCACCACAATTTGCACACACTCGCGTGGGGACCTGATAGTCGGCTCTACATGAATCAATCGGTTTACACTCGCACCGATACCGAAACACCAGGCGGAGTCGTACGGCTGAAAGCTGGCGGCGTCTTTCGTTACAACCCAGCAACAATGAACATGCAAGTTCAATACCGTGGGATGTGGAATCCGTGGGGACATCAGTTCGATGCACACGGTCAGTGGTTCTTGACCGATGGGGCTGGATTTGCCGGCATCGCCTATGGCTTTCCCGGTGCAGTGTTCTTTCCAACCGCTGGCACCAAGCGCTTGTTGGATCTTATCAGTCCTGGTAGCTATCCCAAATTTTGTTCTGCCGAAATCATCTATGGCAATTCGTATCCGCCTGAATGGCAAGGATCGCTCATCACATGTGACTTTCGCGCCAATCGTGTGACTCGTTTCAGTCTTGCTGAAAAAGACGCTGGGTTTGTGGCTCAACAAGAAGACGACCTGCTGCGCACTTCCGCCGCATCGTTCCGTCCGATCGACGTGAAGCAAGGGCCCGATGGAGCGCTTTACATTGCGGATTGGTCCAATCCGATCATCAACCACGGCGAAGTTGACTTTCGCGACGAGCGCCGCGACCGGTGGCATGGTCGAATTTGGCGTGTCAGCTGGAAGGGCGCGAAAAAGAAATCCATTAAGAATCTGACCGATTTGCACAGCGATGATCTCTTCAAGAATCTCACGGCGAATGATCGGTATGTTCGCGATCAATCGCGCCGAGTATTGACTGAGCGTAAAAGCAAGATTTCAGACAAAGTCCAAGGGTGGACCGAGAAATTGACAGACGAATACGCTTTGCTACAGGCTGTTTGGTTGCAGCAGGGTTTGGGCACCGTAGACGATGCTCATCTACAGAAAATTCTCGAGGCGAAGGATCCAAAGATTCGGGCGGCGGCGATTCGAATCGTTAGTAGTTTGATCGATCACGAAAAGTCAGTGGGTGTTCCCGGTGCTCGTGCTATGAAACGTCTGTCGCGTGCAATCAATGATTCTCACCCACGCGTGCGACTAGAAGCCATTCGTGGTCTGGGAAAACTGGATTCATCCGAAGCTGCTCGTGTCGCGCTAACCGCGATGGAACATCCTCGCGATCGTTTTATCGACTTTGCGCTCGGCACGACGATGGAAGAATTGGCGGATCCGTTTCTAGCTGCGTTGAACGCAGGACAATGGAAACCTGACAGCCCCCAGCGAGAGACACAGCTGGAATTCGTCCTTACCAACATCGATGCAGGACGTGCTGGCGACTACTTGTCGAAACACTTGAGCGAGAACGCGATCACCAAGGATGGTAGCGGACCGTGGATCGAATTGATCGGCAAAGCTGGCAGTAAGCCAGAAATCACGCGTCTGTTTCGACAAGTTACCTCCGACGGATTTGACGACGCTGCTTCACTGCGCAGCCTAACCGCACTTTCCGATGCGCAACGACTGCGAAAGATGCGTCCGGAAGGAAACTTGGGCCAGATCACAGGTCTTCTGAAGTCCGATAACGGCAGTGTTCAAGATGCAGCGATTCGGCTGATCGGCAATTGGAAAATGAAGTCGCAAATCGACTCGCTTGCCAAGATCGCCAAACAGAACAATTCATCGTCTGCCATCGAAGCACTTCGCCAAATCGGCCCGCCTGCAACAAAGACTCTCAGTCAGCTGGCAGGCTCCAAAAACCTCGACATGCGTAAACAAGCTGTCTTGGCATTGGCCAGCTTGAATTCAAAGCAAGCCGCAGAACTATTTTTTGCGACGTTGCCGAAGATCAAGAATGAGCAGCAAGGCACGCAGTTTTGGCGCGAGTTCCTCAGCTACAAGAACGCTGGAGCTTCTTTGACGTCCGCGTTTCCCTCCGGCGGAATCTCAGAACTAGCGGCCAGAGCTGGGATGCGAGCAGCCAAAGATGGAGGCCGCAACGAACCAGATCTGATTGCTGCCTTAATGCCTCATGCAAACCTGGACGCGACCATCGAAAAACTAACTCCCGAGCGGATCGCGATGTTGGTCGGCAAAGTGGAAAGCGAAGGAGACGCGGGGCGCGGCGAAAGTGTTTACAGTCGCGCGGACCTTGCCTGCATAAATTGCCACGCAATTGGAGGCGTTGGCGGAAAAGTGGGCCCCGACATGACCAGTTTGGGAGCCAGTGCGCCGTTGGACTACTTAATCGAATCGGTCTACGAACCCAATGCGAAGATCAAAGAAAACTATCACAGTGTGATTGTGGCTACCGAGGACGGACAGACGATCTCAGGGATCGAAGTCGAGGAAACGGACGACGAACTGGTGATTCGGGATGCAAACAACAAGTTGGTTCGGGTGCCGCAGGACGATATCATCGCCAAAAAGGCGGGCAAGTCGTTGATGCCCAATGGAGTCGTTGATCGGCTGACACTCGGCGAACAAGTAGATCTGTTGAAGTTTCTTTCACAGCTCGGCAAGCCTGGAGACTTTGACGCCAGCAAGGGTGGCGTGGGCCGAGTTTACGAAGTCCTTGCAGGAACACATCGAATCGAACAACAAGGATCCGATAGAATCATCAGCGGAGAACTGCAGGAAGGCTGGCAACCACTCAGCGCGCGTGTCAACGGGGACGTGCCGGGCGAAACGTTGACAAAAATGACGGTGCAGCCGCGAAACATTTCCCTGGTGAACGTGTACCTGCGGACGAAATTTTCCGTGGCCAGCGACGGCGAGTTCACCTTCTCCACCACGGGTCCCGATAAATCCGCGTTGTGGATTGATGGAGAACGCGTTGAGGGAGAGACATCGTTCACAACCAAGCTAAATGCTGGCACCCATACCGCCTTGTTGCGGCTCGATGGAAAAGCCCTGCCCAAAGCGCTTCGTCTCCTTTGTCGCGACGTCAACTTTGCCACCGAACTTTAAGATCGCTGTTCACAAAACGATTGTTTGATGAAAATTCTTGCGATCCAACATGACGCCGCCGACCCACCGGCTCACGCTGGCACCATCGTCGAAGACCTTGGGCACGAGCTTTCCACTGTTCGGCTCGACCGCGGCGATCCGATACCAACGTCTGCCGATGCAGACATGTTGATGACGTTTGGCGGGGCCATTTCGCTTACCAACGATGAATTACCCGCCTGGGTTCGCCAAGAGCAGAATTTGATTCGTTTGTATGCGCATTCAGGCCGTCGCGTGCTGGGGATCTGCTTGGGATCCCAAATGGTTGCGTCAGCCTTAGGGGCACCCGTTCAGGGAAAAATGGTTCGTCGAAACGAACAACCCGAAGTCGGCTGGCTTCCCGTCCGCCCGATAGCTGACACTCGTTCAAAAATCGCCAAACTGTTCGACCATCCACCAACCGTTTTTCACTGGCATCAAGACACGTTTAAGATTCCTGAAGGCGCGGAGCATGTCCTAAAATCTGATGCATGCCACCATCAAGCCTTTTCGATCGATGATCGTATTTTGGGCATGCAGTTTCACTTGGAAGCGAATCGAAGAACGGTAGAGACGTTCCTTTTCGTATCGAGACTCTGGCGTCAGACGTCTCCTTCGATCCAAACCGAAAAGGAAATCACGGATGGAATCGATCGGTTTCTTTCATTTCAGCAAGAACTACTACGCAAGGTCATCCAGCAACTCCTGAGATAATGCCTCGGCAGCTTGGGTAACGGCCAACCACGAAATGGCGACATCCTGTAGCCTTGGGCACGAGCGCAAGGTCCGACACGCCAATACTAAGTTCTCGCTTCGTCGGCTATCATCGTGGGTTTGAATCGTTTTCGATCAACGACCCTGCTTTGGATACTGCGTCGTGGACACACCCTGCAAAGACACCTGGACGGTGCAAGATGCGGCTGACCTCTACAACATTGCGCGTTGGGGGCAGGATTACTTTCATGTCTCGGATGACGGCACCATGTTGGTGTCACCTAGTCGTGATCCCACGCAATCGGTTGACTTGAAACAACTCGTCGACACTTTGGACCAGCGTGGATTGAAACTACCGATCCTGGTGCGATTCAATGGTATTCTGCGGGACCGACTGATTCAGCTGAACGATTGCTTTCAACGGTCCATTGACGAATACGGCTACCAGAACACCTACAAGTGTGTCTTTCCGATCAAAGTCAACCAGCAGCGTGAAGTGG
The DNA here is from genome assembly GCA_964444105.1 of uncultured Pirellulaceae bacterium. Taxonomy (GTDB): domain Bacteria; phylum Planctomycetota; class Planctomycetia; order Pirellulales; family Pirellulaceae; genus K23-9. Next base: position 7,552 of record CAYUGI010000114.1, read on the forward strand.
TCCAGCAAGTGATCAAGCATGGCCAGGACTTAGGATTCGGTGTCGAAGCAGGGAGCAAATCGGAGCTGCTTGCGGTGGTTGCCATGACTGATGCTAATACGCCAATCATATGCAACGGATTCAAAGACGCTGACTTCGTCCGCATGGCACTGATGGCTCAGCAGATGGGACGCACGGTGATTCCGGTCATCGAAAAAGTCAGTGAATTGGATTTAGTGTTGGAACACGCGGAAGAACTTGGCGTCCGGCCAACCATTGGCATGCGAGTCAAGCTGGCAACACGTGGCAGCGGTCGGTGGCAAGCTAGCGGCGGCTATCGTTCTAAATTTGGTTTGACTGTCGCAGAAATGCTCCACCAGCTCGAACGTCTCGCTCAGCGCGGCATGGCTGACTGCTTTCAACTCCTTCACTTTCATGTGGGCAGTCAGATCGGGAACATTCGCCACTTGAAGTCGGCCATTCTGGAAGCAGCGAGAGTTTACGTTGGGCTTCAACAACAAGGCGCTCAGTTGAAATACCTGGACGTCGGTGGCGGATTGGGAGTCGACTATGACGGGACGGGAACCGATACCCAGTCCAGCATGAACTATTCCTTGCAAGAATACGCCAACGATGTTGTGTACCACGTGCAGTCGGTGTGCGACGAAGCCAAGGTGTCGCACCCCATTCTGATTTCGGAAAGTGGTCGCGCCGTAGCAGCCCACCACAGCATTCTGATTGTCGAAACTCTTGGCGTCACATCGCTGGGCTCCGGTTCCGACAACACACTGCAGGACGGCAGGCTACTGAACAGCCAATTATCCAAAGTGATCGACGACTACGAACAACCCGTCCGCGATCTCTGGGATTCGTTCCAGGACATCAATCAACAGAACATGATGGAGTCTTTTCACGATTCCCAAGTTGCGTTAGACCTGTGCATGAATTTGTTTAGTGGCGGCTATCTCCCGCTGAAACAACGAGTGGCTGCCGAAGAACTGTACTTTGCCATCTGCCATCAAGTTCGCGAACTTGCCAAGACGCTCGACGACATCCCGGATGAGTTAAAGAAACTCGACCGCATGTTGTCCGATACGTACTTCGCCAATTTCTCGCTCTTTCAGTCATTGCCGGATTCGTGGGCCATCAATCAACTGTTCCCGATTGCGCCCATCCATCGCTTGGACGAACGCCCCAACCGGCATGCCATTTTGGGCGACATTACCTGCGATAGCGATGGGAAGGTCGATTCATTTGTCTGCGGAGCTTCCAGCAAGAAAACGCTTCGTCTTCACGAAAAACGCGACGGCGAGCCCTACCTTCTGGCGATTTTCATGGTCGGCGCCTACCAGGAAGTCCTCGGCGATTTGCACAATTTGTACGGCGACACGCACGCCGTTCACGTTGAAGTCGGCGAATCAGGTTGGCAAATCGAATCAGTTGTCAAAGGCGACACGGTTAGCGAAGTTCTCGGTTACATGCAATACAACGATCAAGAGCTAGTCGAAAATCTTCAGAACGCGATCGAAGGGGCGATCCGAGAGGGTCGAATTGACAATCAGCAGGCCGATCAAACGATGACTTTCTATAAGAATTCTCTGCAACGGTACACGTATCTGTCGTAGCATTTTCGCATTCGCCAAATCTGCCGTGTTATACTGAGGGCCTCTTCTATTCTTCGCCTCTTCAGCACCATCATCGCAACTCAAACGGCACATGGGATCGTCAATCAACAATCTTGATTTTCTCGATCCACCTTCAGTCGAAGGTGAACTGGGGATGCTGGGGCATTACCGTGTCATCGACCAACTCGGTAAAGGCGGGATGGGCTATGTCTTCCGTGCTGAAGACTCCAAGCTGCAAAGAACCGTCGCGCTGAAGGTGATGAACCGAAAAATTGCGGCGACACCCAATAGTCGCGCACGCTTTATCAGTGAAGCACGAGCGATGGCTGCCGTCCATCACGACAACGTGGCAACGATTTTTGAAGTCGGCGAGCACAACCAGACGCCTTACATGGCAATGGAAATGCTGAAAGGATCGACACTGGAGAAGTTCAAAGGCGTCAAAGAACGTCCCAGCTACGAAACGATCATCCAGTTTGCAAAAGAAATGGCACGAGGATTGGCTGCGGCACATGCGCAAGGAATCGTACACCGTGACATCAAACCCGCGAACATGTGGATCGAGGAAGGTTCCGATCGAATCAAAATCCTTGACTTTGGTCTCGCGCTGGCGTCCACCCCTGTCGACCAACTTGCTGGCCGCGGAGCCGTCATTGGCACACCCGGCTACTTGTCGCCCGAGCAAGCAAGAAGCGAACCGTTAGACGATCGAAGTGACTTGTACAGTGTTGGTGTTGTGCTTTATGAACTGGCAACTGGCAAACTGCCGCTTCACAACAAATCGGTGGCGGGACAACTCATCGCAATTTTGTCGCTGCCGCCCAAACCGCTTCGCGAATTGAACCCCGACATTCCGCAACCACTCGCGGATCTGATTCACAAACTACTGCGTAAGGAGCCGCGCCATCGTGTGGCTTCTGCTGCTGATCTTGAAGAAGCGCTCGATCGTGTTGCTGTTGAATGCGAATCGAAGAGCGACGTTGCTCAGGCGCTGAACAAGATGCAAGCTGGGCTGAACCAAATCGTCAGTCAAAAAGACGAGCCAGATTTTTCCGAAGCACTGGCAATGCCAGATATTCCTGACCCCTTCGCCACGTTACCCGATAGTTTGCCCGACGCGCCGATTGCCGCAAATGCTCCTGTTGCCGCTGCATCCACGTCGGCCATCGGTTCTGCAGCTGCCACGCCGTACCCCAAACGAAAAGCGAAACCCAAAGAACCATCCAAGCCCGAACCGTCCGCTCTGCAAAAGAACTGGCCAATAATCGCTGCGGCCATTGCGATTCTGGCAATCGGAGTTCCGCTGGTTGCTTACATGACCTCCTCCGGATCTACCCGCGAGACGGTGGTTATACCGTCCACGCCAAACCCGTCTGTTCCTGTCGATAGTTCGCTGGCATCAAACACGACTCGGCAAAACAATTCACCTCCTAAACAAACGTCACCACCAAGTCAGTCAGCCCTGAAACAGGGTGGTGGCAACAAAAATGGACCGTCGGTCGCGGCGACGATAGAAATCCGCGATGTGATGGTGCCTGGCGCGATTGCCCTGATTGATGCAACGAAGGGAAACGGATCGTTCGAAGATCTGGGCTCTGGAGGTCAACCGCTCACGGGTTCCAAATGGGCAAAGAAAACGTTTCCCGGTTGGACTGCTACGTTGAAAGGAAACAAGGCTGGGCTCTCGTCGCAGGACGCTCGTGGGTCCAGCGATGGCAATTTCTACGGATTTGCGCAAAAGAAAAGCACACTTGATCTCACGTCAAACACGGCCGACCATTCGACTAAAGAGGGTGATGTCTTTCGGGTAGCGGTGGACATCGGCAGTGTTCACGGCGACGGAAACTGGAAAGGAAAAACCAAGTACAGCATCATTTTGGGGTTCCGTGGCAAACAAGGCGCCACGTCCAAATGGAAACTTGCCGAGGTCGAAGACCAAACCAACATTGACAGCGGAATGCGAACGATCGGCTATCAGTACTCCGCCCAAGCTGTCGACATTGGGAAAAAGCCGTTCGTGAGAGTGGTGATCAGTGAGCACATGGGCCGTCGACCGATCAACTACGTGGACAACGTCCGCCTAAGCGTCCAGAACCCCAACAATTCACTCGCATCTGATTCAACTGCCCCCTTTACGCCATCGGTCGCGATGATGGCTGAACCAGAGATGGCATTTACCCCGACAGAAGACCCGCCGGCTGCGGCAAAAATTGCCGAGACGCCGATGGTTGCCGCCACTCCGGATGTTCCCACAGTCGAACCTGAACCTGCTTATTCTGCCCCGATGCAGAAGGTCTTCCTTCGCACATCGGACGGACGCGGCGCGGATGCGGCTGTTAAGAAAGGCGGTAGCAGCCGGGATACGTTGGGCGACAAACCGACGATCGCCGTGCAGCAGCGTGGTGACGTTCCGATTCAGCACTCCTATTTGAAGTTTGATTTGGAGTCCATCACTCCAGCAAAAGAAGGGAACAACAAAAAGAACAAAGAGGTCAATCGAAAGACTGGGAGAGTGGCCTTGGTGTTAAAGTCAACTGGCAAAAAGGAACCCGCCGGCGGACAAATCATGATCTACGGAGCTTCGGATGAAGCAGCGCAGGTTTGGGCCGAAAGCGGATCGCGTGCTATTCACTGGAAAGTCTCCTACAGCGAAGGTGGTCTCAGCTCACTTCCTCTGTTGGCGGAACTGACAGTCCCGGAGGGCCAAGCTGCTGGATCAACAATCACGATCACGAGCGAAGAGCTAGCTGACTTCGTTCGCAAAAGCCCCGGCTCTCTTACAACGCTAGTCCTTGCGGGACGATCCAACAATAACATGCCGTTGTCTTTCGTCAGCAATAACGGGAGTAAGCAAAATGCCCCCGCGCTGATCGTCGAAGTGGCCCCTTAGAAGAACCTATCACTTGCCTTCGCAAATCGATATTCGGTACGGCACCAGCGCAATTCCGGTCACGATTCCCGATCAAGCTGATGTTACGGTGATTCGAAAGCCCGCGATGCCGGTGCTGGCAAACCCGGCTGACGCGGTCGTTGGCGCTCTCACCGATTCTGTCGGCTGCTCCGCACTAGTGGATCTTGCCACGGGTGCGACAACAGCGTGCATCGCCATCTGTGACATCACGCGCCCAGTGCCTAACCACCTTTTTCTGCGGCCGATCATCGAGCAACTCTTGTCAGCAGGCGTGCCTGCAAGTGGCATCACCGTCCTGATCGCAACTGGCCTGCATCGACCCAATGAAGGCGACGAACTGGAAGAGTTGATCGGCGATCCTTGGGTCACAAAAAACGTGCGAGTCGTCAACCATTTTGCACGCAATGACGCGGACCACATCACGCTCGGACGAACTGAAACGCGCGGAACCGCCGTGCGAATCGACAAACGATTTGTTGACGCCGACGTGCGGATTGCTACTGGCTTGGTCGAACCGCATTTCATGGCTGGCTATTCCGGTGGTCGCAAACTGATCGCGCCCGGCCTAGCTCATGCCGAAACGATCACCACATTTCATAGCAGCCGGTTCATGTCCGACCCTGCAGCGGCCAACTGCAACTTCGTGGGCAACCCGCTTCACGAAGAACAGCTTGAAATCGTCCGCATGCTCGGCCAGTGCTACGCGATCAATACCGTCATCGACGAAGAACGCCAGCTGTCATTTATCAACTTTGGCGAAATCATCAACAGTCACTCGCAGGCGGTTGATTTTGTCCGGCAGTATTGCGAAGTCCCAATCGATCGAAAATTCCACACCGTTCTGACCAGCGCTGCTGGCTACCCATTGGATAAAACCTACTATCAAACCATCAAAGGAATGGTTGGCCCGATGGATATTCTTGCTGATGGAGGTGATCTGATCATTGCATCACAGTGCAGCGAAGGCATGGGATCGCCCGAGTTCGTGGAAGCACAAGAACGCCTTCGCCGGCTGGGACCCGATGCATTTCTGCAAAGCATTTTGGCCAAGTCACACGCCGACATCGATGAATGGCAAACACAGATGCAGCTGAAACCCATGTCCATTGGCAACGTTCAGCTCTTTTCTGATCAACTGTCCGCCACCGATCGAGCGATCACAGGAGTGGCAATGACAGACAACATCAATGTAGCTGTCAGCGAGAGCATTCGGCGTAGCCGCGACAAAGCCATTGCCATCATCCCCGAAGGCCCGTACGTCGTCCCGATGTTTCGACCTGTCGCCAGCTCAAGGTAGACATCGCTTGAGTGTCATGAGGGCGAATCCCGTTCCGTAAGGCCGGTGATAATCGTAGAGCGGGTAGTCCCACCAACTGCCGTTCTTTTCTTGTCGATCGAGCATAAGTTTGGCCAGCATGGCTTGATAGGGTCCGCACTGCTCATCGGGCAACAAGTCCAGACAAACAGCACCGTAGTAGTGCCCAAAGTAATAGAAGTATCCAGCGACTTGCATCCAAGACTCATGCGGCACCGGACGTTTTCGCCCGATATCCAACCATCCGTTGCGAACGTAGAGTCGATACAGCCAGTTTTTCAGCACATTGTCAGTGATCTTTTCGTCGCCCCATAATCGAAGAGCCGCGTTGCAACACTGCGAACGGCCAAGGCTTCCGCCAGGACGATTGATGCCTCGCATCGGTTGGTACTTCAAGTACTCACCGTAGAGATAACTAAAATCTGGTTTGCGTTGGCGATTCGTGGCCGCAATCGCTCGGCTGACGACACGCTCTGGTGGCTCGACGCCTATGTCGCGTGCTTCGGCCAATGCAACCAACACGGCTCCGTTGACGAAGCTAATGGAATCCGATGTCGGCTGGTTTCCTTGGTAACGAAAATCATAGTAGCCCCACCCCCCATCAACCGATTCGTAACGCGAGAGCATGTCGAACTGTGACCGAATCGCCTTCACGATTTCAGCTTGCTTTTGCGAATCGTCTGCGTGCCGACCATGCATTCGCACCAACGCTTGAATTGAATAGCCGTGACCCCAAACGTTGTAGATCGCAGAACCAGTCGCACGACGCAGCTGCGTCAGGTGTTCCATTAACCATGCCTCACCACGGTCAATTGCCTTGGTCGCTTGCGGATCGGATGCGTTGATCTCAATCAGAGCTGAAATGCAGAGCGAAGTCGTTGCTGCGCGAAATGCGTGATGGGCTCCCGGCACAGGAGCGTAGATGTTTAGCCCCTTCGTCTTCGTGGGCGATCCCCAGGAACCATTGTCGTTTTGATCTTCGACCAGAAACCTCACGCCACGGTCGATCGCGCCGCGGATCTCCGATTCACTGGGCGTTTCGATTTCCGGCAACACAGGCGGTTGGCTGAAGTCCAATGCGTCGCCCAGTATCCCACGATCGAGTATCTCGTGTTCCTGGGCAACCAGCGGCAATGGGAGGCAAATCGCAGCGAAGCATAAGAGTATTCGAATGGACATCAACAAGTCATTCCAGGAAAAGGACAGCGGAAAAAAGTCGAACAAGCTACTTTGCTGGCTTCTCCGGGTCGGCATCCTTCTTTGACTTCGTCGCCTTTGCGGGGCTCTTCTTTTTCGCCTTGTCTTTATCAGAATCCTTGGCAGCGAACTCCAGGTCGCAGCCCATCGTCGGCAAAAAGGCTGGTGCATTCTTTCCGGGACGAATCGATACGACACAGTCGTACTTGGATCCGGCATAGGGAACGGCTGAAACGGATTTGACAGTTCCCTTTTGCTCGTTATCGGCGAACGCCCGAACGACGACCTTGCACTGAGCTCCTGGCTTGATTCTTGTGAATTGTTTTTCGTCTAAATCAACACGAATTTGCAATCGTGATGGATCCACAATCGTCGCAATCACTTGATCGACCGTGACCTTCGAACCCGCCTTCAAAGTACTGGGTTTTTCTGACAACTTCCCTCGCGTCAGTTTTCCATACAGCACGATTCCGGCATGGGGTGCCTGCAGTACCATTCGGTTTCGCTCGGCACGCATCTCGGCGACCTTTTCTTGTTCGTCCTTGAACTTGTCGCGTTTGCGATCCATCTCGATCTCTTGCTTGGCGCGAGCTGTCTCCAGATCCTTGACCGTCTTTTCGTACTTCAATTCCGCCCTTTGAAGCGAATCGTTCTCGGAGGCCTCTTTGCGTGGAACCGTTTGAGAAATCGATCGCTCCGATGAAATCTTGGTTCCATCCAATCGAAACTGCGCGAAATCGACCGACTGTTTCGCGCGTTTCAGCACGATCTCTTCCGACTCTTCGGTCAGGTCATCTTCTTTGTACATCTGCTCTAGCTGCTTCAACTCCTCGGTCGCGTTGTCCAAAGAGGCCTGCGAAGATTTCAGGCTGAACCGCGCAGAGAGAACTTCACGATCCCGATCGACGCCGACAAAGTTGTCGAACTTCTGCTGAGCCTGCTTGCGCGCTCGAACCGCTGCCGCCTTGTCCAGTTTTTGCGTTTCCAAGAATTGCGTGTGCTGAAACGCTTCGCTTTCAAGCGTGAGCTCCGCGAGCTTTAAGTCGATCTCGGCCTGCTGTACTTTCTCATCGATCTCTTCGGTTTCAAACCAGACAATATTCTGACCTTTGTCGACCTTCGTACCGTGCGGCACAAGTCGCTTGATCTCCAACGCAGTCAAATGCTCGTTTTCGACGATAATCTCACTACTCTTCATCGCTTCCAAGACGCCAGAAATTTTCGTCGCTTCTGGCTTTACATCGCTTGCTGACTCGGGCTCTTGCTCTTTGGCACTGACAAACGAGAGTGACAACAAACAACAACAAACCATCGATGTGATCTTGTATCCTGCGGGCAACAAAAGTCTCTTCATCTCATCGGGCCTATCTTGGTGTGAAACGAACGCATTAAACGTTGTGAAGTGCTATCCCTATTTCCGGGCACTCATCATGTCTCGGCTGCCTTCACAAGTCCAGTTTTTACAACGATAGAACGATAGATTGCCCGAATCGTTTATGTTAGGCTCCGCCACTGGACTCCGACTTGCCCCTGAACAAAATTGATCTGATGTCGCAATCCCTGAAGCCATCTGTTTGCATTGACGCTGTTTTGGAAGGCCAAAGCTTGGCTGATTCGTTATCACTGGTTTCCAAGGCCGGAATCAACGCGTTTGAGTTTTGGTGCTGGTGGGAGAAGGACCTTGATGAAATTTGTCGGCTTCGTGACCAACACCAGATGGACATTTCGGCCTGCTGCACCAAGTTCATCAGTCTTGTCGATCCGGGTCTACGTGGCGACTACCTGAAGGGGTTGGACGAATCCATTGCCGCGTGCAAACAAATCAATTGCAAGTCGCTGATCTCACAAGTGGGCGATTTCCGTCCCGGCGTGCCGCGTGATGAACAACACCAGTCGCTCGTCGACGGACTTCGCGAAGCAGCCCCGATGCTTGAGTCTGCTGGTATCACGTTGGTCATCGAACCGCTGAACGAACTGATAGACCATGCGGGTTATTACTTGGTCCGAAGTGATGAAGCTTTCCAGATCATCGACGAAGTCGGCAGCCCAAACGTGAAAGTCATCTACGATATCTACCACCAACAAATTAGCGAGGGTCAACTGATTGCCAACATCCAGGCCAACATCGATAAGATTGCGCACTTTCACGCGGCCGGCAATCCTGGACGAAACGAACTGACGCGCGGGGAACTCCACTATCCGTCGATATTTGACGCGATCCGCGCGTCCAACTACGACGGGTTCGTCGCTCTGGAATATTGGCCGAAAGAGGATCCATTGAGTGGACTAAAGGAAGTAGCTGCTTGGTTTGCTGCCAAGTGAACCGCCCGCTACTACGCTGAATCGCTTCGGGCTAAACTCTCGCTTTCCAATTCTGCTCATAAAATGGGCCACCTTGTGGCTCAATGAAACCCGCCCGAGCTTTGATGTCTGACTCCAATGC
>CAYUGI010000114.1:17121-20229 GCA_964444105.1 uncultured Pirellulaceae bacterium
TTTGGCTGGGATGAAATGACCAACGGCAAAGCACTCTGCCTTGTCGGAATCATGGCAATTATTGTCCAAGGCGGCTTGGTGCGACCAACCATCAAAAGACTCGGCGAACGCAAAGCGATCTTGATTGCGACGGTCATCTCAGCAATTGCATTCCTATGCTACGGCCTGGCTACCGAAGGCTGGATGATGTACTGGATCATCGTTGTCGGATCGTTCGGCGGGATCGCTGGGCCAGCCATCCAGAGCTTAATCACGGCGACCGTCGACGAAACCGAACAGGGAAAAATCCAGGGGGCGCTGACATCACTCACCAGCGTCACGAACATTATTGCACCGCTGTTCTTCACGGCCGGTTTGTTCAAGTACTTTACCAGCGATACAGCACCCGTGATCGTTCCAGGCGCTCCTTTCCTAGTCGGTGCCTTCCTGCTTGTCGTCGCGCTGTTTATCGCAATCAGTGTTTTCAAACGTTTTCCGGCGCAAGAAGAGACTACGGAGCAAACCAAGTGAGTCATAGCTAAGAGACTCACTCGGGCATTGGCCGTGCGTCGCACGGCCTGACTAGAAAGGTGCTTCGTCGTCGCCAGCTTCAGCGAACGCATCGTTGGCGTTCCCGGTCACCTTCTCGCTCATGTGGCTGCCGGCAGGTGCGCCATTGCCCTTGATTTGGAACGACAACGCTTCGGCATTGAGAAAGAACTTGACTTCACTCTTTTCGTCTTTCTGCCAGCGACGGCCGTTCAGCCGGTAGGCGATTTCGACTTCGTCACCCACGTTCATTTCATCGACGCTGTCGCATGAATCGCGAGTGAATTCGATGGGAACATAGTTAGTGAAACTACCTTTGTCTTGTTCCAAAACAACCAAGCGCTTTCGAAAACCCTTGTTGCCAAACGTTTTGGTTTCTTCAATGAGGTGGATCACACCGGTTACTTTTGAATCACTCATAACAGCATTTCTCAAACGACACTAACGAACATTGACCTGACTTAGGTGCCTGAATGGCTCCGCCGGCAGTGTAACGTATCAACCCGCCAACGCGAAGCGCCAGCGAGCCGATCGGTTCATACCTTCACGCTTCCGCGGGGCAACGCCGTAGCGGAATTTTGTGCTTCGATTCGCCAGTATATCGAATTTTCACTCTCCCTCTGGGAGAGTCGAGCCATAGCGAGGAGAGGGTGAATCCAGATGGCTAAAGACGATCATTTTCAACACGAATTCCCCTCTCCGGCCGCTACTGCGTCTGACTCTCCTGAAAGGAGAGTGAAGTCTGGAAAGTCCGCTACTGCGTCTGACTCTCCTGCTCGCGCGAGAGTGATGACAATGAATACGCGAATCGCAGAGCCTTGCTCTACGCCAAGATATCCTTCACCACGTGTCCATGAACGTCCGTCAAACGAAATTGCCTGCCCTGGTATTTCCGCGTTAACCGTTCGTGATCGATGCCCAGCAGATGCAATATCGTGGCATGAAAGTCATGCACATGAACCGGCTTATCGACAATGTTGTATCCGTAGGGACCTGTCTCGCCGTAAACCGTTCCCGGCTTCACGCCACCACCCGCCATCCAGACGCTGAAGCAGCGTGGATGATGATCGCGACCAAATTTGTCACCATCAAGCTTTCCTTGGCAATAATTTGTTCGCCCAAACTCGCCGCCCCAAATCACTAGCGTGTCTTCCAGTAGGCCGCTGCGTTTCAGGTCGCTGATTAATGCCGCCGATGCTTGATCCGTTTCCTTACATTGGTTCTTAATGCCGTGAACCAATCCACCGTGTTGATCCCATCCCTGGTGATACAACTGAATGAACCTTACGCCGCGTTCCGCCAACCGACGTGCAAGTAAGCAGTTCGCGGCAAACGTGCCTGGGTTCTTTGAATCTGGACCGTACTCTTTGAAAACGCTCTCCGGTTCGTCAGCAAAGTTGGTCGCTTCGGGAATCGACGATTGCATTCGGAAAGCAAGCTCGTACTGTGAAATTCGATTTTCGACATGCGGATCCGACGACTGATCCAGTTTGATTTGGTGTAATTGGCTAAGCGCGTCCATCGCACCTCGGCGGGAGTCCGGCTCGATACCGTCAGGATTGCTCAGGTACAGCACAGGATCTTTACCGCTACGGAATCGGACGCCTTGGTGTTTGCTGGGCAAGAATCCGCTTCCCCAAAGACGCGAAACCAACGGTTGGCCGCCTTTGCTTTTCGTCACCATGACGACAAACGACGGCAGGTTGTCATTCGCACTTCCCAATCCGTAGTCCAGCCAAGCACCCATGCTAGGTCGACCGGGGAACTGACTCCCGGTTTGCAAAAACGTCACGCCCGGACCGTGGTTAATCGCCTCGGTGTACATCGAACGGACGACGCAAATGTCATCGACGATCTTCGACGTATGTGGAAGCAGATCGCTCATCCACGTGCCGCTTTCGCCGTGCTGCGCAAACTTGAACGGTGATCCAACAAGCGGCAAGCTACTTTGGTTTCCGCTCATCGATGTCAAGCGTTGACCTTGTCGGACCTCGTCTGGCAATTCCTTGCCGTGTTCCTTGTTTAGAACAGACTTGTGGTCCATTAAGTCAATTTGCGATGGGCCGCCCGACTGAAAAAGGTAGATCACACGCTTGGCTTTGGGAGCGTGGTGCAGAGCCGACATGATTCCGCCGCTGGATGCAGCAGCCTCGCGCTGCATCATTTGGGCAAGCGCGACGCCTCCCAAACCCATGCCTGTTTGCGTCAGCATCTCTCGACGAGAAGTAGGGATCGTCTCGATGCAATTCGCAGTGTTTCGACGTTTATTTTTCATCGCTTCATCACGCTTTCGTCGTAGTTCATCAAAGTGCCGACCACCACCGTGATGGCGGCCAATCGACTGGGTTTGCATTTAGAATCTGGCTCGGCATCGCCTACCGCCAAGAACGAGGCTGATCGCTCGTCGTCAGCCTCAAAGTAAGCCTGCTGCGAAATTGCCAGTTCTCGAAGAACACGAAGCTCCTTTTCTCTGGCTCGTCGACTGGTCAATCGACGGAACGCATCAGCGACGATTTGGTCGGTGTCTTCGTCGTGCTGAACGATCAACTGTTCTGCCAAGCCTCGAGCGGACTCAACAAA
>CAYUGI010000115.1:0-20184 GCA_964444105.1 uncultured Pirellulaceae bacterium
GTGGGCTGCACCAAGAAGACATCGCGACCGCGGACGTCCTCTTCTAATTTGCAGTAGTTTTCGCCGTCGGGAAATTTACCTAGCGAGATTGCAGCACGTTCAAGGTGCAGATGTTGGCAAATTTTGTCGGTGAGGTCTTCGTTGGCTTGGCCACTGAAGATCTTTAATTCACGCATATCCCATCGCTCGCATGGTTTCGTCGACCAGCTTTAATTCAGCCTTGTTGTTGATCGAAAGCGACTCGCAAGGTTTCAAGACGGGCAAAGCTTCTACGTTCTTGCCTGCTTGATGCAGCAGTCGAGCACAATCGGTCAGATAGTATTCCGCCTGAGCATTGTCATTGCTGAGCCGGTCAAGTGAATCCATCAAATCCGCCGTTTTGAACAAATACGTGCTCATATTGACTTCATCGATCCCCAACTGCTCCTCGGTGGCGTCTTTATGCTCGACGATTCCCGTGAAGTTGCCATCTGCGTCGCGAACGATGCGGCCCAACCCGGTCGGATCGTCCTTCTTCAGCGTGCCCAGCAGCAGGGCTGGTTGGGTTTTCTCAAGATGATCCAGCAATTTCGACAGACTCTCGTGCTGAATCAGCGGCGAATCGCCTGCAACGACAATTGTGGGTCCTTGTTGGTCTTTCAGTGCCTCGCGGCACATTTGGACGGCGTGACCGGTCCCCAACTGCTCGCTTTGCAGCACGTATTCGATGTCGCCATCGCGAGAGGCCAATTCCTGTTTGACCATGTCGGCTTCGTGTCCAATCACGACGATGTGGCGTTTGATGCCAGCCTTTTCCAAAGCATCCAAGACGAAATGGATCATGGCTCGATCGACGACCGGGCAAAGCACTTTGGGCAAATCGCTTTCCATCCGGGTGCCTTTGCCAGCGGCAAGCACAACCGCACAGGGTGACTTCATTGAATCAGTCATCGAATCGCTATCATCGTCTGAGAAAACCAAGGGTCATTTCTGAGCCGATATGTTGTCTTCTGCGGGGTGATTCCACAACCGGGCCGGTCCTGTTGCGGCCTAGTCGCTATTAGACGCTTTATGGAGGTTGTCGGATTTCACCCTACCACTAAGCAATGGCGTCCACACATCTTTCTGTCTGGCTCCCTTCTCCCCCAACTTGTTGGGGGAGAAGGGCTGGGGATGAGGGGGCTAACGCACTGCACCAGCCAGTCAACAGCTTTTTGGGGCTCACGTGCCGACGCCTACAACGTCTTGTTTGTCCCGTGTCGATGACCGAAATCACTCTGGCCGCGGACGCCGTGATTGACCGACAATGAGTGCATCGAATCCCGTAACGACAGCAAATCTGTGACATCAACTTCCCAAACGTCATTTCGCCAGCGCGTCGCCAGTTGCAAGGCGTACGCGTCGGAGTTCGCTGCCTATGTGGTCGTGCGGTCGTTGGTTTCGTTTGTCCAAGTGCTGCCTTACGACATGGGCGATTCGATGTGTCGCGGGATCGCCTATCTGGCGGCCGGACCGCTGCGAATCCGTCATCAAGCGACGCACCACAATCTGCAAAACGTTTTCCCTGATGCGACTCAAGAACAACGCGACCGTTTGAACCACGTGATGTGGCACCACTTGATGCTGATGGTTTGCGAAATCGCGTGGGCCCAGCGAAGGCTGCACCTGACGAATTGGAGCGACCACGTTAGTTTTCGAAACAATCGGAAGATCCTGCGAGCCTGTTTGTCGAAGCGTCCGTCCGTGTTGGTGACTGGCCACTTCGGCAATTTCGAGATTGGTGGTTACACGATGGGGCTGATGGGCTGTGGCTCGACAACAATCGCCCGTCGATTGGACAACCGTTTCTTGCACGCATGGGTCGAGCGATTCCGGGGCGCGAAGGGACAAAAGATGGTGGACAAAGAAGGCTGCGCCGCGGAAGTCGATCAACATTTGTTGGCTGGTGGTGCACTGACTTTGTTGGCCGACCAACACGCTGGTCCCAAAGGTTGCTGGGTTCAGTTCATGGGCGTTCCCGCGTCGTGCCACAAAGCACTTGCCTTGTTCTCGCTCGCATCGGGCGCACCCATGTTCGCCGGCTACACGCGTCGAGTCGGCATGAAGCCAATGCAGTTCGAGTCAAACTGCACGGGGGTTGCTGACCCGCAGAACGACCCCGACGAAGTCTGTGCATCGGTCACCACTCTTACGAATTGGTACAACGGTCAACTCGCTTCAGCGGTCTCTGAAACAGTCGAGCAGTATTGGTGGCTTCATCGCCGCTGGCGAACGCCCCCTGAGAAAGTTGCCAAGCGTCTTGCCAAACAAGCCGAGCGCAAAAGCCAGTCGCAGGCTGCCGCTTAGGCCAGCGGGCTGGTTTGTAAATACTGGCCTGCAAACAACTATATTGTGCCTGATGATCAAAGCTACTTGGATCGTTCTCCATGGTTTGCCGGCTACAACGCAGTTTTTCCGCAGTCAATCGGATCCGACTGAACGAATCGCCTTTGGGTGAAAACCTCTTGAGAAAACGACACTCAAGTTTGCCAGGTCTGTGGCTTTCGGATCGGGAGAGACTTGAGCTTAGTGTTCGGCGCAAGAGCAAGCGGACTCAGTCCTCGGCTTCCTGATTGCCCGCAGCGTTACCGACAGGGATACGCACTTCGGCACAGAAGACTGCGTTTGGATCGAATCTTTCAGCCAGCGATTGTTCGATGACCGAGCGTGATCGTTTGAGACTCTGAAAAGTGTGAGTGCGGTCACCGTTTTTCACGATCACTGGTTTGTCAAAATCGATCATATCGTCGTTGAGCCGAATGATTGCATTCGCGACCTTTTCTGCGGCTTCGATCACAAACTCGTTGCCCGCACGACTGACAATTACTTTGGCACCTTTGACTTGGTCTGCCTTGTCAGCAGCCAGCCAATAGAAACGTTCATGCGTTACGCCGGATTGAAGCCAGACGACTTTCTTGGGAAGCGGCTGTCGAGTGAATTTCGCCATCCAATCCACGGCGACTGCGTCTTTGCGTTGCATCCAGTGGCCGTGCTCTGGGTGAATCGTCACTTCGTGCGCGTAGCCTTCCGGGTCTTTCTGCTTCAGTGCTGCAAGTTTTTCTTTCCATTCAGCGGCCTTCTTGTTTCGCTTGAACGCTGCGTCCTTTCCGCCCATGTGCAGTGTGAATCCGATGTTCCGTAGCCCGAGTGCCGAGACTCCATTGGGATGACCGGCCATCATGGCTGCTGCCGCCAGACGGTCAGCCATGCGGGGCGCTAACTGGTAGACTCCATCACCGCCCGCCGAGTAGCCCATGATGTAAACGCGATTTGGATTGATGCCTTCAATCGCGATCGCATTTTCGATGATGCGGTCAAAGAACTTGTCAATGTGAGCTTGATGCCACAGATTCCATGTGTCGGTGGGGGCCCGCGGAGCAAGGTAGATGCCCTCTTTGGGTTCATAGAGGCGAATCTGATTTTTCCACTGGGAATCGTTGACACGAGCAGGTGCTCCGCCGCCGCCGTGCATCGAAATGAATAAGCTGTGTCCGTCTTTGGGTTCGTCACCGAAGGTGCGGAAGTCGAATTTCATCTCAAGGTCATCGATCTTGATCGTTTTCTTTTCCCACTCTGTGCGTCGCTGTTCCCGAAGTTTGACAATTCGCCGCTGGTACAACTTTTCGACAAGCTCGGACGCTTCAAGCCGGCTTAGCCCTTCCTTTGAATTTGCCTGCTGATCGTCGACTTCCAAGGAAACCGTCTGAGTCGTTCCTTTCGTCTCGAAGACATAGTCCTGATCAATCCCCCTCGCCGCGATCTTGTATTTCTTGCCTCGCTTCAGCTTGAAGGTAAGCATGTTGTTCGTGTCTTCGGTCTCGCCCTTGGACGTTCCCAATGCACACTGCTCCGATGTTTCCTCTGCAAGACAAATCTTGATTTGCGTGCGGACTCGATTTCCAGTGTCTTTGGCACGAACTTGAATCCTCACCTCGGTCAGCTGCTCCGAGACATCGGTGCGATTGGCGGTGTAGCGATCGGTCACGTTAACTGCATAGGACCGGGGGCCTCCGTGTGACCAGACCATCGGAAAAATCGTGTCGGTGTTGCGAAAGCTGATCGCATAGATGGAATGTAGCTTTGATGTCTTGTCTGCTTTGGAGGCATCGCGGACGAACCACCCCCTATCGAGTCCTGCTGGGTCTTGCTCGGCAGCACCAGTGAAATGCCAGTCACCGTCGTCCCAGACTTCAACCCAAGTATGATTGCCTCGCTTGGTCGTCCAGCTTGGCACTCCCACTAAGCGTGCGGGCACATTGACACTTCGGCAGGCGTCGACCAGCAGGATCGACAACCCGGTGCAAGACGCAAGCCCCTGTTCGATGCTCTCGCTCGGACTTTGGTTGGCCTTTTTGCGTTTGGTGGAATACTTGACGCCAACTTGTTTGAAAAGCACTTTGTTGATTTGTTGGGCCGCTTCGCCAGGCGACGTGCAATCCTTAACGATTTCTTTCGTTCGGTTGCGCATGTCAAGTCGCCACGCTTCTCGCGTCTCGTCAACGTTGCAGTAGGGAAGCACGTCGTTCAAAAAGAGTTCGTCGGAGATCTTCCACGGGCTAGCCTCTCGCGCGTCATGTGCAAGCCTTACGTTTTCAAGCAGAAATTCGGCTGACAGGGATTTCAGATCTTGCTCGGGCATGTGCTCGACAAGAAACTCCAGCGACGTCTTCTGCGAATCGGGCACGTTCTTAAAGGCCTTGGCTATTTCAGCCCGGTTATCGCCAGCAGTTGCCAACCGAGCAGCAGCCCGCGATGGGGCGCTCGGTTGTTCCGCTTGGGCGGGCGAAAGGACTACGCACGACAACCAAAAAAGGACAATGGTCGTTCTTTTGCTTTTCATATCCGCGAACCTTTTTTGCAAACGTACGGCAATTGGAAAAAGACGAGTCGACCAAGTTCAACTTGCGATGTGTAAGATGCTGTAGAGCCGAATTTGGGAAAACCTGGCCGCAGTGATGAAGCTAACTTTGGACTTCAGCCTTTCCATTTAGGTCGAGCCGCCTTCGGGTGCGGCGACGAAACCGCAACGAGTGTATTCTATGCACCGACGACACGGTGATTCACATCTTGACGCTGGAACATTCTGCCAAAAATTAAAATGCGTCAACGATCCGCCGGGCGGATTGTCTGTTGCGGTATATCGACCTTCGAAGATAGGTCGTTGCCCCGTCGCTTTCACGATAAGCACGTACCTCATTCACCCAATTGGGAAGACAATCTTGGTTAGCTCAAACAGCATGAAGCAATCCACCATCGCGTTCATCGCCGCCGCATTGATCGTCTCTTTTTGCGTGACACCTTCGTTGGCTCAACGGACAGCGAAACGTCCTCCACCGATACCCGATTTCACGCAGGGAGGGAAAACCGATGGCAGCCACGACTGGACGCTTGGCGCGACCGGAGCGCGAGGCTGGATCTATGCGTTCAAGCACACCGCTGATGCTCGTCAGATCTTGATCACTGAGGTGGCGAAGGGTTCTCCCGCCGCGGGCATTCTAAAAGTCGATGACGTGATTCTTGGGGTTGAGGGCAAGCTGTTTGATGACGACGCACGAGTTCAATTCGCCCGCGCCGTTATGCGAGCAGAACAGGAAGAGTCGCGTGGAGTTCTAAGGCTAGTCCGCTGGCGCGCGGGCGAAACCAAAAGCGTCGAGATTAAGATTCCCGTGACGGGAACTTACAGCGACACGGCACCCTACGACTGCCCGAAGACGAAAAGAGTTTTCGAGCAAGGTTGCGAGGCGATCGCAAAGAAGGAGTTAAGGCGAGTTTCAATCTCCAACAGTCTCAATGCCCTCGCCCTGTTGGCTAGCGGTAAGCCTCAGTACATGCCATTGCTCTCCAGCTACGCCAAAAAGGTAGCTGACTACCACGTCGGGGCGTTCGCGACTTGGCACTACGGCTATGCGATGACGTTCCTCGCCGAGTACGTCTTGGCGACCGGTGATGACACAGTTATGCCCGGACTCAGGCGACTGGCTCTTGAGTCGGCTCACGGTCAAAGCTTGGTTGGCACTTGGGGGCATCGGTTTGCACTGCCGGACGGGAGAGTCGGCGGATACGGATGCATGAATTCACCGGGGCTCTCATTGACGATTTCGATGGTGCTGGCCCGAGAGGCTGGCGTGAAAGAACCCGACCTCGACGAAGCCATCAAAAAGTCTGCTCGCTTCTTGCGTTGGTACGTCGACAAAGGCGCGATTCCCTACGGCGATCACGCTCCTTGGCCGGGCCATGAAGATAACGGCAAGTGTTCCATGGCCGCCGTTCTTTTTGACCTGCTGGGTGACAGCGAGGCAGCGACTTACTTTGCCAAGATGAGCACGGCAGCCTACGACGAGCGGGAACGTGGACACACCGGCAACTTCTTCAACATGCTATGGGCGATGCCCGCCGTGTCACGCTGTGGCCCAAGGTGCAGCACCGCCTATTGGAACGAACAGGCCTGGTACTACGATCTTGCTCGCGGCTGGGATAGCGGTTACCGATATCAGGGATCGCCGGTGGGTGAGGAGGAGCATGGAAAGTATGCGGACTTCGATAGCGCCGGAGCGTATTTGCTTGCCTATGCGTTGCCGTTGAAAAGTCTTTACCTGACAGGTAAGAAACCCAGCTCGGTTCCTCCGTTGGATGCAGCCGACGTGGCAGAGGTGATTGCCGCAGGCCGCGGATTTTTCGCGACGAAGCAAACGGATCAATTCCGTTACAAGGATCGGAGTGACAAGGAACTGATCGCAGGTTTGTCGAGTTGGTCTCCATCGGTCCGCAAACGATCGGCGCAGGAACTTGGAACGCGCGAGGGAGACTTCGCTCCGGCCCTTGTGAAGTTACTCGATTCGACCGATCGCTATTCTCGCTACGGGGCCGCCGAGGCATTCGGGCAGCTCCGCGCAAAAGACAATTTCGCCGCTAGCGTGTCGTCGCTGACTGAGGCATTGCGGACCGGTGATCTGAACCTGCGCATCCTCGCCGCACAGGCCCTGGCGAATATCGGCAAACCTGCGAAGTCGGCCGTTCCGGTGATGCTGGAACGCCTTGCGAATGTGGAATCCACGAGCGATTCAAAAGACGTCGATCCAAGGGGAACAGAGCAGCGGTATTTGTGCTTCAGCCTTTTCGACCGTCGTCGTGGTTTGATCAGCAAGTCGCTTGAAGGCGTCGATCGTAAGCTGTTGTTGGAAGCGGTGCGTGTCGGATTGCAGAACGAAGATGGACGAGCACGCAGCAGCATCGGAACCGTCTACCAAAACCTCACTTACGATGAAATCAAGCCTCTGCTGCCTGCCATCCATCAAGCGACGCTCGAGCCCGCGCCCAGTGGAATCATGTTCGCCAGCGGCATCCGAAATAGCGGTGTCGAACTGCTCGCGAAACACCGAATCAAGGAAGGGATGCCGCTCTGCATTCAGATCATGGAGATCAATAAGTGGGGTAAGAAAGATCGGATTTCAAAATGTTTGAAGACGCTTCAACGCTACGGTGGGGCAGCCAAGGCCGTCTTGCCTGAGCTTCGACAACTGGAAGAGGATCTGCGTGACCACAGCGAAGCCCGAATGCTTGCGCCCTCAGCAAGGCAGGTTCAAGAGATGATCAAAAAAATCGAAAACGCGGACGATACGATTGAGCTGCGTAGTATCAGTGACGCTTAAGTGTGCAGTTGCTGATGTACGGCTTTTTGGCGGCGGCGATTTGCAGATGACCAGCTGGCATCGGGATATCAACTTGAATGCTGCCTCCGTTTCGAAGGATTGCCTGCCACGCGAGTGTTTCGCTTTGTCACCCGCCAATTTCTGGCCTTTCTTGGTCGCCAGCTGTCGTCGTGTTCTACAATACAAGGCGAATCGACTATCATCGATGTCCCCCCCTTTTTGTCGAATGCAGACAAGATAGTTCCCCCACCAAAAACTCTCCCTGAAAGACCGACCATGCTCAACCGCAGAACCATGCTCCGAGGGATGGCAGCTGGAGCCAGCGCCGCATGTAGCCTCTCGATCTCACCCGAGCGTCTTCTTGCATCACCTGCTGGGCGCTCGACGCCTAAGCGAATCATCTTCTTTATGCAGAACCAGGGCTTTGACCCTTCGACTTGCGTTCCGGCGGGAATGAAAAACAGTGGTTCGCTCGCGAAAGCAAAACTTCCCGAACCAATCAGTGCACTGGAACCTTACAAAGAACGTCTGCATATCATCAATGGTTTGCATGGCATGCACACCAGTCCTTCGCACAGTGCGTTTTTCGGCGCGCTGGGAGGCTACCGTGGCAGTGATGGTGTGCCGCCAAGTGGGGCGACAATCGACTACGAGCTGAGCAAGGTTTTGCCACAAACTCTGCTGCCTCACCTTTGTATCGGTATGGACTCCTTGGGGAACATGAAGTCCAAGCCCACGATTGCGACGCTTTCTGCTAGTGGGGCAGGTCAGCCAATTTTCATGCACTCGAATCCGAACCACCTTTATCAAATGTTGTACGGTGGCATTTCCACTGGTGCCATTCGAAGCCAATTCGAGGCTCGCTCGAATCTGCTTGATCAAGTTGAACATCTGGCCTCCGCTGGCGCTCAATCGCTTCCCGCCCTTGATCAACAGCGTTACGGTCAATACGTCCAGGGATTTAGGGATGTGAACGGTCTTCGTGGTCGCTTGGATTCGGTTGCCGATCACTTACGCAAATTTGCCCCCAAGGTAGACGAACGATACACCAATCCCGAATTTGAAACCGACTGGCACGATCTGAATTTGGATCTCGGTATCTCGGCACTCAAGGCGGGAATCACCAACACGCTTACGATTGGATCAGGTCGTGGTGAAATTTTTGGTTCATGGAAGGGATTGGGCATTGAGGAACAAGGGCACAACCTGGGGCATATGGATCAGCCAGACAATCCGATCTGGATCAAGATCCGTCAGTACAACAGTCGCATGTTGATTCGGATTATGGAATCACTGGAAAGTGTGCCTGAAGGTAGCGGCACGATGATGGACAACACATTGATCGTTTACACCAGCAATAACGCGGACAAGCAGCACACCAACGGAGCGAATTGGCCGGTCATGCTGTTGGGTAATTTGGGCGGTGCCTTCAAAAGCGGCTGTTTCACACAGCTGGACGGCAAACGTCCGATCAACGCCCTGTACACGTCGTTGCTGCAAGCTGCTGGAAAGAATGTCCAGCGGTTCAACATGAATGAAAAGTTGGCATCGAAGTTCGATTCCAGTACCGGTCCACTGAAGGAGGTGCTGGCATGAGCAAGATTCAATTCGTACTCGCGCTGATGTTTTGCGTCGGCTCGTTCTCGTTTGCGCATGCCCAGCCTTACACTCCCGGACAAACGGTTAATCGAGACTACGACGCCTTTGCTCGCACTTTTCTTGACAACCATTGCGTGGACTGTCACAGCGAAACAGATCCCGAAGGCGCGTTATCACTTCATGATCTGGGGCCTATCGATGAAGTCAATGCGGCGATTTGGAAGTCCGTCTGGGCTCAGGTTGCTTTAGGAGAAATGCCTCCCAAGGAGGCTGCGGAAGTCGAAACGATTGAGCGAATCCAGTTCGCTGATTGGATCGTCGCAGAACTCTCAGCCGCCATGCGTGACAAAGGCGGATTCAACGCACATCTTGATCCGGGCAAGGGCAACTTCGTCGACCACGATTTGCTGTTCGGGCCACTTCCGGATGGCTTCAAACTTGCGCCAACCTCTTCTCCGGCACGAATCTGGCGCGTGACACCGCAGGAACACATCACGCGACTGAACGAGTTGATTAATACGGAACCGGATTTCGATGCGGAGAAACCAGGCTTGCGCGCTCGCGGCGACTTCGTTCCTACTAATCATGGTGGCGAACTGAAACTGTACTTTGGCACCGATCGCATCATCGCTTGGGTGGGTGGAACCGTTGCCTACGCCACTGCAGTCAAAAGCGTGCCCGCCGTTCTTTCCTCATCCCGTAAGCATGGCCTAGAGAATTACGCCGACTTTCACACCGTAAATAGTGCGGAAGCGACTCAGATCCTGAGCAAGGCGGAGGACATTATCAAATACATGGCGTATGGCCCCGAAAGCCTGATCGGCATGCCTGAACAAATCACGGACGATCCGGCAACCTACAATCGCGTCAAACCCTCCGGAGACATTCGCGGGTTGCCAACGGCGATCACTTATAGCACTCAGATCGCGCGTCCGTTGACACCGGTCTACGAGTTGATGAAGGAAGAAGGTGTCAGCGACGAACGTTTGCACGCCGCGGTGGACTATCTCTTCGAAGCCCTGGCATTTCGGCCGCCCAGCGAAAAAGAATCGGACCAGTACGTTGCGATCGTCAAACAATCTGTGCAGAAACTCGGCAAGGAAGACGGCGTTGTCCTTGGCCTTTCGTCTATTTTCCTGAGTCGCGACGCGCTTTTCAGGCCAGAGTTGGTTCAGAGCGGCAAGCCAGATCGCGATGGCCGTGTCATGCTCCAGGACTGGGAACTTGGCTTGGCCGTGAACCACGCACTGCGATACATTAGGCCAGACGAACAACTGCGGCAGGCGATCATCGATGGACGCATGCGAACGCGTTCGGATGTACAAAGAGAAGTCGAACGCATGTTGGCGGACGATAGCATCCGAAAGCCGCGTGTGTTGCGTTTCTTCCGTGACTACTTCGATTACGACTTGGGAGGATACATCTGCAAGGATACCAAGGCGTTGGCTGATACAGGTGTGGGTACGAGATTCGTCAAGCACCACTACCGAGCGATGTTTGATGCGACGGCAAGCACGGATCGTTTGATAGAACTGATCCTGCAAGAAGACCAGGCCGTGTTGAAGCAATTGCTGACGACCGACAAGGTCGTGGCCTATCCTACCGATAGCCTCTATTTCGGGCGGCAACGAACTGAAACGGAAACGCAAGAGGCGGAGGCGAAAGCAAAAAAGGCTGCTAAAGAGCGTTCCAAGAAACAGCAAGCGGTGATTGCGGCATTGGTGAAAAAGGTCGCTGAACTGGAGTCGCTCGCGAATGAAAATGCCGAAGACGAAAATGCCAGAAACGAAAATGCCAGAAACAAGGCGTCCAAGAAAGCGCTGACGCAAGCGAAGAAGGAGCTTGCGGCGGAAGAGAAGAGAGCTGCGTCTGCCAAGAAAAGTGACGCCGATAGAATTTCGGGCGTCGACGAAGCCGAGTTAACAGGTCCGGAGATCTTCGCGCGGGTCAGCCGGCGTAGTTTTGGTCGCCACAACAGTTTCAGCAATGGTTCCATGAAATCGGAACGTGTGCTGGCCGTGGTGCCTGAAGGCCAACGCTTGGGGATTCTGACTCATCCCAGTTGGCTCGTTTCACACTCGGATGCCATGGACAACCACGCCATCCACCGCGGCCGATGGATTCGCGAACGGCTACTCGGTGGCGGCGTTCCCGATGTACCGATCACAGTTGATGCCATGCTTCCCGACGAACCGCACAGCACCTTGCGGGACCGAATGCGTGTCACAAGAGAAGAATATTGCTGGACCTGTCATCAGAAAATGGATCCGTTGGGACTTCCGTTCGAGATGTACAACCACGCAGGCTTGTTCCGAACGACCGAGTTGGACAAGCCGGTTGATACAGCCGGCGAAATCATTGACTCGGGTGATCCCGCCCTTGACGGCCCAGTTACTAGCGCGCTCGACATGGTACAGAAGCTCGCAGAGAGTGAACGGGTCGAACAAGTATTCGTCCGCCACGCGTTTCGTTTCTGGATGGGCCGCAATGAAACCGTCAACGACGCCCCGGTTCTGCAGGAAGCGCACCGTGCTTACCGCGACAACGGCGGCAGCATGAAGGCTCTGCTCGTTTCCCTGTTAACCTCCGATGCATTTCTTTATCGCACGAAAGTCGATCCGACACGCGTTACCGCAGCTTTTTGAACTGTAGGCATCGACATCGATTGCTCTCCATGCCGATTGGATCCGTTTGAGGGAGCCTGACGGCCGCATCGTTACAGGAGCGATATGCTAGGTTTGCCTGTCGCTTTTAAAATATGCTGCGAGATTATGAGCAATTGCGAAGTCGCCCACTGCGAAGAGAACATCGCCACCGGAAGTCGCCAAGCGTTTGGTGAAGCAGGCCGAGCGAAACAACCAGTCACAGGCTGCCGCCTAAAACAACCGTGCAACCTCGGCGGACCTCTGCCACTCAGACGCGTCTTCATCGTCTTGCCAATCTGAGATTGCGAGATCAAGCGAAGAGGAAGCTGGCAGCGCTGCCTGGTGGAAGGCAATTGCTTCTTCGCCCTGCGGCGCATTGGCCTGCGATTCCGCCAGGAAGTTGATGACTTCCAAGATGTCCAACGGTGAGATTTCGCCATCGCCACTGACGTCTGGAAACAGAGAGTCTTCATTTACTTGATAGCCGCGGCCATCTGCCAAGTGATTAATTACCGTCAGGATATCTGCTGGTGTAACGCTATTGTTCCCATCTGCATCGACTGCACGAATGGGATTGTGTAGCGGGCTTCGCGAAATATCAAACTGATACTTCGCCGTGCCCCAGGTCGCCAAAATGGTTTGCGTGCCTTCGTCCAAGTTCATCGAATCAATCTTCATGCTCTCAGGATCCTGAACGGTCAACTCAGCTGATCCGTGCGCTCCTCCAAGCAAGTGGACTCGATTCGCGGCGGAGTCATCAGACTGCAAATCAAAACGTTGATTGGGGGCGGCGCTAATCAAACGCAATACATCAACGTCGTCATCTAACTGAAATGTGACCAAGGAATTCCCCGAGACGATACCGCGAGGCAAAGAATTCCTGGGGTTGAACGACAGGGACGAGCCAGAAGACCGAAGAACAATATCTCGACTAGGCGGCTGGGATTCAGACGGTATCCCGTCCGACTCGATGATTCGAATATCACCATCAAGTTCAATCCAGATTTTTCGTCCACCGACGAGTAGCGTCACAAGATCATCGCTGAATTCATAAGTGATGGCCGAATCAACCCTAATCGGTGAGATCAATACAGTGCCGTTGGCCGGAGCCTTGAAACGCAATCCATTCACTGGCAGGCTGTCTTCGCCATGAATCAGCAGTCTCAAGTATTCGACATTTTCGTTTGCATTCAACGTGACTTGATCGCCCGTGTCGACTGTCATGGGAGATTGCCCCGACCCACCGTAAATCGTGAAGACTTTGTCTTCAATAATGACGTTGGATTCCTCGCTAAACAACTCGATCGTTCGCTCATTGAGCGGTGCTTGGTACACCTTTTCACGGTGCATCAACAATGCGTTGTCTTCCTGCATAACGACACGAATGTTATCGCGGATCTCGTGGGTTCGAAAATCATACAGTTGGTGCTGATCTACAAGACGATTAAGCGTATCCAGAGCCTTCAGCCCGATCGCGGTGCCATCCCAGGAATAGAGTTTGAACTCGCCCAATGGACCGTCGGTTGCCGCAGCGATCACGACGCCATCGTCTGTTTCACCTACGATGTCACTTCTGAAATTGTCACCCTGAATATCGCTGATATCGCGAAAGCTGGTGGCAACTCCGTCTACCGTGGCAACGTAGGTTTTGGAAACCTGGACGGTGTTTGGAAAGGACTCGCCAAATAGCGTGTTTCTTTTTACAAAGGATATTTGGCTTGCAGCTTCAATACGCACCGGTTCTGGCTCGCTGTCACGCCAAAGCCATGTGCCAGCGCCTGCCGTGACTGGCTGTCGATAGATCCATCCATTGTCCAGTCGAAAGATCTGAGCTGAGCCATGTTCGAGTTCGTCAGGGAAAAACGGCTGAAGGCCAGTTTCGGTTGGTCGCTCAACCAACACCTTGCTTTGCCCATCTATGTCTAGGCGTCCCGAAAAGGCTCCGTTGCTGGAACCAAATGAAACATCGGACGCGCGCTCGAAGCGAGCGAGAATTTCGCTCTTTGAATCGACCAACCCGGTACGACTGGCTGTTCCATCCGTTGCGTAAATCAGCTCAACGTCAAGTCCTGTCATCGACTCGCCTTCGGTCGCTTCCTCGCTAAGCACGCGACCGGCATATAAATTCCTCGTTACGGCTTCATCGGCGGTCAACGGTTGTAACCGCATGTTTCTGTAGTCCGGAACCACGATGGTCGCGTCAGCAAAGTCGGTGTCTTGATGCGAAAGCTGCCAGACATCTCCATCGGAAAAGTAGAGGATTCCTTCCGCATTCACATTGATCTCATTCACCTTTGGCAAGAGCACTCGATCAATTCGCGATCCGTCCTCGGAGTCAACAACAACGCGGCGGAATTCATCGCTAACTTGTACGTCAAACACCACGATATTTAGATTGTCCGATGCGTAGGAGTATTCATCGCTGAATGTGCCTTGATCTCGGAGGAGAGTCGTGAACGCACCGTCTGGGTTGCCGTTGAAAAACGAAAGGCCATGCTGGCCAGCAAACACAAACTGTTTTGAATCAAGACGGTGAATGGTGTCACCCCTGCTAAATAAAACTTGTTCCGGTAAGTCAAACAGGGTCGGAGCGATGCCGTAGTCACTCACTAGCTTTTGCCTTTGCCCATTTCGCAGATCAAGCCGCCAGTAGCTCGCTTCGCCGCCTTCTTCGGTCCAGAAAAAGGCGTGCTGTCCGTCCTCGCTGATGGTGTGAATCGATGCAAAAGGCATGTCCAAATGGAACAGAGCGATCTTCTCGTCAAGCTGGATCAGCAGAAGTCTACTTATCGTTCCTACCGCCCCTCGATAGAGTACTCGCCCGTCCTCGCCACCGAGAAAATCGACCGAGGCTGTCTCGCCATACCGCGATAAATACTGCGTCGATTGCGTCTCGAAGTTATACGCAACCAACGCAATTTTATATTGATCATTGGTGTCATCGGGACTCTCGTAAACTAGCCAATCACCAGTGTGAATCATGGTGGAGCCGGGGTACGCGGAGGAGTGCGGCGTGTAGTAGATGGGGAGAGAATTGGGAAGCCAGAATGATTCCCCCGTGTTGGTGTCGAGGTAGCCCCAGTAATAGCTGAACTCATTCTCCTCGAAAAGCGAATAGCTATAGATGATCCAATCACCTCTGCCAGTTAGCGGCGATCGGTTGTATATCGAACCAACTTCTGAAGAAGTTGAGTCGTCATTCAATCGACTGAGTTTTCCGCCGCTGATGAAATGAAGCTTGTCGTCAATCGTCAACAAGCTGGCGTCCAGGCTTAACGTCTCCTCCCCTAGAAGCCTCGTTGCGTGTCCCGAGGAATCGACTCGCACGAAGTACGTTTCGTTTCCTCTATAAGTTGCAAAAAAACTCCCGTTCAAGAGGGTGACATCCCACTCATAAAGGCTCGCTTCATCGTCTAAGCCCACAGAGTCCGTGTCGACAAGAATCGTTCCCTCCGCCGTCCCATTGGAGATCCATAGTCGATATCGGGGCGAAGTCTGTTCCACAAAGATCGCTCGATTGTTGGCAGTCTCCAAATACAGTACCGACGATCCCAATTGAGCATCGGGAATAAGGTCCACATGGGGTGAACCATCAAATGGAACAAAAACCGGTGCGAAGTCGATCCTAACAAACGCACCCGAATCGATCACGCTCGAAAGCAATACTTCGGTCGATGATGTGCCGCTATGCAGACGTCGCGTGCCCTGATCGGTTCCATCGGTATGCCACACTTCAAACACATCGCGATTTTCGATTAGCACGACAGCGCCGTCGGGCGTCGCTATGACTTTGGAGATGGGTGATGACGCTGGGCCGACAGTCAAATCACGCACCAAACGTGTACTCCGTGCGTTGCCTTGCGTGGTCCACAGTTCGCTTCCGTGTACTTGATCGTCGAAAACAAAGTATGTAGCTTCCGGCCCATGAGCCACAAAGTTGCTAACTTCGTCTTGGTCGATGAGAGTTCGACCGATCAGATCCCCTGCCAGTAGCTCGCGGCGTTCAAGTTTCTCTACCCCTAATCGTCGATTCCGCAACATTTGGTCTCTGCTCCCATTAACACTCGCGACTGTACACGCAAGCACTATAGTCGATCGTTGGGAGCTTTGGTGATTCGCTGGGAGGATCCAAACGCATGGGTAGATGCCCGATTATCGGATCATTCTTGTCGAAGGGGCCGCGGCGGTTTGAACTCTTGGTGCTTCGTAGGCACTGAATTCGGCCCAGACGGGCATGTGGTCGCTGATGAGTAAGGCTTGTTCTAGAGATAAGCCAAGATCGGATTGCAGATCGACAACGCCTCGCTGCCCGGTGAATTCGCGCGTTGTTTGGCTGTCCAGCAAAATGTGATCGTAAGTCTTCGTGCGACGGGTGTTCGTGACTTGATCGCCTGCGACGCTGATCATGCCTGGAATCTGTGCAAGTTCTTGAAGGCCAGCGTTATTGACGTTTAGATCGCCGACCAACAAGAAGTCTTCTTCACCCGCTGTTTCATACTCGTACTGACGAACACGTACGAACACATCGTCCAGCACATTGATTTCGTTTGCCAGGTCGCGGGGTGAAACTAAGTCGGGATCTGTGTGAGCGTTGATCACTGTAAAGCGAAACGGTTGACGACCTTCGGCGAATGGCACTCGTGTTTCGAATGACGCAACCATGGGTTCGCGATACATGCGTTTGGAATCATCGTGGACAACGTACGCACTGTTTTGGATGAGGCGTATTCGTGTTTCGTCCCAGACGTACGCATACGATTCGGTGTAATGCTCATCGCCGATCGGTTCGCTCAGTGTCGCCGTGTATTGCGCGCCGGACTCGCCCAACAAATCGACCAATCGCCTGATTGGCAGTCCATCGGACCCTCGAACTTCTTGGATGGCAACTAGATCAAACTGGCTGACTAGCTTGGCAATTTCGCCCATCACATCGACGTTGGCATCAGGTACCAATCGGGTGCCGGATTTCTTTTGCCCAAACTGCTTGATATTGAAGGTGGCAATGCGGATTGTTTCCGGCGAGCGAGGTTTGGCGGAGGAGAGCACAACCGGCTCGCTATGAGAATGTCCGCGGTCGTGGCTATGCGCCTCAGCACCGAAATCGTCGAAGGATTTGAACTGAAACTTGCCGGCGAACACATAAGAGACGACAAAGAAGATGCCCAGCGCAGTGCCAAGCGGGCCAAGCCAGCGAAGTCCGGGCACGCGGGATGCGAACGAATCGTTTTTACGAAGCCGTCGCCGACTGGAAAAGATCCCCACCACCGGCCTCCTTGCCGCATCGTGGACACAATTGATTGCTTCTATTCTTAATGGGGACTAAAAAAAATCGCTTGCGTGTGGCAACCCCAGTCAAAATCGGCCTGTGAACTTAAGATGCACAGGCCCATCACAATTTGCGGTATTTGGAGAACCGTTCGCTGCGAAAATAGCCCGTAGCAGGCGAAAAACAGGGCTGAAATCGGCTGCTTTTGCGTCTGGCGGATTGAGATTGTGGTCAACGAAGTACAATGAGAGCACGCGACGAGCTGAACTTGTCGCGTGAAACTGAAGTGACAAATACAAATACTCTGGCCCCTGAAATTAGGCCCGCGATGAGACTTGCTGACCACTACGCCGGATCGAACTGTGCGATCTCCTTCGAGCTATTCCCGCCGAAGACTGAGGCGGGGATCGATAATCTGTGCAAAAATGTCCAGCGATTGATGGAGTTCCGCCCGAACTACTTCACTTGCACGTACGGTGCTGGCGGATCGACGCAAGGCACGACGCTACAAGTGCTGGCGAAAGTTCGCGAGATCACTGGCCTACCAGTCGCCAGTCACCTGACTTGCGTGGGATCGACGGTTGAGCAGTTGACCGATTACCTGAATGAAGCGAAGTCGTTGGGCGTTGAGCACATCGTTGCGCTTCGAGGTGACCCGCCCAAAGGCACGGAGAAGTTTGAAGCAACCGCTGGCGGATTGTGCTACGCCAATGAACTGGTGGATTTGATCCAGAAGGATTTTGCCAACGATTTCGGAATCGCGGTCGCTGGCTACCCGGAAGTTCATCAGGAGGCCCCTGATGCGCAGACGGATTTGGACAATCTGAAACGCAAAGTCGATTCCGGCGCTGATATTATCATCACGCAATTGTTCTACGACAACGACGATTTCTATCGTTTTCGTGACAACTGTGTCGCGGCAGGTATCACGATCCCCGTCGTGCCAGGTGTTCTGCCGGTCACAAATTTCAAGCAAGCACAGCGAATCGCGTCCATGTGCAAGGCTCGGATTCCTGCTGACTTGGAGGCTGCGATGAACGAGAGTGACGACGCAGACTACCAGTTTAAAGTTGGCGTGGATCACGCTCGACAACAAACGATTGATTTGGTCGAGCACGATGTGCCGGGAATCCACTACTACGTTCTGAACAAGAGCGACGCCGCCGAAAAACTATTGGACGGGCTTTCGTTGGGCGTCGAAGCGTAAGTGAACTACTCGGTTAGTTCCGGGTCAGATCCCAGGCGTCTAGCCAAATGGTTTCTCCTGTCGACATCATTTGGAAATCCTTCTCCAAACGCTCTGCCATGTCTGGCAAGTGGCCGGCGCCGTAAAAGACTGAGACGTTGGATTTGCCAGCGTCCAGTTGCTCGCGAAGAACCTGGAACGCTTTGACGTTGCGTCCTTTGATCAAAGTGTTCTCACCGTTCTTGTCATCCATTCCCGCGGTGACGACTTCGATGTCGACTAATTGCTTGGCCATCGTTTGCTTCATGCGCCGCGATCGGTCGTTGCTGAAGAATGCCAACAACATGCCCATGTCACCTCCTGTGGAAGCTTGCGAAGCCAAGCCGGCACCCATCATTCTTGCGCCCATCTTCCAGATACTGTCGCCACGGCGGGTCAGGTCCTTGGTGAATTCTTCAGGACTCATGTCAGCGTGCTTGAAATTTTCGGCCATGTAATCGATCAACTCTAGCTGATACTCCAAGTTCAGCATGTCCTTCATGCCAGTTTGCATGGAAGCCAACAGCGAGCGTCGCTTTTGAAGGTCTTCGGGGCGAATACGTGTGCCGTCTGGAGCAACCAACTCGTACAACACGGATTCGTATTTCGACAGTCGGTTGTTCAGGTCCTTGTAGTACTCACGCTGACCGATGTGGACAACGCCGATCAGGTCAACAATCTTGCCGGCATACTTGGACTCTGGTTTGCCTTGATAACGGACGATCGCGGTTTGCATCGCCAGAGGCTTGCCGGTTTCGCTTTTATGGATCCGCAAGTAAAGCGGTTCGGCATCGGAGCTCTTGCGATCTGTGTCGGCGTTATCCGCCTGTTTTGTTTTCGCAGCTTCCTTCACAGTAGGAGCATCAACAGCGGGTGGTTCTGCAACAGCTGTTTGCGCCAATATTTGATCAGACGAAAGTAACGATGCGATCGTCAGAGCGACCCAAAATGCAAAACGGTACACGGCAGTGCCTTCTTGAAGCAGCGGAGAGGAGTGAAGTTCTCGCGGAACAGCTAAAAGGATAGCGCTTAGGCTAGAACCTGGCAACTTGTTGCATAATTGTGCACGCAACGCGTTCAGGCCAACAAAATCAGCCCAGCATTGCTGCTGGGCTGTTTGCATCAAAAAATGATGAGCCTGGATGGGTTGAATCGACCAGATTCGGAAACCTGAAATCGATTTGTGGCGTTGATCAAACGTCAGACGCGCCTGTCGCCAAGCCTGCGTTGCCGCCAAGCAGGTTGCCAGATGCGATTTGACTGACTGCGGGTGCGAGCACAAGGCCCGACGACGACAATCGTCTGGGGCCGTACCTATGTCGTTTCTTTGAGTGCACGCTTGATTGGCATGCATCAAGGCAAACGACACTTTTACCGCAGCCGGGCAGCCACTATCTACTTGTCACTTGGTGGCTGTACGTCTTTGGTCGCACCAGCGCCGGTCTGCGTTGCGCGACGATTCTCACGCTGGATCGCATCGTACACTTCTTGGCGATGAACCGGGATACTTTGGGGGGCTTCGATACCCAAGCGGACTTTGTCACCACGTATGTCAACAATCGTCACAACGACGTCGTCGCCAATCATGATACTTTCGTCGCGGTGTCGGGAAAGGACGAGCATAATGCCCTCAAGGTCATTCAAGATGTATACGGATGAGATCTTCTCGCTGCCTCAGTCCTACCTTGGACGTGTTGGTCAGGTCTAAGAAGTTGCGGGGAGTACTGTCTCTCCCGCCCTCGACAAGGTTAGTCATCGACGCGGCTGTCAAACTTATTGACA
>CAYUGI010000116.1:0-14713 GCA_964444105.1 uncultured Pirellulaceae bacterium
CTTTTTCTTCGTTTTTAGCCAAATAAAAAAACGCCCCTGCTACGGGCCCTTTTTTTGGGCGGCTCGCTGCCGCTTCGCGTTATTCGAATTCGCTTAACTTAGCGGTACTTGCATTTAGCAGATGCCTACTTACCGATCCCCGCAACCAAATTTAGTCAGTCGTGCGACGCATTGTAAAAATCGGCGGAAGCCTTTTGACTCGTGACGACTTGGTCCCGTCGGTCAACCATTGGCTGGCCCACCAAGCTCCGGCTGAGAACGTTGTGATTGTTGGCGGGGGAGCGCTGATCGATGCAATACGCCAGCTCGATGCCGTGCGACCTGGCGATGGAGCAACCGTGCACTGGCGTTGCATTGAACTGCTTGGCACGACGTTTCAGATTGCTGCAGATTGGTTTCCAGGTTGGGACCAGGTCAAAACGCGAGAGACGTTTCTGCGCGGGGTGGAGTTTGGGTTTTCCAGCAGCCGTCCGACGATCATCAATGTCGGTGCGTTCTACCACGCCAACGCGACGCAGAAGTTGCCGTTGGATTGGCGAACAACGACCGATTCTATCGCAGTGTTGCTGGGTAATCTTTCCCACGCCGACGAAGTAACGCTACTAAAATCGTGCTTCGTTGATCCAGAGATGAGCGTCCAGCAACTCGCTCGCGATGGAATCATCGACGAAGCAGTACCCGGAATCTCGCGTCGTTTTGAAACCCTTCGAGTCGTGCAGTTGCCAGCGGTCGAACACTGAACGCGATTCGACGGCCAATCGAAACTTACTTTCCCGGTGGGCGAGCAAATGAACTTGAAGCCTATTCACTCTTTGCTGACTTCGACAGCAGTCTGGCTCGGATTCGGTTGCCGTGTTCCTGCAACGCACCCGACGTTTTGTACAGCTCAGTTGCTTCTTCAGGTTTACCCAGCAGCTCATAGGCTCGGGCCAAGTTGTAGCGTCCTGCGGGCTCCCAGTGCGATCGTTGGCTATCCACCAGCACGCGTTTGGAAAGCCAATTCGATGCGGTGTCGATACGCCCGTCGTCGAACTGTACCAGGCTCAACCAATAGCTGGCTGTCCGTTTGCCTAAACGCATCATCATCTGGATTTGTGACAGTTGTTGACGGTACTGTTCTTGGCTCAGGCCTAGCTCACGGCGAAAGTACTTCTTCTGCAGCGCGGGGTCGATTGCCATGTCTTGAATCTCGAACTCAGGCGCTCGCAACTGCATGTAAAGCGTTCTCGCCCCCTTCTTGTTCTCGTCGTCATCGTCGGAAAACTGTCCGTGTAAATGTCGCCAGCGTCCCAGTGAAAGCTGTTTTGATGAGCCGTCGTCGCCATCCAGAATCGCCCAACGAGCCAGATGCCAGATGGCAAACATGGGGTCGAGTTCGGATTGTTTTTCCATCGCTCGAGCGTATATCTCCGCTTTCAAGGGCAAATCCCAAATCCGCACGCCACTGATCCCGCTTGCGGCATCCCATTGTTCGGCTTCCGCGTCCGCGTCAGCGAAAACTTGCATGCGGCGATCGCCAGTCAATCCGTCCTGCAGCAGTTTCATGCGAGGACTGATAGCTTCAGGCAATAGATTCAAAAGTGCCGTGCACTGCTGGACATCCTCTTTCGCAAACGGATACGAAAATTCGTCAAATCCCGCGATGCTCAACCGACGCAGGATCAAAGCGTCCTTTCGTGCTTGGCTAAGCGTTGCGATGCCTACCTGACCGGGTCCAGGCACATAGCTGCCCAGTTCTGGTTCAAAGAGATACACATCTGAATCGATCAAGACGCCCACACACCAGGGAATCAACGATCCATCAGCAGTGGACTGCGTGGCCAAGACCGCGGCGGGAATGGAAGCCTGGCGGCATAGTTGAGTGAATACGCCCGCACGCTGTAACGCATCCCCGGATCCTCGCCAAACCGCTTGATAATCTGACTGTCGGTATCCCGCTCCCGCGACTTTCATTCCAAAGGGCATTGGTGGGCTGGGCGGTTTTGCTCCTGCTGGATCTCGCGGCTCGAACGCCACATTTCGCACCGTCCAATCGAACAAACGACAGGCCGAACGCAACCGATCGAACGACTTGCCCTCCAGTTGACCTTCTTTCTCTTTCAGCCAGTCGGCCAACAAAGGATCATCACATCGTGGTGAATCGATCCAGCGAACAATCCCACGAAACAGATAGCTGTCCCTTAGATGATTCAAGTCCGACGCAACATACTGATCTTTGACGACTCGACTGACGACTGCGTCGCCCGGCAAGACACTACTAATGTTCTTGACCAGATCGGTAGGCGGGACCAGTTCGTCATTGCCTTCGCGCGATTGTCGCCACTGATTCAAGTGATAGACGATCTGTCGTTCGGCGCGTTCACGATTCAGCGCGACAAGATCACCGAGCAGCTTGAAAGTTTCTCCCAGATGGTCCTGCTTGGACTTGGCCTGCAGCTTTGCCTGTCGGCGTGCCTGGATCTGACGCACCGCGTCTGTATCATCGCTGCATCCTGCGAACGTAAGCACAAACAGAAACGCAGCGAAGAAGGATCGGGAGATTGGATGCATTGGATAACGGCAGGGCGGGCAATTCGGGTCAAGCGTTCTTTTCGTTCTCACTGTTTTTGCCAGCGGTGATCTCATTGGCAACACTTCGCAACCGCAATAGTCGCTCAATCATCGGCTCGAAATCCCCCAGATGAATCATGTTTGCCCCGTCGCTGGGCGAAGTACTCGGGTCTGGGTGCGTTTCAAAAAACAATGCGTCGGTACCAATTGCTACGGCAGATCGGGCCAAAGGTTCGACCATTTCTCGGTTTCCTCCCGTCGCTCCGCCCAGCCCGCCGGGTCGTTGAACGCTATGGGTGGCATCAAAAACGACTGGCACACCCCAAGAACGCATGATTGGCAGGGACTGCATGTCGTTGACCAAACGCCCATATCCAAAGAACGTTCCCCGCTCGCAAAGCAAAACATTGGCGGTTCCGCTGGGCGAGACGCTCCCGCGGACTTTCTGGACCACATATTGCATGTCTTCGGGCGACATGAATTGGCCCTTTTTCACGTTTACAGCCCTACCGGTCTTGGCAGCTGCCACCAGCAGATCCGTTTGACGTGCCAAAAACGCGGGGATTTGCAACAGCGGGCAGACTTCCGCCACCGCCGCTGCTTGATCGGGTAAATGCAAATCCGTTGTCGTCGGCAATCCAGACTGCTGGCCAATCTGCTCCAACATTTTCAAGCCAGCGTCCAGCCCTGGTCCGCGCTCGGCTGCCAGGCTGGTTCGGTTGGCTTTGTCAAAGGACGCCTTGAAGACAACATTGACGTCGTCACGCTCATTGATGCGAACAAGCGTATCGGCGATTTCCTGAGCGATGGCGGTCGTCTGCAGGACACACGGACCGGCGATCAACAACAGCGGATGCCCCGGGCCACATTGGTAGGGGCCAACGGTAACAGGGGCGATTTCATGGGGGGGGCAGTTTGTCATGCCGCAATCTTGGTGGATTGTCGCCGCCATGGCAATTCCAGTGGCGCAAGGCGTCTTGGGCTGGGGCGTCTTGGGCGGGGGCTCATTGGCCTTCGGACAACGTAGTCACTGCCGGCAATAACAAATGGACGCGCCGGGGCAGCGTTTCGATCCGCAGCGGCAATCGCCCCGCGTAGTCACCGTCCAATTGATACGGCACCCGTTCCTGCGATCGTATTTCCAGCGTCCGCCCACGCTGGCGCACCACATCGGGAAATTGCCGATGCAATCCCGTTAGGACCCCGCCAAAGTACTTCAGGCCGCTGATGATGGAGCGTTTACTAAACGCGATCAAATCCAACTGGCCATCTGTCCCGATAGCGTCTGGTTCGATCATCAGGCCTCCGCCGTAGCGAGGCAAATTGAAAACCATGACCCAGCCAAACGTGCCTGCACTTTCCCCTGCCAGAACTTTTTCCTTGGAAAGCGGGAAGTCGATGCCGGCTTGTCGAACCAATTTGCCAGCCGATTCCAGCGTGATTGCTGGAAATCGATACCGCCGCAACGCTCGGCAAATCGGTCGCGCGTAGCTAAATCGATTGATATGCCCGCGTCGCCGAAGGTGCAAACCGCGAACGACTTCGGCATCAAACCCACAAGAGGCCATCACAAGAAAGAGCTTTCCGTTGCCACGTCCAGCATCCATCCGGTAACTATTTCCACGGCAAATCGCATTCAACATGCACGTCGCGCTGGGCTGGTATCCAAAGTACCTGGCCAATAGGTTTTCCGTGCCTAGTGGCATCGGCACCAAAGGCACATCGGGGGCCACGTGGTCAGCTACCAAAGCCAGCGTCCCATCACCCCCAGCAGGAACGACAACGGATCCGCAGGGTAACGTGTGCAATGAAGGACCGCTGGCTAACAGCTCTTTCATTTCGTCGATCGATGAAGTCTGCGTGACGTGAATTCCCCGATCCCTCAGAGACTTTGCCAAAATCGGCAACTGGTCGCGACCCGCCCCCGATCCCGCCTTGGGGCTGGCGACAATGATGACCTGCTGAACAATCCGGCCGTGAGCGAGGTCGTGAAGGAGCCGGTTGGATTGAAGTGGGCCAGCCGTGTTGTCTGTTTCAGATGGCATAGCGAAGGGGTTCGTACTACGGAAAACGCTCGATGGTTTGGAAGCGAAAAAGCCAGGATTCAAGAGCATAACGTTCTTACCAGTTTCACGCCGTAGGTTGCACGACCGTTCGTATTCTTCCTTAAGAGCCCGCAAACCAGTGTTGCGATGCGATTTTCGGAAAACTTGTCCCTTGAGCTAATTTTCGCTCAATATTGCGGCCCAAATCGCCTTGTGGTCTCAGCGCTTACTTTCGTAGTTACCCAAGGAGCATCGTGTACGAACCTCTCGCTAGCACCTTGCTGAACGAACTGAGCCACACGCTGCGTTCCCAAAAAAATATGACTGATCGCTTCGACAATCAAACATCCCACCGCTCGATCAAGGAACTCGGTGCGCGCTCGCTGGTAGCCGCATTGGTGGCGTTCCTCATGCTCATCAGCTCCACAACGGCCAACGCTCAGTTCAGCGGTGGCGGTGGTGGCCCGGGTGGAGGCGGACCGGGTGGTGCCAGCGCTCCAGGCGCCGAGATCAAACCCAAGTTTCGCGATCACAAGTATTCCAGCGATGCGATGGGCTTCAGTCGTGAGAATGGCGATTCGATGGTGCTGGCGGTCAAGATCGTTGGCAATCGCAATGTCAGCAGTCACGAGATCATCCAACAACTACAGACACGCAAAGGTCGTTTCTACGACTACGAAGCTGTTTTGGGAGACGTTCGACGGCTGAACGACATGGGGTCGTTTGATCACGTCACGTTCAAGCCCGAAGAGTATCCCGAGAAAAATGGCGTCGTGATCACGTTCATCGTTCACGAACGCGCCCTCATTCAACTGGTTTCCTTTCACGGCAACCGAGCTTTGACGGATCGCGAACTCAAAGGCCGCGCCGGGCTAAGTCCCAAAGATCCCTACAGCGAATTCACAATCGAATCGGCTCGACGCCGGATGCTGGACTACTACCGCGAAGAAGGATTCAATCAAGCGTCTGTCACGACCGTTTCTGGTGCTCAAGCCAAACCGGGTGTCGTTGAGTTCCGCATCAATGAAGGCCCTCTGGAACGGATCTGGAGTATCAAAGTCGAAGGCAACACGATTCTGACAGAAGCACGGTTAAAGAAGATCATCAAAAGCCGCGGTCCCGTTGCCGGCGTGATCCCGTACTTCAACAACAAAGCGGATCTTCAGAAGATAAATAAAGACGTCGATGTGCTCGCTGCCACCTATCACAATTTGGGCTATCTGACTGCAACGGTCGGGCGGCAAATTTCGTATGACGAAGGCGGCAAGTGGATGTACGTCACGTTTGTCGTCAACGAAGGCCCGCGTTTCAAAATCAATAACGTGCAAATTGAAGGCAGTCGTTTCGTTACCGAGGCTTCCTTGCGAAACCGAATCACCCTGAAATCGGGCGACATGTTTGACGGAACGTCGATGCGCAAAGACGTCGGCGAAATCGTCTATGGCTACGGAGAACTCGGCTTTATCTACGCCGAAGTCACACCGCAAACCATCATGCGTGACGACAGCAATTCGGTCGATTTGATTTACAAAATCGAAGAGGGCGATCGTTGGCGGATCAACAACATTCGCGTCAACATCGAAGGCGAACCGCATCTAATGCGTGAGTCCACCATGCTGAACTTGCTGGAACTACGCGAAGGTGACTACGTCGATCGGCGAAAGTTGGAAACCGGGCGACGGCGATTGCAAGGCAGTCAGCTGCTGGAGGTCAATCCGCAGGTTGCTGATCCACCTGACATCATCGTTCAACCCACGGACGGAAATGCCGGGCGGCAATGACGGGCTGCAAGAACGGGCGGAAACCCATCGTGAACTCGCACGCTAACGACTATTCGACGCATACACACCGAATGACTATTTCTAACAACAACCTGAATCGACCGACCCAGCGACGGTTCGCCAGCACGACTAGCATCGTTGCTTGTGTCGTGCTGCTGGGGTTGGTCGCATCGCAGGTGGGATGTTCGCAACTGGCGTCCAATACGTCGGGCAAAACAATTCCTTCGGTCGGCGACTGGATGCGTGGAAATCACAAGCCACTGACGCCAGATGAATCGGCGTTTTTCCCGCCACCAACACAGCACTCGGTTACTGCCAACTTGCCAGCTGCTGCGGTCCACCTGGACGGGTCGATTCCTTCAGAAGCAACAACCAATCCCCGCTATGCGCAACCCAATCGCTACGCGGCGTTTCAGTTCCCCAGCAACTATCAGGTCGTAACGCCGCCCTCGGCAAACTCAGCGAATTCGATTCCGTCGCAAGTTGTCACACCCAAACCATTTCAGTTTAGAGCCCCGCAGGGACCGCCGCTGCCTCCCGGTTCAACGGTCGATCCAACACGCCGTCCAGTCAATGGTCAGCCCAATAATTAC
The DNA here is from genome assembly GCA_964444105.1 of uncultured Pirellulaceae bacterium. GTDB lineage: Bacteria > Planctomycetota > Planctomycetia > Pirellulales > Pirellulaceae > K23-9. Next base: position 6,970 of record CAYUGI010000116.1, read on the forward strand.
GCGCCGCCGCAGCCCCAATACCCGCCGCAAACACAGTTCCAGCCGCAAACGCAGTACCCTGGCGGTTATACGGACGGCCAGATCGGCGCACAGCTAAACACACAGTCTGGCGGCAACACACCATTCCAAGGCAGTGTGAATCAGTCGTTCCAGAATCCGACATTTCAAGGCCAGCCAAACGGGGGCCAACCCAATCCGGGCCAGCCCGGTGTGCAATACACACCCAACACGCAACCGTTCAATCCGAACAACGTTCAGCCCCGATTCGCGCCGCCAGGCCCGTTTCAAACCAATCCGAGTGCACCCACGTTTGTGCCCGGTGATGGAACGAATTATCCGCCGCAAGGCTACGAACCCATCTACACGCCAACGCTACGAGACGCGGACCTGATCATCAACGGTTTCCCCGCCCGAACGGGACGCATCATGTTCGGTGGTGCCGTTAATAGCGATGCGGGTGTGACCGGGCAAATCACGGTTGATGAGCGTAACTTTGACATCCGCCGCTGGCCGACCTCGTTTCAACAACTATTCACCGGCCAAGCCTTCCGCGGTGCTGGCGAAACGTTCCGCATCGAAGCCGCCCCAGGAAGTGACTTTGATCGCTACACCGTTCAGTGGGCGACGCCGAACCTATTCAACTACCTGCCATTCAGTTTTTCCGTCAGCGGATTTCTGTTCGACCGTCGGTTCAACGACTGGGACGAACATCGCGGTGGAGCACGAACGAGCTTGGGTTACCGCATCACGCCGGACCTTTCCTTAAGCGTCGGCGTTAGCGGACAACGCGTGGATATCACCAATCCAAGAAACACGCTTTCGCCGCAACTGAATCGTGTGCTGGGCAAGACCGACCTGTACACCGGCAGCATTTCGCTGAAACACGACACACGTAACAGTCCGATCCAAGCAAGCTCGGGCCATTACTTTGAAGCCAGTTTTGAAGAAGCGTTTGGTGACTTCGATTACTCCCGTTTTGAAATGGAATTTCGTCAGTACTGGCAAGTTGCCGAGCGTATCGACGGATCGGGTAAGCAGACGGTATCGTTTTCGACCAAGCTCGGTTTCAGCGGCGATGAAACACCGATCTATGAAAATTTCTTCGCCGGTGGCTATGCGACCATTCGCGGCTTTGACTTCCGCGGTGCCAGTCCCATCGAAAACGGCGTCGAAGCGGGTGGTCGATTTCAATGGCTCAATACCTTGGAATACATGTTTCCAATCACGGCAGACGATGCGTTTCGCGGCGTTGCATTTGTTGACTTTGGTACCGTCGAATCCGACATCGAAATCAACGAAGACAACTTCCGTGTCGCACCCGGCGTGGGCGTTCGTGTCGCGATTCCCGCGTTGGGACCAGCACCGCTGGCATTCGACTTCGCGTTCCCCGTTGCCAAAGCCGCCACGGACGACGAACGCATCTTCAGCTTTTACATGAGCCTGATTCGCTAGGCCAAGATCCACTCTCCCGGAGGGCAACGCCGTGTCGGATTCTTGTGAGCCGTGACGCGTGAGCGGCCGTGCAATTCGCCCAACACTTTTGCAAACAAGGCCCGTGGCCTCACGGCCAGCGGCTCACAAATGTGTTAATCGCCGGTTAGAAATCCGCTACGGCGTTGCCCGGAGGGAGAGTGAAGTGAGTACTTGCCGCCAAGCTTGACCAACGATTGACGTCCAATCAGAGATAGTGGCGCGACAGCGGCTCACGGAGATTTCTTGCGATGAATCCAGTCGTGACTCGTTGCACGATAGACGGCGTCCTTCCCAAGTCGGTCGGCCAATTCATCCACGACGCTATCTAGCTTCTTCTGCGATTGATTGTCATCGGTCAACTCGAACAACGACATTTGCTCGGGTTGGTCGCCCGTTGTCAGGCTACCTGCTGAGACGCCAATCAGCCTGACCGGTCGCGGCTGAGCCTGCCGCATTTCGGCCAGCAATTCCATTGCCACGCTTAGGATCTGCGAAGTCGAATCGGTCACTGTCGACAATGTGCGCGAACGACTGTACGTCTGAAAATCTTCGCGGCGGTACTTTAATGTCACCGTTTTGCATCGCCGACGGTGATGGCGCAAACGATGACAAACTTGTTCGCACAAGTGGCTGACGACCGCGCGAAGCATATCGATGTCGGTCATGTCGGCGGAGAAAGTACGTTCATGGCTGATTTGCTTGGCAGTCCGGTCCGGCACGACTTCGCGTGGATCGATCGCGTTGGCCAGTTTCCATATATGGTCACCCCAACTGCCGAAACGCCGGACCAAATGCTCTCGATCACTCCGGCGAATGTCACCAATCAGGTGCAATCCCGACTCCTGCAATTTCTTTTGCCCAACGCGTCCGACACCCCAAAGTCGCTTGATCGGAAGCGGATCCAAAAACTCAATCACTTGATCGGGCCCAACGATAGCGAACCCATTGGGCTTATCGATATCGCTGGCGATTTTGGCGACGAACTTCAGTGGTGCCACGCCCACACTTGCGACAAGATTCAGCTCCTTGGCGATCGCCTGTTTGATCGCACGACCAATCGTCACCCCGTCCCCATGCAGCCGCGCCGATCCGGTCACATCCAAAAAGGCTTCGTCCAGTGATAGCGGCTGAACCAGCGGCGTGTAGCGATGAAAGATCTCGCGCACTTGCCGGCCAACCGCGGCGTAGTGATCAATTCGTCCGCGGACAAAAATGACATCGGGGCAAAGCTGAGCCGCGCGTCGTCCCGGCATCGCACTATGGATACCAAATTTGCGAGCTTCGTAGCTGGCGGCAGCTACCACGCCGCGCCCGGTCTTGCTGCCGCCAACCACGACCGGCTTGCCGCGCAATTCCGGCTGGTCACGCTGTTCGATGGCCGCATAAAACGCGTCCATGTCGATGTGCAATATCATTGCACCAGTAGATCAAACACGGCGTCTGTATTGGACAAGTCATCCAAGACAATGTCGGGATTCTCCGCCTCCAACCGCCCGCGATCGTGGCTGCCCGTACACACCGCAATGACTTTTGCGCCGATCACGCGTCCACAGCGCACATCGGCCACGGTATCTCCGATCACAACCACGTCGTCGGCAGCATTATCACCATGTCGATCCGCGATGATCTTGGCGGTTCGCTTTGCCAGGTCATCGCGATGCTTGTCAAACTGACCGCCTGACGTCCAATGCATGTACTTCAGCAGGTCGAATTGGCGAAGTTTCTCTTCGCCCGTTTCGGTCAAGTTTCCTGTCATCGCACAGGTTCGCGTTCGCGGTTCCCCATGAAGTCGATCCAGTAGCGAATGGACGCCTTTCATTACCTCCCCGCCGCACTGACGCAGCACATCAGGAAATACAGACAGGTAACGCTGCTGCAGTCGCTGACGAAGGTCATCCTGGTCGGGCAGGCCGTTGATCGTCAACAGCTCCGCCAACAACGATCGATCGGTACGGCCACCATACGAGACATCCATGCATGGTTGCGGTAGATCAAACTCCTGCTGCAACGCCAACCGCAGCGCATTACTACCGCCATTGTGAGTCAACAAAAGGGTCCCATCGATATCAAAAAGTAGAGTTCGCATGCAACCATGGTAGCAGGCAGGCTCCGCTCTGCCGCCCGCCCACAAGCAACCTACCCCACAAACCGACTCTGTGTCTCTAACTCTGTATCTCCGTAAGCAGACAGCGGAACGGAGTCCACCTGCTACTACTTTGTCAGAAACCAGCCTTCGGGAGGATCTGGCAGATTGAACGCTTCGTGGTATTCACGCTGCATGTTTTCAATCCACATCGCGGTCTGCTTGTGCAGCTTCGTCGGTTGCCGGCGAATTGCTTTGCGAGCGAGCGTTTTGGCCGTCGAGAAATCTTGCGCCGCAGCTGCCGCGAGTGCCAAGTTATGCATCGCCGCGACTTGCAGCGGGTGATCGTCTGCGGCGTCGGTCCAAATTTGTTTTGCTTCCTCCCAACGTCCCGCGCGTGCGGCCATGTTTCCTTGACGGACCGCAGCACTACCGGGCATCAGATAAGGAATCGCCAACGTCACTTCATCACGTCGCGTCGACGGGGTAAATAGCCGATACGTGTCCCTGACCGCTGCCGTCGCCAAAACGGTTTCCTCGTCAGCAACGAACCCCAAATCGGGATAGCGTTCGACGGCGGAGGCTCGGTCCACAACGACCGGGGCGCCCTGCTTGCGACGTTGACCAGCAGAGCTGACATCTGATTCGCCAAGCTCCATCAACCGCCAAGAGACGGTCAATCGCTTGTCTTTCGCCTGAACACTGGGCGGTCGGCGATCCTTCAAGATTTCGCCGCGCAGCACGTAGTCGTAACCCTCCAGTGTTGCAGCGGCTTGCAAAGCAATGTCGCTGGGAGCGTCTTCGGTTGCCGAAACCAAGCGAATCGCTTCACTTTGTTTCAGCTGGACGGGTTTCGAGACGATGGTTGTTCGTCCAGCGTCGGTGGGAACGCCCACGAGTAGCTTCTCACGCAACAGGTCAGCCGTCTTCTTGGGCCCGGCTACTTCCGAAAGCACGACCTTTTTGCCCACCGTCGATTCGATCAATGGCGGCTGCCAAACATGCATCGGTGCTGACATGCGGCAGCCGACTGGCACGCTGATCAGAGCGGCAAGTAACGTCGTTTTCGCAGCGGTGGTCAAAAGACGAATTCCCATCGTTTTATCTGTAACTTTCGCCGCCAAACCGGGTCAAGCTCGATCAAGGCAAGCCATCACGGGAATGCGAAACCAAGCGTGAAACGGCGACGCACAGCTTCATGAAACACGCGGCATCATGAAACAAGCCATGTCATGAAACACGCCAAATCTGTCCACCTTACAGGGCCGTGCCCAATCAATAGAATTTGCCAATAGAATTTGGACTCGTGAACTTTCTCTTTCCTGCACCGCTCTTCAACGACATGCCTCGCTACAACCCCGCCGAAATCGAGCCCCGCTGGCAAGCCTACTGGGAATCCAATCGCACTTTCGCGACCCCCGAGATGCCTGGAGAAAAGAAACGCTACGTGCTGGACATGTTCCCGTACCCCAGCGGCGATGGCTTGCATGTGGGCCACCCCGAAGGCTACACGGCGACCGACATTGTGTCGCGGTTCGCGCGGCTTCGTGGCGAAAGCGTTTTGCACCCGATGGGCTTCGACGCGTTCGGATTGCCTGCTGAAGAACACGCGATCAAGACCGGCGAACACCCACGCATCCAGACGCAAAGCAACATTGACAATTTCACGCGGCAGTTGAAAAGCCTGGGCTTCAGCTACGACTGGGACCGCGTGTTGTCGACCACTGACGAAGACTACTTCCGCTGGACACAGTTCATCTTCTTGGTTCTGTATGACACCTGGTTCGATGAAGAAAAACAGGTCGGACGTCCCATCGACGAATTGCCGATCCCCGATGACGTCACAACAAGTGGCCGCGAAGCCATCGAAGCTTATCGCGACTCCCATCGCTTGGCCTACGAAGACGCAGCCTTGGTGAATTGGTGTCCGAACTTGGGCACGGTCTTGGCCAACGAAGAAGTCATCGACGGCAAGAGCGATCGTGGTGGTCACCCAGTACAACGTCTACCGCTGCGTCAGTGGATGTTGCGAATCACGTCTTACGCAGAACGCTTGTTGGACGGGCTGGATGATTTGCAGTGGCCGACCGGGATCAAGAAACTGCAGCAAGATTGGATCGGTCGCAGCACCGGTGCCGAAGTCGATTTCTACATCGGCAGCGAATCCGAACTGGATGCTTGGAAAAGCGAGCGAACCGCATCGGGATTCCCCGCTGATGCAAGCGATTCGGCGTTGCGGGTTTACACGACGCGGCCTGACACTTTGTTCGGTGCGACTTACATGGTCGTAGCACCCGAACACCCGATGGTCGCGCGGTTGACGACCAGTGACCACGCCGACGAAGTCAAACAGTACTGCGAAAAAGCTTCGTTCAAGAGTGATCGCGAACGCACCGACGGTAGCGACAAAGGCAAGACCGGTGTGTTCACTGGCAGCCACGCGATCAATCCGGTTAATGGAAACGCGGTTCCGATTTGGATCGCCGACTATGTCTTGGCCGGTTACGGCACCGGCGCGATCATGGCCGTGCCTGCACACGACGAACGTGACTTCGAATTCGCGAAGACCTTCGGTTTGAACATCATTCCAGTCGTGGACCCACCTGCCGATCACAAGCAACGCGAAGAAATCTTGTCGGGCGATGTTTGCTTCGCCGCCGAAGGCCAAGCGATCAACAGCGGAGAATTCGACGGACAGACAACTGCCGAAGTCAAAGCTGCGGTGACAAAATCGCTCAGCGAAACCGGCCGCGGCAGCGAAGCGGTTAACTACAAACTTCGCGACTGGCTGTTTAGTCGCCAACGATTCTGGGGCGAACCGTTCCCAATCTTGCACGAACTGGATGCCGATGGAAATGCGACTGGCGTCCGCCGCGCCGTCGATGTCGCGGACTTGCCGGTTTGCTTGCCCGATTTAGAAGACTACCAGCCGCATGGTCGTCCGGAACCGTTGTTGGCAAAAGCCGATGACGACTGGTTGTACGTCACCATCGACGGCACTCGCTATCGCCGCGAAACCAACACGATGCCCCAGTGGGCCGGTTCGTGCTGGTACTACCTGCGTTACATCGACAACAAAAACAGCGACGCACTGATTGACCCTGAGAAAGAAAAGGCTTGGATGCCGGTCGATTTGTATGTCGGTGGTGCGGAACACGCCGTGCTGCACCTGCTGTACTCGCGTTTCTGGCACAAAGTCCTATTCGACCGTGGTCACGTCAGCTGCGCTGAACCGTTCGGTCGTTTGGTCAACCAGGGCATGATCTTGGGGGCACCCCAGTTCCATGTTACCGAAGACGAATTCAGTAAAGCCAAATCCAACTTGGCCGCATTGGGCATCGATGGTGCGCGCGTCGAAGACGGTGAAAAGGTCACGGTGATTTTGAAAACGGCGGGCGGAGTCGACGATCTATCGGACGAACAAACCGAGAAACGCAAAGGCCAGACCTTCGTCAAAGGCACCGATGTGAAGGTCTTGGCGAAAGCTGACAAAATGTCCAAGAGCCGCGGCAATGTCGTCAATCCAGATGTGATCGTTCGTGAATTTGGTGCTGATTCGCTGCGTTTGTACGAGATGTTCATGGGGCCGCTCGAAGCAACCAAGCCGTGGGTGATGACCGGCGTCGGTGGAGTGCGGAATTTCTTGGACCGCGTTTGGCGAATGACAATCGATCACGAAGCCGATGAGATCGTCTTGAACGCGGCGCTCACCGATGGCGAGTGCGACGAAGAACAAAATCGGGTGCTTCACCAAACCATCAAGAAGGTCACCGAAGACACCGAAGCGATGAGTTTCAACACCGCGATCGCGAGGATGATGGAGTTCACCAATCATTTCACCCGATCGAAACAACGCCCCAAGTCTGCCATCAAGACGTTCTTGATTCTGCTGTCACCCTATGCACCGCACATTAGCGAAGAGCTGTGGAGTATTTTGGGCGAGAAAGAATCAATCGCTTTGCAGGAATGGCCAGCCTGGGACGAAGCCGCTTTGGTGCAAGACACGATCGAAGTGCCCGTGCAAATCAACGGTAAAGTCAAAGCCAAAATCAGCGTGGCAGCAGACATCAGCAAAGACGCCATGATCGAAGCGGCACTAGCCGACGAAGCCGTTCAAAAGCAAACGGACGGCAAAACCATCGTCAAGCAAATCGCCGTGCCCGGACGCCTAGTCAACTTGGTGGTGAA